>JBBQXY010000172.1:0-12172 GCA_038209195.1 Ktedonobacterales bacterium | reverse complement strand
TTGTCCAGCGGGAGTCGAATTCTATCCCAAACAAGATGAGGGCTGCGGCTATGGTTCCCTGATTCGCTTGCCGTTAGGGCTGCATCTGAAATCGGGCTGCCGCTATCCCTTCCTGCTCTGGTCAGATGAGGATGGGCAACTGGTGCCAGTGGCGGGTTCAGTGGCCGATACCCTCCAATGGCTTGCTATGGCTGAACGGGTGGCGGTCCCCACCGCGCTGCTGACGGCTGCGCTTGCCCCACGCGCTGCGCTGTCCACACCCACAAACACATCGTTAGCAACCGCCGTCCTGCTTCCCCCTCGCGCCCCCTCGACGATGACCATCCATGATTGGTGCCTCAGTCAGGACGCTGTGACCTTGATCGGCCACTACGTCTCTCTCGACTATCGGGGGATGGGCTGCTGCCCGTTCGGTGAGCATCACCGCTCCGGTCGCGACACGCACCCCTCCTTTCGGGTCTATCCGCCGCGCTCGACGACTGGCTCCTGCTGGTACTGCTACACCGCACACCAGGGTGGCAACCTCTTTGACTTCCTCTCGCACTACTATCACCTGGATAGTCGCACCCTCTGGCACCACATCCTTTCGGGTGCCGTCTTCTGAATGGTGGCTGGCCGTGTTGTCGGCGGCACGCGAAGCGGCGGCGGCTTGCCCCCTGGGGCCGCCGATTGCCGCCGACAACCCTCCAGCAAGCCTGGGCGCGGAACAAGTAACACGCGCCCTTCTAACTACATGGCAAGCAAGCGAGAATGAGGACATCTACGGAAGGAAGTGAGGTGTGCGATGACAACAACGAATGAGCCGACAACAATGCAACCCCTGCTAGTCGGGCGTGGTGTGGATACGCTGGTACTCAATGTCTACTATCGGGACAGTCAACATAAGCCGTGTAAACGCGATTTACCGCACGCTCTGAAAGAACAGTTAGATGCCTGGAAACAAGTGGCGGTGATCGCGGAGGAACCGATACCCGTGCCGTACACGTTTCAAGGCGTGAACCTGCACATGTATCCTAACGGTGCGGGCAAGGGACAATGGCGGTGGCTACTGCGCTGTGACAATCTCAACCTGCTGGTCTCGATGGGTCGGCTTAATTGCGTGGCGCAAGTGCGTTTTTCCTCGGAATTCTTGTGGGCGTGTTGCTCGTTGGATGACGCCATTGTGCGGGTGGAAGAGTTCTTAGTAGCCTTCTTTGGGGAATGCATCTACCTGCAAGTCTCCGAAGTGCATCTCTGTGCCGATGTCGCTGGCTGGGATGTGGAGTCCATCGACCAACGGCGCGAATTCGTCTCACGCTCACGCAAGCGAGGGACGTATGAGGTGACGGATTTACACATCGAAGACTTCTCCTTCGGCCTCAATCGCTCTGGCTTCCTCTTTTCACGAGGGGGGCCGCTCTCCTGCGTGATCTATGACAAAACGCGTGAGATACGTCAGCAGAGTCAAAAATGGTGGTTTCATGACCTGTGGGCGATGAACGGCTGGGATGAAGAGACACAACCAACGGTGTGGCGAGTGGAGTTCCGCTTTAAACGGGAAGTGTTGCATGAAGTCAGTGTCTCTGAGCAATTCTGCGGCATTGAAGATGCCTACACGCTCACCGAACGAATCTCGTTCCTGTGGGCCTATGCCACGGGTCATGTCGATGGTGGGGCGGATGGCTTGCCCGATGGGTGGCTGCGCCTGGTGGTACCTGGCACCGATAGCAACCGCTCACGCTGGCTGACGCATCTGGTATGGCAAGTGGTGCAACGGGCTTTCGCGCTCATGCCTGATGAGGGACCAGATCAGGGCAATGTGATACGAGAACGCAAGCGGCAAGCCAACTTGCAACGGGCGACGGCGGCGGCAGTGGGCTACTTGTCCAGTATGGCGGCATGGCTGGGTCGCGATGGCTCACGGGGCAATGATGCTGATCTGACCTACATCATCCATTGGTTGCGTGAACGCACGCCGGTCTACCTGGGGGCCAGAAGTCGGGCCTTCGCCTTGGAAGTGGCGAAAAAGCGGGTGCGCTTCGAGCAACAACGCTTGTATGAGCATATGGCGTATGACCATGGCTTGCCATTAGGAGGAAACGACTGATGAGTGATGCCTATCGACCCTATGAAGTGGCCTTATGGCGGTGGTGGCCGTCACTGTTTCCAATCTGTGCGGATGTCGTGTTTGCTCCAACGTCTCAGCAAGCGGTGCTGTCGCTGATGGAACGTGAGGGCAAGAAACGGGTGGCACGAGTGGCAGTCCAATCGGCTGATGGTTCCATTGAACGCTGGCTCCATGTCGATGTGGAGCTTTTGCGAGAAGGGGATGTGAGTGTTGAGGTGCCGTTGGTCTGGATAGATGGTCAGATGGTTCCTGTCGTGTGTCCAAATGATGTGCTGGTGGCACAGAAAGAAGGTGGCCTATGATGTGGATTTTGTTGTTCATCATCGTCTTCGGGCTGCTCTGGGCAGGGTACGCTCAATGGAAAAGATAGCTTCACGTTCTGGCATGAATAATACCATGAGGACAGTCGAGGGTGAAAGTGAGGAATGCGATGGAACTAGCGGAATACAACGGCTGGGAAAATAAGTTCACCTGGCTCGTGCATCTGCATCTGAGCAATGAGCAAGAGGTGATGAATGAAGTCAGTGATCTCGTAGCGCGGGCATCCAATGAGAGAGCGGCTGGATTGGCGGTAGAGCAATGGGTACAAACGGCGGTCAATGGCTGGGTGACGGGCTTTGCTGGCCGTGACACTTGCTATGATGAACAGGAACGCTTGCTGGTCTGGGACTTGGTTGGGGCGGCGTTGGCATATGCTGATTGGGATATGCTAGTGAAGCTGCTGCTAGGGCAGAAAACACGATGTGATAATCCGTTTACCAGGACACTTCATCAGAGCATTACCGCCATTCCCTACTTTCACGAACCAGCACAAGCATTGCTCCAATCAACATCCAATCTTTATGCCTGTGCTGATGCGCTCCACGAGTGGTTAAGGGGAGAGGTCGATGCATGGATGGATGTTCCTGCTACGCATCGGGGACTACTTCCTGCGGTGGTGATGTTAGTGCATACCCTGATACAGGATGCGTATGGTGTGGTGTGTTGGAAACATGTGGCACGGGCGTTTCAGGTGGAATAGTAGTGCTATAGCAAGCCATTAGAAGTCAAATGTCTTCCACATTGGCGAAGGAGGTGGGTTATGGGACGGCGTAAGAGAGTTTCAACTGCTCAACCACTCTTGTTGAGTATTGCTGATGTTGCAATACAGATAGGAGTGTGTCGTACTACGGTCTATCGATACATCTATCATGAGGGCTTACCGTCAATGTTGCTGCGTGGGGTGCGGCGTGTGCATCCTGACTCGTTGCATCTATGGCTTAAAACTCATGAGGAACATTGTGCTTAGAGATTGTCGCTGTCTCGCTACTGGTAGTTCGGTGGCGAGACATTTTTTTGTCAGGGGGTCACATGGTAAGAAAGAAACAGTCTCGGCGTCCTGGTGAGGGTACAGTGTTTCAAAGGAAAGACGGGCGTTGGGTATGTGAGATCACATTGGAAGATCATAGCCGTAAACAGTACTACTTTAAGACAGAAAAGGAAGCTTTAGAAAAGCGTCGGATAGTTCAGAATGAGTTGGCTCAAGGTATTCTTGCCACGGGGCCGCAACAAACGGTTAAGCAGTTCCTGGAATACTGGCTTGAGGATGCATACAAGGCATCGGTTCGCCTGTCTACCTATAGAAACTCTTACATTATTGCCCATAAGCACCTCATCCCTGGACTTGGCCATATCAAGTTGCAGAAACTCACGGCACAACAGGTTCAGTCCTTTTATGCGAAAAAGTTAAAGGGCGGAACTACTGCGAGTAGGATAAAGAATATTCATGGTACTCTGCATACGGCGTTAGAGCATGCAAGGCGTGTTAAACTGATCTCTATGAACGTGTGCAATGATGTTGAGGTACCAAGGCAAGTAAAGCAGGAGAAACAACCTTTGACACCTGAGCAGGCTCGGTTTTTGTTGCAGAAGATTAGGGAGCATCGGTTAGAGGGCTTATTGACACTGGCTCTTGCAACGGGTATGAGGGAAGGGGAGTTACTTGGTCTTCGCTGGTCGGATGTGGATTTAGATAAAGGAACACTGCGGGTAACTCGGACGCTGACCTACGTGAACGGTCACGGCTCTGTTGAGAGTGAGCCGAAAACTGCAAAAAGTAAGCGTACCATAGTGTTACCTCAGTTTGTTGTAGAGACACTGAGACGACACCGTGTGAGTCAGTTAGAAAGGCGACTAGCAGTAGGTAAGGGTTGGATAGATCGTGATCTTGTTTTTCCAGATGATGATGGCGATTTCGTGATTGCTCAAACGCTCTTGAGACGTTTTTATAGACTGTTAAAAGAGATAGGTTTACCTCGGATACGGTTTCATGATCTTAGGCATAGCGCGGCAACGTTATTGCTCAGCATGGGTGTTCCCGCGAAAGTGGTGCAGGAACTTCTTGGACATAGCACGATTAGTATCACGATGGATGTGTATTCTCATGTACTGCCGTCGATGCAGAAGGATGCTATGGATAAGATGGATGACTTTTTAGACAGCAGTTTTCATTAACTGCTGTCAACTTCGCTGTCAAATTGGTGAGGTGTGCTATTGTATGCGGCGTGATTTAAGGCTAGAAGGGGCTTTAGTAGGTTCGGTGTAGAGGGGCCATGTACTGCACTGTCTATTTTAGCCCCTATGGCTGGCTTTGTCTAGCCCCTGTATTCGGTCAATCTTCAATTGAGAGATACATGAACATAAAAAAGGGAAAAAGTAATAGCGTCACAACGTAATTTATGTCTTTTGGCACTCACAATTTGGACTCATCTCCCCTATAATTCTCTAGTAAGAAAGTGAATGAGTTTCCCAGGCTTTATCATACAAGGATTGTCAGTCTATCATGAATGAAATGAGAATGTCTTATGGCAAGCACATCCCCATCCACGAATAACGCGGCAAAAAGAGCAAAAATGATTTCGGTCATTCTTGGTGTCACCTACAGTATCGTTATTAATGCTGTACTTCCATACATCATTTACCTGCTCTTGAAAAGCTATACCAACCTCTCTGACTTTTGGGCATTGGTCCTCAGCGGCGTCCCACCGATGATCGACGCTATTGTGGGTATCCTTCGTAAAGGCCGTGTTGATTTTATCGCTGGAATCGTCTTGCTCGGTATAGCGGTGAGCGTCATTCTCATCCTGCTAGGTGGGAGTCCACGCCTGTTACTGGTTCGAGAGTCGTACTTCACCGCCGCATTTGGCCTGGCCTATCTCGTGTCGCTACTCTTCCCACGTCCGCTAAGCTTTTACTTTTCCCGCCAATTTGCCACAGGCAATGTTCCAGCACAACTGGCATGGTTTAACTCATTATGGCAATTTCCAGGCTTCCGCTTTTCTATGCGCTTGATCGCCGTCGTATGGGGCGTAGGGTTCCTGCTGGAAGCTACCATACGCTTTATTCTAGTATTCACGCTGACCATTCCACAATTCCTCATCATCTCGCCTTTTGTTTTCTACGGCTTCTTAGGCGCCATCATGCTCTGGACATTGCTTTACAGCCGTAAAGGCAGAAAGCGCGCCGAAGCAACACGACCAGAAACGACAGAAACGCCAGCAGTATCTACGCCCGAAGAAACAGTTGCCTGATTAGTCGTGTACACAAAAGCAGGTATCCATGCAGTGGATACCTGCTTTTCCATGATGTGGACCAGTGCAAGATACAATGACAGGCAGCGCATCTATTACTCCGTCTTGAACGTGACTTAATAGGTAACTCTTTTTTACATACAGTTAATTTGATCAGTAAGTACGAGTAATAGCATAATTCTGGAGAGTCGTAGTTCAATCATGGCTGAATACATGGGCCAACAACTGGGCAATTATCAGCTCAAACGTCTATTGGGACATGGTGGGTTCGCCGATGTCTATTTGGGAGAGCATATCCACCTCAAGACAGAGGCAGCGATCAAAGTGCTGCATACACAATTGGCCAATGAGGATATCGAGCCATTCCGCACTGAAGCACTGACCATCGCCCACCTAGTGCATCCTCATATCATCCGCGTACTCGACTTTGACGTGGGAAATGGCGTGCCTTTTCTGGTGATGGACTATGCCCCTAATGGCACCTTGCGAGATCGGCATCCCAGGGGTTCACAACTGCAATCGGCAATTTTTATACCTTATGTTCGACAGATCGCCTCTGCCTTGCAGTATGCCCATGATCAGAAACTCATTCACCGTGATGTGAAGCCAGAGAATATGTTGTTGGGGCGCAATAACGATGTGCTGCTCAGTGACTTTGGCATTGCACTTGTGGCACAAAACTCTCTCTCTCAGAGCACAGAGAATATGGTAACGGGTACTCTGGCCTACATGGCCCCAGAGCAAATCCAGGGCAAGCCGCGTCCGGCCAGCGATCAGTATGCGCTGGCAATCGTTGTCTACGAATGGATCAGTGGGCAGAAGCCCTTTAATGGCTCGTACATGGAGATTGTGACGCAACACCTCACCGCGACTCCACCACCGTTGAATGAAGCCGCTTTAGCCATTCCTCATGCAGTCCAACTGGTGATACAAAGAGCATTGGCCAAAGACCCACATCAACGCTTTGCCCGTGTGCAAGACTTTGCTGACGCGTTGGAACGAGCCTATTCGTTCAAGGAGCCAGTGATTGCTGCAACTGGCGGTGGAATAGCCATACCACCTCGGCACGCGTATGTAGCAAATCGACCGAATATTGTTCCACCGGCTTATCAACAAAATCAATTACGAGAGCCTGGCGTTGGAAAGAATGCTCCACAGGCTTATCAAGCTATTCCTCCCACTACGAACGTGCCTCCAGATTTTAGCGTGGGATCATCATCGCATTTCAACACAACAGCAAAAAAGCTGGGTCGAGGCGTAAAACGAGGGGCACGCGTTCTACTTATCACCCTGGTGCTATTGAGTTTATTAGTCTGTGGCCTTGTCTTCGCTGTTTACCATTTTTTCCAGACGCGCAATGCATCTGTGCCGGTGACTAACACCATCGGTGCAACTGCGTTAGCCAGTGATTTTATGCAAGCTATAGTCAGTCGCAACTATGATCAGGCATACAATGATCTTGGTCCACAGGTATCCGGAAAGGACCAGTTTAAACAAACCGCCCTATCTGAAGATCAATGCGATGGGTCGGTAAAAACTTATAGGAGTACTAGCACCACACAGAATAGCAATACCCTGGTTGGTAACTACCTTGTGACACGAGCAAAAATTGCGCAGCCCTATCATCTTACCCTTACCTTACAGGAAGATAGCTCTGGCAGATGGCAGATTACAGATTATAGCAGCGACGCGCCTCTCTGCCATTAACATCTGATAAAAAATCACCTGTCGAGTTGAGTCTGCTTCCAAGAGAGCGATTTGCCTATCCACCCCTCCATTACTATTCTTCGTTGAAGAAACGATCAACCTCTTTAATGCTGGAGGTGCGGCGCGCTGGCGGCAGAGCGTCCAGCACGAGCTTTCCGTAACCCTTACTGTAGAGACGACTGTCGAGAATAGCCATCACGCCACGATCTTCGCGACTGCGCAATAGGCGCCCCAGCCCCTGCTTAAGGCGTAGCACCGCCTGAGGCAGGACATAAATGCCAAACCAGTTCTCGCCCGCCGCTTTCATCTGGGCAACGCGTGCCTCGTGAACGGGGTCATCGGGTGGGTCAAAGGGGAGTTTATCGATGACGACCAGTGATAAGGCTTCACCAGCGATATCGACCCCTTCCCAGAAGCTCTTCAAGCCAAAGAGGATCGCTCCTGGCTCCTCACGGAAGCGGCGCGTCAATTCGATGCGGGTCATATCGCCCTGACGGAGCAAGGGATAATCCAAGTATGGGGACATCAAGTCATAGGCCTGGTCGAGCATACGTTTACTGGAAAAGAGCAGAAAGGCCCGACCACGGGAGAGCTTGACCAAGCGGTACATCTCGCGCGCAATAGCTTTCGTATAGTCATCGGAACCAGAGCCATAGACAGGTGCTGGTACATCGCGAGGGAGATAGAGCAGAGCATTGCTTTCGTAATCGAAGCTGAGCGGTAAAATGCTTTCCAGCACTTTATAACGGTCAGTATCATTTAAACCGATGCGGCGGCGATAGTAAGCGAAATTGGGGCCTTTCTCCTCGGGTTTGGCGGGATTAGGGCCAACGGTTGCCAGTGTAGCCGAGGTGCAGATCACATTGCACTTATCGAAGAGACGCTCTTTCAGCCACTCCGTAATATCCAGTGGCGCGGCTGACACCTGCAACTGTGGACCCCCACGTTGTCCACTTGCGCCAACACGCTCGATATAATACACAAATTTGTCGGGCTTATCGACGGCGAAGACGGTGCGAATGTTCTGGGCTAGATTCTGCGTGCGTTTCAGCAGTTTATCGAAGAGTTGCTCCTCTTTCTCTGGCATGTTCTTGGGGCGTTGTTTGCGCAATGAATCAGCCAGATCGGCGATAGCGGTGGAGAGTTTCAGCCCTTCTTCAAACGGTGCTTGCAGGTTGGCGCGACCTTTGTAGCCGGGGTCAGCTACCAAACGCAGACGTTCCCACGCGTTCATCAGTTCTCGATTCGCGATATCTTGCAGGCTCAACTGGCTATGGTCTTTGAGCATGCGTTGCGCCAGCAGTGTCACCACCGAATTGGAACTGATGGTGATAGTGAAGGAACGCGTGGCCTCCTCTTCCAAATGATGGGCCTCGTCCAGGACAATGACATCACGTTCTGGCAATAAGAAACCGTCCATGGCAGCATCCAACAATAGCAACGTATGGTTGACGACGATGACCTGAGACTGGGCAGCTTTGGCTCGCATCTTGCGCACATAGCAATCCGCGAAAAAGCTGCATTTACTCCAAGCACACTGATCGCTGTCGGTGCTCACCTTGCTGCGAATATCAGCGGAGAGTGGGAAATCGAGCGTTTCAAAATCTCCATTGAAAGCGGCATCGGGATCATTGGTGATATCCACCAGGCGCATAAAATCGCGGTTCTTGACATAATGCTGCATGCCGTTGCGTTCACTCTCCATGCGGTCGAGGCAGAGATAGTTGCCAACGCCTTTTACCAGAGCCGCGTCAAAATGCTTGATGTGCCGTTGCACAAAGGGAATGTCTTTATAAAACAGTTGCTCTTGCAAGGCTTTGTTGGCGGTACTGATAATGGCGACCTTGTCGGAGCGCACAATGGGTACGAGATAGGCCAACGACTTGCCGGTCCCGGTGCCAGCTTCGATGATGGCTGGTACATTCTGTGTCAGTGAGCGGGCCACCAGTGTTGCCATCTCAATCTGCGCTGGTCGTTCTTCATAGCCCGGCAGCCGTTGAGAGAGAATACCGCCCTGGCGCAGATCGTCGGTGACAATATCGTGCAGTTGCGTCCCGTCATTATAGGTAGGAGCGATATCCTCTCGTTCATCATCCTCACTCTCGCGCTCGTCCTCATTCTCACTGTCACTCTCGTCTTCGTACCTGCGCTTCTTTGAAGGAAATACCTCCGTCAATGCATCTTGTTCCTCGTATTCGCTCTGCTTCTCGCGCATCTTGGACGGTAATACCTCGGTGAGCGTATCCTTTGTACTATATGCGTCTTTTGGCAGCTTAGGTTTGCCACGACCATTGCTTTTGGTTAGGAGGCTCTCAGCCATGATAGGCGGCATTTGTGTACTACTGGCGTCTTTATGCTCAATGTGGTCAAGGGGAAGCGTGCGTGTGGCTTCGTTGGTGCGATCCAGCTTGGTTGCTTCATTATTGATAATGGCTGTCACCACAGGTATACGAGGTGCTCGGCGCGGCTCGGTTTTGAGCGGCAAACCTAGGATGGCGTGGAGATAGTTATCGGCGAATTCCTGGCAATGCTGAAAGCGTTGCGTTGCTGTATAGGCGAGCGCCTGGAGCAGTACGCGCTCGACAGTCTCTGAAAGTGTCTCATTGAGACTGCGCGGGGTCGGCATAGGCTCGTGTTCTTGCTGGTAGAGGAGTTCCTCTGCCGTAGTAGCCAGGTAGGGCCGTCTTCCACAGAGCCATTCGTAGACCATCACGGCTAGAGCATACTGGTCACTATCAGCGCTCGGAGAGCCATGGAGTTGCTCTGGGGCCATGTAAGGAATGGCGGTTTGTTCTTGCGCAAAGGGCAAAAATTTTTGCTCGGGGTCAAGGGAGAAGTGCGTTAGCAAAATATCGTTACGCGAGTCGATGCGTATGTTGCCGGGATGGAGGTTCGCGTGGATAATGGTGGAAACGTGCGCGTAATGTAATGCACTAGCGACAGTTGAGATAAACGGTTTGACCTCGGCAACAGTAGAGCGTTTACCAGGGATGAAACGTTGTAAGGCCGTCTCCCCCTCAACGTTTTGCATAACCAGATAGCCATACTCGTCGGGCCCTTTGCCCAGATCGGTAAAGCCACCATCTAACACTTCGGCAATATTGCGATGCTTGAGCTTCTTAAGATGTTTTATGCGTGCCAGAAAGGCTTCTTTTGCCGCAAGTGTAGTGATAAATGGGTGAAATACTTCGATGACACTATCTTTTTTGCGCTGTTTACCCAAATAGAGATCACTGGTAGAACCCGTTGCCAGTTTGCGCGTAATAGCATATGGACCAATCTGCTGTAGCTCTACCTCTGCATCTGCCATGATACGACTGCTCCCCCTCCATGTGTGATTACGAACGAATGTTTGTCTTTTCTTGCAGAAAAAGTATAGCACACATGGAGGGGGAAGTTAAAGCATTTTCGAGTTATGTATAAGGGACTGTGAATGATTGCTCACCATGCAACGGTAGTTACCATAGCAACTCCTGTGGTAGTGCTGTCGCCCCGTACTCTCAGTTTTTAGTGGCATCATCGTGCAACGACAGCAGGTATTGTTCGATCTCCCCTGCCGTCTGCAAGGAAAAGACAGTATTCAATATCTTCTGGAGCCGCTTGATGGCAGTGATGCCGCTGATCTGTTCTCGTGCCAAATCAACCAGCATCGGATAACGGGCATTGAGAAAGCTAATCAACGTCTCACGAAGAGCCTCGCGTTGACCTTTTTCAAGACCCTTTTCAAGACCCTTTTCAAGACCTTCTGCAAGACCTTTTTCAAGACCTTCTTTTAGGATGCGTTGATACACCCAGGATTCTTCCAGGTCATTCTTGTACATTTCGAACCTCTCAATCAGCCATTGCTGCTCACCTGGTGTGTCATAGACCAGTGCAGCGAAGGTGTATGCCATCAATAACAGGCTGCTATTATGGCTAGCAACCAGCCCCTTAATCATCTCGTCGACCACCTCGCGCCGCTTGCCATCATGGGTGAGCGTCACCAGGGGAACAGACCCTCCATGCCCGGTTGCAAGAACACCTCGGTGGGTAACTCCCACAGCTTGATCGCTTCATAAAAGAAGATGTGAAGCGGATTTCCATTTGGCAATTTCTCGATATAGGGCGGCTCTACTATTTTACGATCTTTACGCAGGTAAATGACCACGGAATAGACGGGCATGCCTTTATTGATGGTGGCTGTGGTATTGTATTGCCACAATCGCTTGCCCATCTCCTTGTCGCCACGCCGTTGAAACTCGATGTGCAAGATGATCTTGACGTCATACCATAGTATAACATACAACAGATCGGCTGTGAGGTCACGCGTTTCCTCGGGTTGCTGGGCTTGTAAACTGGAAAGGGTCTGCGTTTTCAATTCGGACGAGAGTTCGTGCAGCAAGACAGCATTGGGTGCCAGCCAGTTGAGAAAGTGCTGTGTATTAGCGATAAACATGCGTTTGAGCATGTCATCCCAGATTTTGGGCATTCATTATTCCCCTCCTCATAATAATGTAATAGGACAAGTGTACCACTATAGATGGGTTTTGTCGAGGAGAATACCCAGAACGTAAGCACTACTTTAGCCCATAATATGCTATACTGGAAACGCCTGTATCTATCAATCATAAGTGCATTGTGTCAGGGAGAATGCGATGGGACAAAAGTATATTGTAACAGCTCAGGTCAGCAGAGATGACTGAAATGAGGGAAGGACAGGATGACCGCAAAGAGTCGCCTTCAGAGCCGACAAAAGGGGGAATCCTTGTTTGCGCAAGGTGGACAAATAGCCGCGAATCCGGCTAAAAGC
>JBBQXY010000171.1:0-12379 GCA_038209195.1 Ktedonobacterales bacterium | reverse complement strand
AGATAGCTCCGGCAACGAGAGAGACTGTGCGGTAGAATGCATGAGGAAGGCTCCTTTTTCTGCGATGATCAAAACTGGACAGTTCTATCTTAGCAGATGGAGGGGCCTTTGTCTCTCAGCAATAATTCACAGACCCTGGAGTGCAACTAGGGAATGATAGATGGCTTCTGTTTGGGGCAACTTTTGAGAAACACTGGCAAGAAAATGCGCATCTCTGCAACCAGTAGAGATGCGCATTTTCTTGCTGATAGTGATATTTACTTCACGTAGCTAGCAACAATTACACGCCTTAGCCAGAAATTCAAACCTAGAAAACTGGCATATTGGAGTTTCCATCCTGCTGCTATCATTTGCTGATAGTCAATTTGGAAACGTCCTACTGCGGAACGGAAGCTAAAAATACCAGTTTTGTAAAACTTTACTTCCTGAACCTGCTGAGTAGGTTGAAGTTGTTGCTGTGATTGGTATGGTTGTGCAGGGAGTCCTTGCTCATATTGATTTATCATTAGATGATTCCCTCCACTATGTTATTAACTCATCCTTATAATACCTTCTTACATTGTACAAGCATTACCAAATTCAATTATGTTACAGATTTTGGCAGTGCTCTTTATTGCTGAGCATGGGAAATGCGGAAGGACCAAAACATTTGATAGACTCAGAGTTGAAGTATATCAGCCCCTTTTTGTGTTTCGAGCAACATAGTAGTTGATTTGCTCGTCGGCGCTCTGGAGGATGTCTAGTACTTCGTAGTGGTGCAACGCTTGCCAGATTTGTGGGGCGATTTGTAGGAAACCTTCTTCGGGGAAATATGCTATGAAATTTTTGATGAGAAAACGTTGAATTGGCATAGTAATGAGTAGTCTTTTAATTTCTTCGTTGCTGGCTGCGGCTGGATGGGCCATGAGTGAGGCATCTTGTTCCAGGGGGTGCCCGATATTGAGTTGCTGCATATAGTAATTTTTGAACTCTGTAGTTAGATCATCAATTTTTACTTTGCCTTCACGGTCAACCAATTTGAAAAGGGATTTTACCATTACTGGCTTGTATGATCGGGAGAGGTTGCGACTCTTCGCAAAATCAAGAAACTCCTGCTTCCACTCATCAAGTGAAGCTGGGCGTTTTTCCAGGTTCAATGTTGCTCTAATTTGCTCAATGCGGTCTCGGCGGAAATAATAGTTTGATCGTCCGCTGACGGTTTGTTGTCTATCGGGCAGTAGGGCTTGATTTTCAACCCAACGGCGAACTCTTGTTGGGTCAACACGTAAGGCATAGCCTAGGGCAGTCGCCGAGATAAGATCGTTTTCTGGTGTGATTTCTACGGTTTGTTGTTCTGTTTCGCTTTCCGAAACTGGTTGCGAGGTTGGTAGGCGGTACTCATGGCGCGATTCGCTGACTCGCTGGGATAGGAAGCTCTTCATGGCTTCAAATGAAGAGAAGTAATCAGGGTCTATGGCTACATTCTGTTTGCTGGTGGCTGATGATTTCAGCCCAAGGCTGTGCTCTATCATTACAGAAATAATTTGATCGCCGTTCAAGGTGAGGATACGAGGAATTGAACTGGATGCTTTTTGCAGTGCGTTGGGCGCGTAGCCTGCGGTGGTCATAAACATGCCTTGAGAAAAACGATTTGATAACGCTCCTATAAATTTATCGATATCGGGACGTTGCACATTATTTCGGTGCCGTTTTACTTGTATTCCGATGGGGATGCGGAATTGTCCTGCTATGAGGTCGCCGTGAGCGTCAATGCCTCCATCGCCAGTGTAGCGGGTGACGGATATTGCTTCAAGGCCGATGTAGACGAGGAAATCGCCGGCGAAGAATTCGAAGCTTCTGGGTGACATGGAGAGGAGTTGCTTTTTCAGCTCATGTCTGATATCGGGGTTGGCGGGAGGGGGAGAGACATTGGTAGACAATTTTTTAGCTTTCCGGTTTTACGAATTATTCAGTAGTGCCTGTATTCTATCATGTAAGGCAAATGTAGCTTGCAGAGGAAGAATATCAGATCTATTTCCTCGTCGGTGAAAGCTGACTATCGTCTCGGTCTCATTCTTTACGTTGTGGTTATGACAGGCCTACTACTCTGTTTCACTTCATGTGACTGGCCGCCTACGGCGGCAGAGGAGAGGAAGAGAACTAGGGCGCAGCCCTATTACCTGTCCCCCAGACAGGGTGCAGTCAAGGGGCGCGGCCCCTTGCATCCCCACAAGTCACATGAAGTGAAACAGTGTACTACATAGTGTGCGGCCCCCTTTAATGGATGTTGGACCAGGGAGATTCTTCGCTCGACGCTCAGAATGACAAGTGCGGCCCCCTTTAATGGATGTTGGACCAGGGAGATTCTTCGCTCGACGCTCAGAATGACAAGGCGTCTTGAAAATCCGGCGTGAAATGTTTTGTTATTTTTTGGCTTTTAAATCGTTTTATTGGATAAAGAGGCTATAGCTTGAAATCGCTAAGATGCCTTAAAAATGTGGGCAATCTCCATTTCAAGTATATTTTCAAGTAAGTAATTTGAGGAGAGAAAATATTCTCCTTGAAAGTCACCATAGTGTCTGAGAGAAAGCAAACGTATGGCAGAGACATCAAACGTCACAGCAGGCAAGGGACTCAAGATCCTTGGGGCGGGATTTGGCAGAACGGGAACGGCATCGCTTAAAGTTGCTCTCGAAGCACTCGGTTTTGGTCCCTGTTACCACATGTCTGAAGTGCTGCTGAAAATGGAGACGATGCTCCCACTGTGGGAAGCGGCACTCGATGGAACACTTACTGATTGGAACAGCATCTTTGCTACCTATCAAGCGACCACGGATTGGAACAGCATCTTTGCTACCTATCAAGCGACCACGGATTGGCCGGACTGTAACTACTATGAGGAACTGAATCAGTTACGAAGCGATCTTGACAAAGGGAGCAGTGTTAGGTAGACTTAGAAATACATAGAGCTACGTGTGAAGAAGCGGATAAACATGCAAATTTTCTGAGACATCAAGCTTCCTCAGAGCAGTTATATTGCTCCAAATAGAATATCTGACAAACCTTCATGATAATTTCGCCTATTAGAACTAAGCAATTCACGACTCCGTTATAATGAGCGACATTGTGCTACTATTCATAGTAGCACCTGTGTTGTATACTCTATAAAAGTCTGTGATAGACTCCTGAAAGACGAGAGATAAATGCTTTCTGCTTCGAAATTTCAAACTCAACTCATCATAGCATCAGCATTCATTGCAGGTGATGAATTAAAACTGACAAATGCCTTCATTCAGGCTTTACAAAAGTGGTCAACGATCTATGATGGAGATCCAACAACCTTCCCTTTATCATCTTTCCCTTTATTGCAAACATCTCCAGAACTTCCAACCACATTCTTACAGAGCCGTGACCAATCTCTAGGTATAGAGATGGCTAGGGCAAAGATCAATCTCTATTGGAAACGATTAGAATTAAACAAGGATGCCTCAATCGATATTAGTGATTTTTATAGCCAGTTTGCAGATAGAATTGCAACAATTGCTGAAGAAAACAAAATTGTTATCGGTCGATTAGCTGCTTTGCGAATGAGCATGGGAAATGAACCTACACCCGGAAAAGTACTTTCTAAACAATTCTGTCGCGAAGAAATTATACATGGGCCATTAAAGCAAGTTGAGGGTTTTGAGATACATGCTCATAAGGTGTTTGAGCTTTACCAAGCTCAAAATGTAAATAGCTGGGTAAGAATCAAAACATCAGGTAGTCCTGGACCTGATTACGAAAAAATTGTTGTTGAACAAGACATTAATACTTTTGGCGAAGAAATAAATATCAAAAATTTTGATAGGGCGAACATTATGCGCTTTTTCCATGAAGCAAGCAAACAGTTAGATAGTATTCTCAATGAATACTTTCCTAGAAAGACTGAAGAATTACGCCATGAATAAAATGCCAGAGCAAAACGTGCCTACAACGGCCAGCATTGGTTCTTATAGAGGAGAAGGGGCTTACACTACCAGTACGAATAATCTATACCTCGAAAGGGATGCGGAGTTTATCATCCAGTACAGAAATCAAAGTGCTTCAGGCCTTCTATACAATTTATCACATTCCATGTCATCTTCAGTCGCGAGAGATCTAACTGATGAGATCAGTATAAGGAAGCTTGTATTACCTCATGAAATAAGTTTAGCCTTTCTTGGAAAATTGAAGGTAATTTCAAGAAGTAGGGGATTAACACAAGCAACTGCTCTGAGAAAGCTTGATGAACTCAAGAATTTACCGGAGGATTGGGATTCATATGGTGCTGACCTAATTAGCCCAAATGCAATAGCAAAAGCAAAAGCAATACTAACTTCAGTCATGATAGCATTTGACCGTATCATAGGTATTGTTGTGCAACTAACGGATGTTATACCTATCGCTGATGGTGGTGTTCAACTTGAATGGATAGGGCCTCATGCTGAGTTGGAAATAGAAATCTCACCAACTGGTAACATCAGTCTTTTATACATTTCGGGTTCTGAAGATAGACGTACTTATGAGGAATCGGAAGATAATTCCCTCGATGATGTTAACGCCAAGATAGCTAAGTTAATTCTATCACAGTATAATAACCAAAGCGTTTGGTAACGCTCGTCGTTGTGATTTATTAAAGTAAGCGATAGAAAATGGTGTTCGAAGTAAGGCAAATTGATGATGATGATGAGCTTTATAGGCGCATTGCACCTAATTACTTTAAAGAGGATGGATCAATTAGTTCAAGTGCATATAAAGTAAATGGTCGCCCAGACAAAGAGATTTCAGTCAACCTAGCGTATCTTACAACAATAGATAAGACTTTGCAGGATAGACCAACTTTTGGCGTGGGATCTCTTATTGCCCGATATCCAAGGGAAATTGAGCTGGAAGTAGTACATTATCCACTATATCCAGATAATGAAGCACACGCTTTGATCAAGGGAGCTAACAAAACGCAGTGTTCTGAACTAGCTAAAGAAACAAAAATACTTAGAAGACCGAAGAGCCAAAGCACTTGATATACTCGGAGACGAGCATATCAAGTGCTTTTTGTGTTTCGAGCGATACCGAACAGGGTGCGCGCCCTACGATTGGTTGCTACAGCCTTATTTGAAATGTATTGGGCCCCAGCCTCAACCCCGCGTCCTCCCGCTGTCCCTACATCTTGTGCGGCCCCCTTTAATTGATGGTTGAGCAGGGAGAGATTCTTCCCCTTCGTTTCCCCTTCGCTTCGCTCGAGGGCTTCGACTCAGGGCTTCGGCTACTCGACGCTCAGAATGACAGTCCTCCCTCTTGTGTGGCCCCCTGCAATGGATGGTTGACAGGGAGATTCTTCGCTCGACGCTCAGAATGACAAGGCTCGACGCTCAGAATGACATTGCTCGACGCTCAGAATGACATTGCTCGACGCTCAGAATGACAAGGCTCGACGCTCAGAATGACAGGTCTACATCTGACGACAAGCAGGGCTCCGGTGGCTAGTGGGTGCGCTTCATCTCTATCTGTATAATGAGATGAGAGAAGAACTATTTGCACCGAATTTGGAGATGATGGGTGATGTATGATGCTATTATAGTTGGGGCGCGCTGTGCTGGTGCGCCGACGGCGATGTTGCTCGCGCACCGAGGCTACCGCGTGTTGTTGGTAGATAAAGCTAGATTCCCCAGTGACACGCTATCCACCCACTATATCCGCACGCCCGGAGTGGCGCGACTGAAGAAGTGGGGCTTGCTGGACAAGGTCATCGACTCGAAGTGTCCAGCCATTGCAAGGATGAGCCTCGACCTCGGCCCGTTCGCCCTGGTTGGTATGCCTCCTGCTGTCGAGGATGTACACACGAACTATGCTCCACGACGGACTGTGCTGGATCAGATTCTCGTGGAGGCGGCGGTGGAAGCAGGAGTAGAAGTGCGCGAAGGCTTCTTCGTCGAGGATATGCTCTGGGATGGCGAATGGGTGGCTGGTATCCAGGGGCGACGTGCAGGCGGTCGCATTGTGAAAGAGGAGGCGCGGATGGTGATTGGGGCTGATGGTATGCGTTCGCTCGTCGCACGCAACGTGCAAGCTCCAAGCTACTATGCGAAACCCACGCTGACGTGCGGCTATTATGGCTATTGGAGCGGCGTCCCTGCGGAGGGGACGGAAATCTATAGCCGACCGGATCGCACGATGATCACCTTTCCTACAAACGATAATCTTGTCTGTATCGCGGTTACCTGGCCCGTCTCCGAGTTTTATAGGGTGCGTGCTGACGTTGAAGGACACTTCCTCAAAGCTCTCGACCTCGCACCATGCCTTGCTGAGCGTGTCCGGCAGGGCAAACAAGAGGGGCGTATTGTGGGCACTGGTGATGTGCCAAATTTCTTTCGCAAACCCTATGGGGCTGGCTGGGCACTGGTTGGAGACGCTGGCTATCATAAGGACCCTTACTCTGGACAGGGTATCATGGATGCCTTCCGCGAAGTGGAATTTTTGGTGGAGGCCATTGATGCAGGGTTTGCTGAACGGCGGCCCCTGGAGGAGGCGCTTGCCAGCTACGAACGGCAGCGCAACGAACTGGCACTGCCCCTCTACGATTACAATGCACAGGCCGCCGCTATGCAGCCTACCCCAGCGGAGATGCTGCAACTCTTCGCAGCTTTGCAGGGGAACCAGGAGCAGACGAACCGCTTCTTTGGCATTCCCGAGGGGACAACATCGGCGGCGGAGTTTTTCGCGGCTGAGAATGTCCAGCGGATCATGGCTGGAGCTTGTGTGGGAGCGGTGCCAAGGAGAATTACAGCTCAGGTGGGGGTATAGTGGGCAGGCAAGACGGCAACCCATCCCATCCCCATGATGCCCACAAGGGGCATCACTACATTTTGAGGCCGGTGGGCAGCCCCACGCCCCATGATGCCCACAAGGGGCATCACTACATTTTGAGACCGGTGAGGATTCAGGTTTCCGAATAAGCTCTTAAGGCAAGGTTGAGCCCGGTCATGCTGAGTGTAGCGAAGCAGCTCGCGTGGCACGGAGATTCTTCGCTTCGCTCAGAATGACACGGGGCGCTCAGTATGACAGGCCTACATAGTGTGTGGCGCCCTCCATCGATGTTGGACCTGAGAGATTCTTCGCTCGACGCTCAGAATGACACGCCTACATCGCTCGACGCTCAGAATGACACGGCTATGGGATGCAAGTGGCAGTCGCCGCTTGCATCCCATAGCCTTGTCATAGGAAGCTCAACAGAGCGAAGGTGCTCTTCATTAATCAACGTCGGCAGCGGCGAGGACGAATTGTAGGGCTGGGCTGCCCTGATATAGGCCAATGGCGAAGACGCTATAGACGTTATCGCCACTGAGGGTTGCGGTAACAGGGACGGTCACGCCAGCGTTCACGGCAGTCACATTGAAGGTATAGTTACCAGGGGCGACTGTGAGGTATCCGCTCGCGTGGGTGTAGGTCAACTCATCGATGACCTTTGTAGCAGCAACCGAAACGTCGACTGGACCTGCATTGGGTGAGAGGTGATAGACACGGACCATCGCCTTCGAGTTGGAATCCCAGGTATTGTCAACGAAGGCTTTGAGAGAGAAGCCGGAAGTCGCTGTCCCAAGGGCGGCGGCGGTGTAATAGGTGCCACCTGCCAATGAAACGGTTACATCGATGACAGAAGCACTGCGCTTTGCTCCGTCTGCTGCGACCTGTATTCTATGAGAACCTTCAGCCACGGGGACATAGCCAGTGACGGTGCCAAAGGTGAAGTCGTTGAGGAGCTTATTGCCATCGACATAGACGTCCACGACGGGTGCGCCTGGGGCGGCATGGACGACGCGCACATAGGCGTTGCTATGAGCCGAGGCGGATCGGTTTGGTGCCGCAAAGACGACGAGAAGGGCAAGGATGCTGAGCATGAGCAGGATGCTACGTGCCAGGGTTGTCCGAGAGGGTGTTGAATTCATTGTTTGTTTTTCTCCTACTTTCGTATGGATGACGCTTTGTTTTCTACTAGCGATGATTGGAAGACCTTTATCGGTCTTCATGTAGTAAAGATATTCGTTTTCAGATGAAAGGGTAATTATAAGAGCCTATGAGGTTAGTATTTTCCATTTGAGAAGATGAATAGAGAGGGTCGCTATACTGGAAGGGAAGTAAGCTCTTCATAGTATTTTGGCTGCTCGTGGCAATGTGAAGGTGCTTGCTAGGAAGAAGAGGCTGACAGCCAGAGATGGTCTGGTTCTTCTGCTAGCAAGCACACGCGTGTTGTCGGGGCTATATTTTTCTCTGTGGAGGAATATGTTGTCAACACACAAACGTATTATACGGACAAGTCTCGCACTTTTTCTCTTGCTGACATTGCTAACCATATTTCAAGCGGGGATGAGCCAGCAGGCGCACGCCACTGGTCCTAGTTTTACCCATCTTACCGACTGGAGTACTTGGAACGATGGTGCCAGCCAAACGTTCAATGGGACATATGCCGTCGCGTTGAACGCGGCGGGCGATGTCTACGTGGTGGATAGTGGTAACGGCAGGGTGGTAGAGTTTAGCAGCAGTGGCATGTATATCCGCGAGTGGAACTCGTGGAATGATGGCTCCAATCAAGCGCTCGATTACCCCACTGGTATCGCGGTGAACGCGGCTGGCGATGTCTACGTGGCTGTTGAAGGCCGACAACGGATAGTTGAGTTTGACGGCAGCGGCACGTACATCCGCGAGTGGAGCTCGTGGAATGATGGCTCCAATCAATCGTTCAGCGAACCTTTCAGTGTCGCCGTGAATGCGGCTGGCGATGTCTACGTGAGTGATAGGGATAACAACCTGATCAGCGAATTTGACGGCAGCGGCACGTATATCCGCGAGTGGAATTCGTGGAACGATGGCTCCGTTCAATATTTCGGTGAGCCTGGGGGAATGGCAGTGAACGCGGCTGGCGATGTCTATATTGCTGACTATAGCGCAAGCCGGATGGTGGAGTTCACTGGCAGTGGAAGCTACATCACCGAGTGGAGTAGCTGGAATGATGGTGCCAGCCAGTCGTTCGATCACCCCTTGGGTGTCGCGGTAGACGCGTCTGGGAGTGTCTATGTCAGTGATACTTACAATATTCGGGTGGTGAAGTTTAGCAGCAATGGGAGCTACAGCACCGAGTGGAGTAGCTGGAGCGGCGGCTCCAGTCCGCAAGCGTTCAGTAATCCCTATGGACTTGCCGTGAATGCGAATGGGGATGTGTACGTGGCGGATCATGACCACAGCCGTATTGAGGTGTTTGGTACAGCACCAGCGCCGCGCGGGTCGGTGAGCCCTATCTGGTACTTCGCGGAAGGGCATGTCGGCACTGGTTTTCAGGAGTATCTCTCCATCCAGAACCCTGATCCCTACAATGCGTGTACGGTGCAGATCGAGTATGATCGGGACCAGGGAAATCCGATTACGCGCATGGTCACGGTTCCTGTGAACAGCCGGCTGAGCGAAAATGTCAATCAGGATTTGGGGGTGGGTCCGGCAGCTTCCTCCGGCGCACAGAATGTCTCGACGACGCTCACCGTGACGAACACTGTGGCGTGTGCGGGTGTGGTAGCGGAACGACCAATGTACTTTCAGAATGTCTTTGGGGTCAGTAGTGGCACCGATGCATTGGGAGCTACCAGACTGAACTCGCGGTTCTATTATGCCGATGTGTCTACACTGCCAGGAACCCATAGCTTCCTGACGATTCTTAATCCCTCCAGCAATAGTCAGTGGGCGCAAATCAGTGTCACGTACTATCTGGGAGGGCAGTCGTTGGGGACGCAGTCGCTCAACGTACCACCGGCACGGCGCGGCACCATTGTGCCGATGTCCTTTGGCAAACGCGTGGCGGCGGTGATTACCTCTAGCGAGCCGGTGGCGGTGGAGCGACCGACGTACTTCTCAGGGTTGGCCTCTGGCAATGCGGGTACGGTTTCGGGGGCGGCGACGCTGGTGGCGTCCCCAGAAATGAACAATGACTGGTTGTTTGCCGAAGGGTACACCGGAAGTGGCTTCCAGGAGAACTTCATGATTGCCAACCTGGATACCACGGCGGCCCAGGTGACGATCATGTTGGAGTTAACGAACGGGACGACGCGACAGTATACATTGACGGTGAACTCGCAGGATATGGTCAACTGGGATGTGAATGCTCACCTGCCCAATCAGTCGCTCTCGGCGGAGATTACGAGCACGGGTGGGCAGATTGTGGTGCAGCGCGAGAAGTACTTCCAGTATCATATGCAGGTTGGTGGGCGTACGCAGCAGGTGATGGGAGGCACGGATATGCTGGGACTCAGGTATACCGATAGTGCCTACAACTTCGCGGAGGGTTATACCAACAGTGGCTACAACGAGTGGTTGACATTGCAGAACCCGACGAACGCAGTCGAGGGGGTGGTAGTGACGCTGGTCAATGGGCAAGGGCATTCCTACGCGTTTTCGGTGTCGTTGGCAGCGCATAGTCGCAGCACGGTGAATTTGACGACGGTGATGCAGCAGCAGATGTGTCATGCCGGGGCGGTCTCGGCGTGTTACCAGATGGCGTTCACGGTGCAGGCGAGTCAGAATGGGCAGTTTGTCGCGGAACGACCTATGTACTTCGCGGTGACGGGAATGCAGGGAGGAAGCGACCTGGTGGGCTTTAAAGGATACTATGATTGCAATGTGAAGCGTTTGACGAGCACGGGGCACAATATTATATGGGCGTTGTGCTAAAAGGGGGTAGACAAGGGGTAGTACGTCTCGATTAAGACAAATCCAAGGCGTATGAATGGTATATGGGGCCGATTTATCGGTAGACCGCACGGGCCGATAAATCGGCAGTGGGCGCGATAAATCGGCCCCTACGCTTGCGCTATCCTGAAAGGGATGTTTCATTGGATCCAGATTGGCATTTCTTCGTGATCGATGCCGAAGTGATGGGCGACTTCGTGTAGGACGGTGTGGCGGACTTGTTGGCGGATGTTGTCGGGTTTTCCGTGGCAATAGGTTTCAATTGAGTGCTGATAGATGGTGATAATTTCGGGGTGGGGAACGTGCGGTTGACCGTAGGCGGTCAAGGGTACGCCTTCGTAGAGACCGAGGAGGGTATACCCTGCTTTGATGCCCACGCGCTGCATGACATCGTGGTCTGGTTCGTACTGCACTTGCACCAGCACGTTTTCCATCTTCTGGTGAAATGCAGGTGGAATAGAGCTGAGTGCCTCTTCTACGAGGAGTTCGAACGGGCTCAGGTCAGCTTCTTGGGTATCTCCAGTATCTCTGGCATCGCTAGCTTCCTCTCCTTCGATAAAACTGTCAACGGTCTGAGCTTCGTTCAAGGCAGGGTCACTTTCGGTGAGCGAGGAGTTACTGCTTGGGCTTTTGGTGCGATTCAAAATGCTGTTCGGTACGAGGAAGAGGACGCCAATGGCTGCAAAGGCGACGGTGCCGAGCAGGGGAAGCCAGCCGGAAAGAAGATCATCAAAGTTGTTGAGGTAGGTGCTGAGGAAGATGAGGGCGACGAGGAAGCTCATGAGAGCGAAAAAGTAGCGCGAGCGATCAGTTTGAGAATTATCCCAATGGGGTCCTTCGGATATCAAGGCGTATTGCTGGTACTGCATTCTTTCCTGGTGGTTGCGGTCTATGGAATACTCAACTCAATGAACCTCTTCCGGCGATGCCAGTCGGAGGAGTAATGATCGTAGGACATAACTTCGATAGTGAGGCTGGTTTCGAGCGTTCCTTCAACCGTGGAGGAGAAAACTTCAATGGCTCAACTTGGAGAAATCTCCTGACATTTCTGAAACAAGTCGAGATTTCCCCCGAATGGTGCTTCTTTACAAATGCTTTTGTGGGCCTTCAGCCAGGAAATCGCGCTATGGGACCATTTGCTGGTAAACAAAATCCGGAGTTCGTGTACTGGTGCCAGAACTTTCTGCTAGAGCAAATCAAAATCATGCAGCCACGACTTATTCTATCGTTAGGTGCCCATGTCCCTTCTTTTCTGGCTCCGCTTTCCTTCGAATTACGACAAGTATGGTCAGGTGTGAAACGGCTTAGTACGCTTGACGAACAAGAAGCAGCCGTGATATACCCAAGCACTTTTGAAGGTATGTTACGCCCCACAGCGGTCGTGGCGTTAACACATCCTTCTTACCGCATAGTGAATGTTAAGAATCGTCGATACAAGGAGCTAACAGGAGATGAGGCTGAACAAGCTCTCGTGAAGGATGCTTTGACGAGGCGGCTTTGATACTTTTCATGTAACAACTCAGGTCAGTAGAGGCTTGCCAAACGTCGACAAACCCAGTAAAGTAAGAGTATGACGATCGAAGAAGAACGTATTCATCTGCGAGAAGAGAACCAGTCCCTGCGTGACCAACTGGCGCAGCGTGATGAAAGA
>JBBQXY010000170.1:0-12513 GCA_038209195.1 Ktedonobacterales bacterium | reverse complement strand
ATCATCGCACAACTCGTGCCGGAGCCGCTCGTCCTTGAACTCGACGAAGCACTCACCTTCTGTGCAAACTCTGTCGTCGTTGGCAAGACCATCGTCATGCCAGCCTGCCCTCCCCGCGTCGGTCGCATCCTCAAAAGTTGGGGCTACGAAGTCTGCGTCTCACCAGTCAGCGAATTTCTCAAAGCCGGTGGTGCTGTACGCTGCCTGACTCTACCCCTCGATATGACAATTTCCGTCGCCTCCTAAGGCCATTTCTGAAACCCGAATGCAAAACACCGACCTGAGGCCTTTCGTGGGCCTCAGGTCGGTGTCAAAATGTAGTGATGTCCCTTGTGGGCATCATGGGGCGGTAGTGCGGTGCTCATGCGTGGGGTGCGTTACGGTCCTCAAGCGGCGTGAGCATCAGACCCGACTTTTTTCACTATTGCCCCATCTCCGCGCGCTAATGCCGTGAATATGCCGAGTGCGGCGAAGGCGGCGCAAACCAGCAGAGCCGTGTGGAAGCTATTCACAAACGTCTGTTGCAGCGCTTGGACACTCGCGGAGGCAAGGCTTTTGGCCTGTGGCGACGACAGGAGCGTACCTGCCGTAGCACCGCCTAACGCTGCGAAGACCGAACCAGTCAACGCTACGCTCATGCTTTGTCCAATGACGCGCCCTGTTGCCAGCAGTCCTGACGCTTCGCCCTGTGCGTTACGTGGGGCGGCGCCCATCATAGTACGTGTATTCGGCGACTGGAAAAGCCCCTGCCCAATGCCAATAACCGCCAGACGCCAGATGATATCCCACGAAGAACTTTGCACGTTGATGAAACTCACCAGCAATAATCCCAAACAAGCTATCGCCAACCCGGCGGGAGCCAGCCAGCGCGACCCCAGACGATCAGCCAGTATGCCGCTCAAAGGCGCGACAACGGCTAGCATCAGCGGCAAAGGAGTCATCAGCAGACCGGTCTGGATGATGGAGTAGCCGCGCAATTCCTCGAAGTAGAATGGCAGCAAGAAACCTGGCGCAAACAACGCCATCATACAGAGCATGAAGCTGATATTGGAAAATGCAAAGACCCGATTCGTGACTAATTTCAGGTTTAAGATGGGATGCTCAGCATGTGCTTCAATGTAGAC
This sequence comes from Ktedonobacterales bacterium, assembly GCA_038209195.1. Taxonomy (GTDB): domain Bacteria; phylum Chloroflexota; class Ktedonobacteria; order Ktedonobacterales; family Ktedonobacteraceae; genus JBBQXY01. Next base: position 11,389 of record JBBQXY010000170.1, on the reverse strand, counting down.
CCCCACCACCAGCATCACCAAGCTTAGCGCGAACGACAGGAGCGTACCAGCCGAAAGCCATCCCCACTCTTGACCAAAAGAGAGACCCAACGTCAGTGCCGCCAATCCAACCGCTAGCAATATCGCTCCAATCAGATCGAAGTGCTCGTGCTGCTCCCGTTGTGGATGCTGTTCATGATAAACGTACCATGAGACAAGGAGGAGCACCAGACAGATAGGTACATTGACATAAAAAATCCAGCGCCAGCTCAGATACTGCGTGATAATGCCTCCAATAGCTGGTCCAGCAGCTACCCCCAGCGAGACAACCAGCATATTCAAGCCCAGTGCTAATCCTCGCTCACGGCTGGAAAATGTACTCGTGATCATCGCCACGTTAACCGAAAAAATGAGTGCACCACCAATTCCCTGGAATAGACGCGCGAGGATGAGGAACAACAAAGAAGGGGCCAGACCCGAAAGCGCGGAACCGAGGGTAAAAACAACCAGTCCCACCAAAAAAATTGGCTTCCGTCCAAGCATATCGGCAAGCCGTCCAAATGTCAGCAATACAGAAGCAATTACCACCAGATACCCAATGATAATCCACTCTATCGTCCCATTTATCCCCGTCTGAAACGTATGCGCGATGCTCGGCAAGCCAATATTGACAATGGAGCTATCCAGTGTGGTCATAAAGGTCGCCGTAGCTGCCAGGGCAAGAATGATCCACTTGTTTGTCAAGCCCAAAAGCTCGCCCGTTTGGCGCGGTTGGAGACCAGCTATATTGGGTACTACATGCAAAGGAGCCGTAATTGCGTGTGCTGCTCCATTTGCACTAACTGCTTTAAAATTTCCATAAGTATTACCTCTGTGTTCTGTATTCATTCGATCCTCTTTAGCGGTTTATCAAGAGCGCGTGGTATAAAGTTCTCTTAAAAATTCCATAAATTAGCTTTTCCCTCCACATCTTCACCACCTCAACCCTTGTTTAAAGTATAAGTTCCTCACACCTGCATGTCCAATACATAATTAGTGAGACATTAATAGGTATTACCTATCAATACGATTCATCATTCCTACTTGACACTCAGCACCAACGAGCAGTAGTCTTTTGAATGAAAAGGAGCAATAAAATATGGAACTGCGTCATTTACGATACTTTGTCACCGTCGGGGAGGAACTCCATTTTGGCAGGGCCGCCTCCAAGCTCTCGATAGTCCAACCATCGCTGAGTCAGCAAATACAGCAGCTTGAGCAAGAATTAGGCTTTCCCCTCTTATATCGCACGAAGCGTTCCGTGGAACTGACAGATGCAGGGAAGGTGTTCCTAGTAGAAGCAAAACATGTGCTCGCTCAGGTGCAAGAGGCCAAACGCACCGCTCAACGAGCGTACCGTGGTGAGGTGGGGCGGCTCGTCGTTGGCTACATTAGTTCCAGCACATACGACCTGCTACCAACGATGCTGCGTGTCTATCGTGAGCGTTATCCCGATGTCGAGGTCGCCTTGCGCGAGCTAACCACGCAGGAACAGCTACGCGCATTGGAACGGGAATATATCCAGGTCGGACTACTACGCCTGCCTATTAGTGCTCCCATGCTCAATGTCGAGGTAGTGCGCCGCGAACCTATCGTCTGTGTGTTACCGGAGGAGCATCCACTCGCCACTCAGCAACGCATTGCCGTATCGTCGCTGGCAGACGAGCCATTTGTGCTTCAATCGAGCCTACGAGGTGCCGGTTACTACATTCAGTTGATGAATCTGTGCCTGGCCTCCGGCTTCAGTCCCAATGTGATCCAGGAAGTAACAGAGATGCATACCATTGTGAGCCTCGTCGCCGCCGGCATGGGCGTCTCCCTCGTCCCTCTTTCAGCGCGCTACTTGCGCAGCCAGGGCGTCGTCTACCGCGAACTGGAAGGTACACCCACCATAACCGAAATGGCAGTAGCCTGGCCGCGCATCTCACGCTCAGCCATTGTACAAAACTTCCTCACCGTAGCCAGGGAAACCACCGCAAACTTGACGTGACAGGTTATAGGAGCGAGGCTGTCAATCTCAAAAGGCGTCATGTGTACTTCTATGTAGTTTCCCTTTTGGGGAGGTCTTTCGCTGCCAATTGTTGCGCCATCGCCGCTCCAAGCGCTTGAAGTCCATTTGCTGGCCGCACCATAACTTCAAAGTCGGCGATCTGGCCTTCTTCGTTCAACTGAATGATATCGACACCTTTGACGCTCAATGCACCAATACGAGCACTAAATTCGAGGACAACCCCAGCGTCGTTGACAAACTGTCGCTGATACGTAAAATCCTCCAAAACGCGTGCCGCACTGCTCAAGTAAAGTATCGCTGTAGTCTTGCCTACTTTAGGCTGCCAGAGGAAAGGCGAGTGGAAGCGCACATCATCAGCTAATGCTTCCGCCAGGGCTCGCTCATCCTTTTCATTGACAAATTTGTGCCACTTTGCGAGACCGTCTGCTTTTGTGTTCATTCTGCCTTTTCTCCTTTATGTTCATTTATCATATACTAATGAAGATATTGTACCAAAAAAATGGAGGCAAAACATGACCGCACACGATGCATTGCTGAACGAGTTACAACAGCAAGAAGAGGAACTACAATTTACCAGCTTTTCCAACGATACCGCGCTCACCATCGGTATGGCTTTATTGGCGGAAGCAAAAAGACGAGGCAAATCCGTAGCGATCGACATAACGCGCAGTGGCCTACAACTCTTCCACTTCGCCATGGAAGGCACTTTCATTGACAATGGAGAATGGATCAAGCGGAAAAACAATGTCGTCAACCGTTTTGGCAAGAGTTCCTACGCCGTCGGCATATCCCTCCTCAGCGCGGGCCAAACCATAGAAGAAAAGTATTTGCTCTCCTCCCACGAATACGCGGCCCACGGCGGCGCCTTCCCCCTCATTATCAAGCACGTTGGCGTCGTCGGCACCATCACCGTTTCCGGCCTGCCACAACAAGAAGATCACGAACTTGTTGTGACAACCCTCAGGCAGTTTTTGGGGCAAAACAGCAGTGGATCCGATATATGAAATAATTGTTGCATCGGTTCTTCCTTCTTCAATCTTCACCCAAAAACCGATAGCCGATCTTTGGTTCGTTGCGGATGAAGTGACGATTGGCGGTGGTTTCGATTTTTTTGCGCAGGCGATTGATGTAGGTATGGACGCTTTGTAGCTCAGCCACTTCATCGTAGCCCCAGACCTCGGAAAGGAGAATATCATAGGTCACGATTCTGCCCCTATTTCTTGCTAGGAGTGAGAGTAACTCGTATTCCGTATACGTCAAATCAACTTCTTGAGCGTTGATCTTCACGCATCGTTGTTCAAAATCAATGTTCAAGGGGCCTACGGTAATGCTTTGCCCTTCTGGGTCAAGAGAAGAACTTTACTTTCGCTATCATCTATGTCAGCATGAACTAGCTGATGGAAAAAAAGGACAGTAGACTCACTTTGTAAACGCTGGTAAATGACGCGCAACTGTCTGCGAGCGCTGCTTATATATGTGCCAACACTTGCTTCACTTATTCCTACTGCCTCAGCTATCTCATAGTGCGAAAAACCTTTCACCGCTCCCAGCAGCAAGCACTGCCTTAATTTAGGTGATAGTTCCGCTAAAGCCAGCTTTACCAATTCTGCTTCTGCAATCATGTCTTCAGGTCCATCTGCTCCTTCAAAGGGATCGTTCTCCACCAGCTTTTCCCATGATACATACAGCACCTTGCTACCTCTCCAATAGTCGTAGGCAAGATTCCTCGCAATTTGATGCAGCCAGACTGCGAAGCAAGAAGCTGTTTTGAGTTTACTCATGTTTAGCCACGCTTTGAAAAACACCTGCTGAGTAAAATCGTAAGCATCTTCACGATTTCTCAACAAAACTGTCAAATATCCGCAAATCTCATGGTGGTGGTTCTGAAACAGGATAGCGAAGGACTCGTCATCCCCTGCCTGCGCACACTTTACCAGGTCGATAGTATCTTGAGACGCTAACATGGGTCACATCCCTTCTAGTAAATAAAATGTCACAGCAGAGCAAAAAGTATAGCTATTTTGCTTTCCAGGGAAATATTAACAGGGGAATATCAACGAATTCTTTCAAAAGAGTGAAAAAATCTCAATATTTTCTCAAAGAGGTAATAGCAAGAAAAACCTAAATTGTTCCAATCCCCCCTCCCACAAAACCTCAGGAATTTCAGTGGGTGAATATACTTGAGGTATGCTTATACATTTCTCCTTGATGTTGATGTAGTCCTTGACCTCATTGGTGGTGAGACACTACAGCGTTCTTGGGGCGTGCTCAAAGGGGGCGGCATGCTGGTTTCGTTGCTAGAGCTACCTTCGCATGAGACTGCCGCTAAATACAATGTTCGCGCCACGATCATGGGGGCACGACCAACGAATGGCCTCCTGCAAGAATTTGCTGCTCTCATTGACAGCGGAAAGCTTCAGACTCACATCGGCAAAGTATTTCCCCTGGAGCAAGCGCGTCAAGCCCAAGAACTCAAGCGCCAAGGCCACACCTTCGGCAAAATCATCTTGCAAATGGCTGAATAAGCGGGGGATGCAAGGGCAGCCGCCTCAGACCCCAGTTTTCTCTCTCTCCTCCCTGCCTCAGAAGGCGGCAAGGAGGAGAGAAACAAAGCATTAGGCTCCTGCGCTTTGGCACTGAATCTTAAGCATGCAGTCAATGCATTGTTCAAGGTCCTGACAGCTACATTTCAAGCCCTGCTTTAGCATCTGTTTCATACCTTGTGCCTGTTGCAGAAGCTGGTCCACCTCGACCAGCTTTTGCTTTGCCAGACTTTGCCAGCGTGCAGAGAGCGGCGCATCCCCGTCCAATTCATTGAGCAACGTCTGCATTTCAGCTACGCTAAAGCCGACAGCTTGAGCGGCTTGAATAAACGCCAATCTGCGCAGAATATCCGCGTGATAGCGTCGTTGTCCACTGACGCGCTGTGCCAGTGGCAGGAGTCCCACGCTCTCATAGTAACGAATTGCCGAAGTGCGAATGCCAGCTTGCCTTGCCACTTCGCTAATCGTCAGTTCCATTCTCAAATTCATCCTTCTACCTCTTGACTTCAAGTTCACTTTAACAAGTACACTCCATTGTAGCCGATACAAACGTCATCGGCTAGCTTCCTAAAAGATTGTCGAAAGAAATGGAAAGAAAACCATGACAGAAAACCACCCTAACTTGTTTCACGTGAGCGACCAAGACTTTGAACAGCGCGTGCTTCACTCCACGCTCCCAGTAATTGTCGACTTCACAGCCGACTGGTGTCCTCCCTGCCGAGCCCTTGCCCCCCACTATGCCCAGCTAAGCAGCACCTACCAGGACACGCTCAGTTTCGCGAAAATGGATACCGACGAAAACGTGCTTATCCCGGCCCGCTTTGGCATCCAGAGCCTTCCAACCCTCGTTCTCTTCGTAGGCGGAAGGCCAGTCGGACGCGTGGTCGGACCGCACCCAGGCCGCCTAGGCCAAACCATAGAGCACCTGCTGGCACAGGCAAGCACCGTAGCACCAAGAGAATAAAGAAACTCATATATCAAATGAAGAGCGTATCCAAAAACCTGAATACCCACCTGTTTCAAAATGTAGTCCCCTTAGGCGTCAACTTAAGGGTTGGCAAGCATGCTGTGTGGCTTAAGTTGACGCCTAAAAGTGATGCTCCTTGTGGGCATCAGGGGGGTATGGTGGAATGGTGCATCATGGGAATGGGCATCGAGGTGGGATGGTGCATCATGGTGGAATGGTGCATCAGGGGTGATAGGGCTTCACTTTAGCAGCAAGCATCCGATTACTTGATAGAAGAGAATGCAAGAGGTATCTTTTGCAGCTATCTGATCAGGTAGGAGTGCTTGCTATGCCAAATTCTCGTTTCTGGCGTTCGATAGTGGTGATTTGCTCTCTATTGTCGGGCGCGTACGTCATTATCCAGGCTTTCCAGGCCATCAAGCAGCGTTTTTCCTCTGGCAAAGATCAGCCAGCAATTGAAGCTGCCTTACGCCACACATCCGCATTATTTTCGCGCTTGCCTCGCGTAACTATTCAACAAACAATTAACAAGGTTTACCATGGTGAACCAGATATTTCCACTACTGCTATTCCTGCGCCGCTTCAGGCCAATGCACCACAATCCAATACGCGGAGAGTGCAAATCCCGGTAGCTATTCCTTCGCTATCCCAATCCAATGGAGTAGGAGTGCAAACCCCTCTCGCTGTTCCACAGGAACACACAGAGCATACAACCAGACAAAGCCCAGGCAAACGTGCGCTCGTGCTGGTTTCAGCATTAGTGCTGACAGCCATCATAGCAACCAGCTTTATGTTTTCTGTTCGGCTCTTCTCCGCCTCGTTGGGGCAGCCTGGCAACGCCCAGGCAAATGTAATTCCGCCGAAGTTGACGCCGAAGTTGACGCAACCGCCATTTCAGCGCGGCATCATCTATCCCCGCTGGTCCAACGATGCCTACGGCCTTAATGACACCACGTGGCAACAGTCAATCGCCAGCGTGAAAACCCAGACCGGCGCTCAATGGCTCGAAATTCCCGTCCTGTTCACACAGCCCACCTCCAGCGCGACAGTCGTTGGAATTTCTTCCAGTGCGCCCTCCGTGCAAAGTTTCACCGCCGGTATTGAACGCGCGCATAGTCTGGGCTACAAAGTGTTCTTTGTGCCACTCATGCAGGTGCGCCAGCCCGGCGGCTGGTCTGGCAGCATCACATTCAAAACGCTGGCGCAACAACAAGCATGGTTCGATAGCTATTGGAATGCGCTCCTGCCCTATATCAGCGCAGCCGCGAGCCAGCACGTAGACCAGATGGCCATCGCCACCGAGCTACAAACGCTACAAAATGAAGTACCCGACACACTATGGAACCAGTTGATCGAACGTATGCACAGCGTTTTTAACGGCACGTTGACCTATGATATGAACTGGTCGTCGCTAACACTCTCGATGCCTGCCTGGTTGCATAACTCCAACCTGACCTACATCGGTGTCTCAACCTATATTCCACTCCTCGACAAAGCCGGGCGCGTTGCTCCGCAGGACATGCCCGCACTATGGAAAAGCACCATCAAGACCCAGTTGGACGCGCTGGCCATCCAACTTGGCAAACGAGTACTGATCTCAGAAATTGGCTATCGCAATAGCAGCGATGCTCTCTATCGCACCTGGGAAGCGCACACAAAAGCCAACGCAGATCCGCAAGAACAGGCAGGTGCCTACGACGCCGCGCTCAGCAATGTCTTCCACGATGCCCACATCGCCGGCACTTTCTTCTGGGGTTGGAGCGATGTAGGACAGTTCGCCATTAACGGCCAACCAGCAACGCAAGTGTTACTCAAATGGTACACACTAAAATTGGCTTGAAGGGTTGAAAAAATGCAAACGTATTTAGATGAGAGTGCTAGCACAACAAACCTGGTTCCCTCTCAACAGGAGAGCCAGCCAGATGCCCACTTTGCCAGCCAGATCGCCAGCTATAAATACTGGCTCGCCGCGCAAACGCTCCAGCACCAGAGCGAAGTATTCCACCAGATGAACGACTACGCGCAACGTGCCATGAAAGCGGTCGAAGTCGGCAACCAGCGCATCCAGACCTTCACGCCATTTCGCTACAAATATTCCGCGCTACAAACCATCACGCCCAAACAGATTGTCTTCGCTGTCGGCCTGGCACTGTGCTGGATTACCCTGCTGGTCGTTAACTGGAAATTGACTTTGGCAGCGACGATTTCCATGATCACCATCGGCTATATGTCGCATCTCGTGCTGGATGTAGTGCTTGCCATCGGAGCCATACGCAATCCGGGTGAAGAACATATTGACGAGACGCTGATTGGCGCACTCCGCGATGCCGAGTGGCCTCCCTACACCATTCTTTGCCCACTCTATAAAGAAGCACAGGTGGTGCCGCAGTTCGTCAAGGCAATGCAGGCCATCGACTATCCAGCAGACAAACTACAAATCCTCTTTCTCACCGAAGATGATGACGCCGAAACACGCAAGGCCATCTTTTCACTGCATCTACCGCCCCATTTCACCATCATTACCGTACCGGATGGTTCGCCACGCACCAAGCCACGCGCTTGTAACTTTGGACTCATCGAGGCCACCGGCCAATACGTGGTCATCTACGACGCGGAAGACGTACCCGATCCCCTGCAATTAAAGAAGGCCGTGCTCACTTTTGCCAATCATGGCCCCGACCTCGCCTGCGTCCAGGCCAAGCTGAATTTCTATAATCCCCAGCAAAATCTGCTTACGCGCTGGTTTACTGCCGAATATTCGCTCTGGTTCGATCTGATCCTACCAGGTTTGCAGAAAGGGAAGCTGGCAATTCCGCTAGGCGGCACCTCGAACCACTTTCCGGCGCAGACGCTACGTGCCCTCGGCGGCTGGGACGCCTTCAACGTGACGGAAGACTGCGACCTGGGCTTGCGCCTCTCCTGGTTCCGGCTCAATACGGTAGTCGTCGACTCCACCACCTATGAAGAAGCTAACTCACGCGTGAAGAACTGGATTCGCCAGCGTTCGCGCTGGATCAAAGGCTACATGCAGACCTACCTGGTGCATATGCGCGAACCGCTGCACTATATCCGCCAGCAGCGACTGCGCGAATTCTTCTCCTTGCAGGTCGTCGTCGGCGGCAAAACAGCTATTCTGCTTATTAACCCTGTCATGTGGCTCCTGCTCGCGCTCACCCTCATCTTCCGCCAGCAAGTATCAGGCGTGTTCGGCATGCTCTTCCCAACGCCCATCATCTTTATCGGCGTCATCACACTATTCCTTGGCAACTTCTTCTATGGCTTTATCTACCTGCTGGGCTGTATGAAGCGCGAACAATTCAGCCTCGTAAAGTGGATGCTACTCATTCCTGTCTACTGGTTCCTAGCCAGCGTCGCCGCTTACATGGCCCTCTACGAATTGTTCACCCGACCGCATTACTGGCAGAAAACCGTGCATGGATTGCATTTACAGAGTGCGACAGCAGAAAACAACACCGATCCCGAGTGGGATGCCTTGGTACAACTGGCCGAAAAGCTGACACCTCAACTCGTTCCCAATGGAACCCCTCTGTTGCATGGCCCTGGCTTCGCGACCAGCGTACAAAAATACGAACGCTTGGAACAGGTTCCCGTCGCCTCCGTGCAAGATAGCATCGAGACGATGATCGCGCTGCGCAAACCCGCCTTACCGCCATCGGAACGTGCCTTTTTAGAGGGTAGCAGACGAGCAAAACGCGACAATTGGGCGATCATCACTGTCCTCACTGCCAGCATTTTGAGCATCGCGGCCTGCCTTTTCTTCTACTCACGAGGCCAGTTGACGCTCTTCGGTGATGCGCTAACACACCTGAATATTGCCCGCAACTTTGTAGACGGGCCGCCGCGGTTCGATTTCACCCAGTTGGGCGGCTACTGGCTCCCTTTGCAACACCTGGCAATTGTACCTTTCGTCTGGAACGATTTCCTCTATCACAGCGGCCTGGCTGGCAGTATCCCATCCATGTTCGCGTATATGCTCGCCTCGTACTACGTGTTCTGTGTTATACGCACCCTTACGCGTAATAGCTTTATGAGCTATCTCGGTGTACTCCTCTTCATGCTGAACCCCACCATCCTCTATATCCAGAGCACGCCGGCCAGCACAATGCTCAATCTGGCCCTGTTCACCATGACATGCTACTACCTGCTCGCGTGGTCGCAAAGCGGCAAGGTCGGGCATCTACTTTCAATGACGGCAAGCATCTGCCTTGCCACGCTTACCAGCTATGACGCCTGGCTTTTCTTCGCCGTGTTGCTCATCCTCATTCCAGTCATTGGCCTGATCAAACGCCAGAAGCACGAACAAATCACGAGCAACATGCTCATCTACAGCCTGCTGGGTGGCTTCGGAATGCTTCTCTGGCTCATCTGGTGCTGGAACAGATTCGGCGATGCGCTCTACTTTATACATCTGCGCCTGGTTTCAAGCACCCGCTTTACGCAGTTAATCGCGACCCACCATCTATCAACCTATCACAACCTGCCGCAAACGCTCCTCTTTTACGGCCAGACTGCCCTCGATACGCTGAGCATTCCACTGGCAGCCCTGGCGGCTTTTGCCCTGCTCATCCTCCTTCTGCGCCATGCAAACAAACCAGAGTTCTTCGCCCTGCTCATGCTGCTCGCCCCCATTGCCCTCTACCTTGCCGCCATGTACAGCGGCCAAATCCTGCTCATCGGCCCAACAACCCTACCCATCAACCTCCAGGATCACCTCTTCAGAGCACGCCTTGGGGCCGAACTAGTTGCCCCCACCGCCATCGCCATCGCCACCCTGGTCAACACCATGACCCCTCGAAAAGTTGCTCGCAAGAAAAACAGGTTATGACCGAAGCTGGGACGCCAACCATGAACGCAGAATGGGCACCACCTGTTTGGCCTGCATGGCCTGGATATGATCAAGTCCATCGAGCACGCGCACATCCCAGCCGAGAGCCGCGAGCTGGGCCTGTCCCTGCACAATAGGCCCCGCTAAACTCACAAACACATCTCCCCAATGCTGGTCATACAGGATTTCATCCGCCGAACCCACAAAACAGAGACGCGGACAGGTGAGCTGCGCTTGAGCGGCGCGATCATCGAATCCTTGCAGTGCCTGGTACAGCGTGACAAATTGCCGTGTTTGATCCCTTGACAGAGCATTGCCAGACCACTCGGATTCATCCGCTGACGGTATTGCCCGTGTACCGATCGCCATCTCGTAGCTTACGGTCGTGACGCGCAGCATCTCTTTGTATGGCCCGTTCAGTGGCGGAAAGCCACCCATGATGAGCGCCGGCAGGCGATCGGTGCGGATGGCGAGCTGAAGCCCAATCAGTGCCAGCCAGGAGTAGCCATAGTAGGCGAACCGCTCTGCCCCTGCGGCATCAGCCACAGCGAGGAGATCGCTTGCAACATTGACCGGCGTCAGCGTGTCAGGTTTCGGTATACGAAGGCACTGCCCTTCATAGTCGAACGCCACCACGCGAAAGGCGTCGCTCAGCCCCTTGATCAACGATTGGCCCAGAGCTGGATCAGTGCCATACTGGCGCATTTGCTCCGCCTGCGGCCCGATCACCGGCTGGGGATTGACTGGCAGCAGCAGGGTCGGTCCTGCTCCGTGAACCTCGATCTCGATAGTGCTTCCATCATGTAATGTCGCTTCAAGCATGTACGTTCCCTCCATCATTCAATTCATGTTTCTCCATCACTCTTCTACTGTACAACACCAATGCCCAATTGGAGGGTTAAGCAGCCTCGAGACGCCTGTATATAGCGACATCAGACCCCTTAATGAACATTAATTAAGATACCAATGTAGGGGCCGGTTTACCGTGCCCACCAGCCGATTTA
>JBBQXY010000169.1:0-12532 GCA_038209195.1 Ktedonobacterales bacterium | reverse complement strand
GACGTGAGCCGTAAAATGGATAGTCCGTATAAAGCTCATCAATCCGATGTTTGATGCTGATTTCTTCAAGAGAAGGTGAACGTGGCTGATAATACAAACTGGAACGACTGATGCCCAGTAACTCCGCTTGTAGGCTCAGGGGAAGTTCACTTTCTTCGCGGTCCACTTGTGCCACCCGATCCTCTCGGCTCAGAGTTGAAACTTTTTTTTCAGCCAGGTCACTTGTGTGGTTAATTTGCCAATCTCAGCATACAACTCAGTCTGTTGCTGCTCATAGGTCGCTTTTAGCTCTGCGGTACTATCCTGTTTCTCAAAGAGGCTAGGCAGACCTGCCAGTGCAATCGCTCGCCAATTCTTCAATTGGGTGGGATGCACTTCATATTCCGACGCTATTTGCACCAGGGTCTTCTCTTCCCTTAAGAGTTCTTGGACCACTTTTGCTTTAAAGGCTGCTGTATAGTGTTTACTCATCATGCTTTAGTATATCTTATTCCTAGCTCTTCCATTGTGCAGATTCTTGGGTCCATTATAAGATACCACCTGTAGTGTATCGCCTGTCAGCAACACTCCTTTGCCATCTGCTCCAGCCTGCCAATGCAATACCGTGCTACCGCTAAAATGACCGCCCAAGCGCAGCAGCGTAATATCATCCATCAAAGCATAGGTTTCGCCCGACCAGAACGTGATGCGTTCGCTGGGCCGCATCACGTGGCGGCGCAATGCCTCGTGTAAATAGATGGGAACATCGAAACGTTCCGCCCATTCAACCATCGTTGTAAAAAAGTGCGGATGCGAAATTGCAATCGCTTTTAGCCCTCCGCGTTGCTGTAACGCAGAAACAGTTTCTTCATCCACATAGCTGATGCAATCCCACAACACGTTGCCATGTTGAGTCTGTATAAGTAGTGCTCTCTGACCTATGGCGAAGGTAGGTTCTGTGCCGATACCAGTTACGTTCGGCTCGTGTTCTTGAAAACTATTCTTGTAGCTCCCTCCCTGCATCGCATCCAGTATCGTCCATTTTTGCCCATCCTGCCTGATATACTGCCGCGGATCAGCACAAATTGGACACGTTTCAGGCTCGCTTGCACTTTCCCCAAATTGCGTTCCACAGGTAATACACATCCAATGTTGCATAAAGATAACTTCCTTTGCTTTATTCAAAAAGAGCTTTTTGTGGGTTGTGCCAGTGAAGTCAGTACGACTTCACTGGCGCAACCCACAAAAATTATGCTTTCTGCCGCTCCAGAACACGCTTTAAGACACCTACTAACGCAATGGTTCCAAACCAGAAGGCTGTAATAACCCACGCCCGTTTCTCGCTCATTCGGATTACTCCTTGCAAAATGCGCTATCGCTTTCCAACTATCACATACTATACGATAGGAAGCTAACCAAGTTGTATAGGTAACAAGCTCACTTTATGGGGTTCACATAAATCATCTCAGATACTAACGGTTACTCGGATTTCTTACTTCCAACATGCTTGAGTCAGTTTCTCTTTCTGTAACGTATGTATATATAGACCCCTCCCTACTCTTCGTATTTGTAAAGCATCAAAAGTACAGCTATTCCTTCTGGTGATATCTTCATTGACACACATGTGATCTGTTCAGGATGAGAAAGGAGACTCAAACCATGAACTTCTTCAGTTTGATGGGTTCACTGAACCGGGAACAACGGAGTACCTTTTTAGCCAGTTTCCTTGGATGGATGCTGGATGCTTTCGACTTCTTCCTCGTAACATTCGTCACACTGCGTATTTCCAATGATTTTAGGGTGGCTCTTCCAGCCATCGTTTTCACAATTACGCTCACATTGATGCTGCGTCCAGTGGGAGCAGTCATTTTTGGCATTCTGGCAGACCGCTTTGGACGTCGCACTCCACTGATGGTCGATATCATTTGCTATTCGGTGATCGAATTACTGACGGCTTTTTCACCAAACTATACGGTCTTCCTCTTGTTACGCGCACTCTTCGGCATCGCTATGGGTGGTGAGTGGGGACTGGGTTCATCGCTGGCAATGGAGTCATTACCGACCGAGTCGAGAGGGCTTTTCTCCGGTATTCTCCAGCAAGGTTACGCCTGTGGCTACCTGGTTGCCGCTATTGCGTACTACATTGTCTTTACCTTCTTCCCGTTCCTGGGATGGCGTGCCATGTTCATAATCGGCGTCCTGCCCGCATTGCTTGTCGTTTATATCCGCTACGGAGTACACGAGTCTCCGGTATGGGAACACCAACAGGTATTACACCGGCAGAGGGGCACCAATGTGTGGCAAGGGATGGGGAATGCCATCAAAAGACACTGGCTCTTGTTCGTCTATCTCATCGTCTTGATGACTGCCTTTAACGCCCTATCCCATGGCACGCAGGATAACCTGCCCACCTTCCTACAGGCGCAATTGAAACTTCCCGTTTCCTCGACGTCTCTCATTACCATCATCGCCAATATTGGTGCGATTATCGGTGGCATATTGTTCGGTTTCTACTCGCAACGTTGGGGACGCCGCCGCGCCATCATTATCGCGTGCATTTTAGGCATCGTCATGATACCATTCTGGGTAGGTCTGATCAGAATCCCCGGTTTTAGCCTGCTCGCCACGATAGCCACTGGTGCATTCCTGCTGCAATTCATGGTACAGGGTGCATGGGGCGTGATTCCAGTCCACCTGAACGAACTGTCTCCCACCGATGTGCGAGGCACCTTCCCAGGCTTTGCCTATCAACTCGGCAACCTCTTCGCGGCAGAGATTGTGTTCCTCGAGGCACTCCTGGCGCAAAATCTTGGCACGGTCAAAACACCAAACTATGCTTCGGCTTTGGCGATCTTCTCGCTTGGTGCATTCCTCGCGGTGATCATCTTTGCGGCAATTGGTCGCGAAGCCAGAGGTGTTGAGTTCAGCCAGGCAGACGAGGAGGAAGTGCCAGGCGTAGAAGTAACTGCTGCTGCGGGAAGAGTTCTCCCTTAAAAATTAGATTCTCAAAAACCACCTGCGCGACGATTGCTGGAGGAGTCTGGAGGAGAAGTCGTCGCGCTTCGTATGGTAGTTTTCCGCATTCCTACCATGTTTTACTAAGAACACAATATTGCCGCACATACATCCTTATACTGTCAAATCATTGCTACGTTCTGGACGATCAACGAAGCGGTCGTTTTTGATGTTGTTGTGCGCTGGCGAAACCAGTTCCTGATACCCTTCAATGACATGCTCGGCAAAAGGACTTAGTGGCACTGTCGGTGCCAACACACGCCATGAACGCTGTCCGGGTTGGTCAAAGGGTTTGTTCATGACGTCAACTCCTAACTTGTTCATCACCATCATGTTTTGTTGCGCCAACAATTGATGCGGCGAATATGAATAAATAGGCGTTGCCAAAGCGGCAAACTGCTCAGCTATCTGCGAGGGGTGATGCCCATATTGCATACAACTAATCTGTACCTCTTTGATCAGTTGCCCTTCCTGCAGCGCGAAAATCGCATCCAGTGATAGCATAAGATTAATGCCACGATTGAGTAAGATGGCTCGGCCATGTCCTAAACGTTGGGCCAATCCGTTTACACCACCCTCTTGCAGTGCATTATGATATTGCCGGGTCAATTCGCCGAAGGGCAGCATATCCAATTTTTGCTGCAAAAACTCTACTACATCCGCGCTATTCCCCTCTTGCCAACCGTGTAAAAGTTCCAGGCATCGTTCTCCTTCGTAGCGCATGATATTTTGATAAACACTCAGCAAACGATCCTTACATTCGCACATCCATAGCGCGTGAAGATAGCGCACGCTATAATCCAACGGAAATGACGAGAAACGCCTTTGCCCATGGACATCCTGCTTAAAACGAAAACTTGTCCTAAACTCGGCCTCAATCTGCTCAAAGGCGGCTAATTTCTGCTGTACCAACTCCTGTGATGTGGTCGCTGTAGTCATCTTGATCTCCTCAGTAAATTAGTCCCGGCACACATTGCTGTATACATCACGCGAGAGAGCACCGAATTGATACGTTAACCTGACGGAGCAGCCAAAATAGTGTTATAAAACATCAACTCGAATTCATGACTGAGCCGCACGGCACGGGTTATGCGCTGTCGCTCAAGCGGTGTATCATAGCGCGTGAGCAACACCTCATCCACGGGCGCAACACGCGCACCAATCTCGTCATGCGCGGTGAAGAAGGCCACCTGCTCAGAGCTGAGAGCATAGTTGTGCTGGAGAGCTGGACCAACACGGGCGCAAATCTGGATGAAAATATCCTCGCTGGCACTAACAGAGGCCAATTTCTCGCCGGGCGACCCGTAGGCGAGCATCCAGTAGAAAAAATTCGTCAGCGCCATACAGCCTGCCAGCGGCTCAACGCTGTCAAAATCGGCCCTGGATAAACCGAAGGCCGCGCCAAAACGCAGCAACAGTTTATAACCGCCCACCTTCGGCAGCAATTTGGCGAGAAATAACTCCTGCAAATCCAGGTCAGAGACCGCGGCAACCGCCAGCGCATCCAGTCGATAAGCCTCGCGTACAAGCCACCAATCCTGGAGCGCGAACAAGCGCAGTCGTTCTCGTGGTAACGATCCATCTTCGATACCCGTCCAGAGCGGATGATACAGCAATGCCTGGCGCAGCGGCTGCATATCCTGCGTCAGAATGCTATCGGCAAAACTCATAAATGTTGCTGCTTTCCAGAGATAACTGCTGGGTATGACACGCGTTTAAGAGAGAGAAGTAGCTTTACTGATGATTGGCTTCAAGGCCGGATACAACGCACGGTAGGTTTCATAGGCCTCGGCGTAGACATGGGCAACGGCTGGACTAGGTGCTGTCCGCTCCACTACCCGCACGGTCGCATCACACGCCTGCTGTATCGTAGGATACAGACCGGCGGCAACTCCCGCTAGTAATGCCGCACCAAAGGCTGGCCCCTCGCTAGCATTCGTCGTCACCAGTTCTACCCCAAGTATATCCGCGATGATTTGTCGCCAGAGTGGACTTTTCGCGCCACCGCCCGTCGCTCTTACCTGCTCAATCGGCAAACCCTGCTCCTGGATGATCGCGAAACAATCTTTCAAACTAAAGGCCACGCCCTCGAACACGGCACGGATCAGGTGACGACGATCATGCATAGCTGTCAGGCCAATCCATCCTCCGCGTGCATAGGCATCAAGGTGCGGAGTACGTTCGCCCTGCATATACGGCAGAAACAAAAGGCCATCGCTACCAGCAGGCACCGACTGTGCTTCTTTTGCCAGCAGTTCGTAAGCGTCCAATCCTGTCCAACGTTCCAGCGCACGTTCTGGCAGACCAATGTTATCGCGCACCCAGCGCAATGAAAGTCCTGCGCCTTGCGTAACCCCCATCAGATACCATGCTCCGGGTACCGCGTGGTTAAACGTATGCACCCGCGGCACCGGACCAGACATATCCACTTGTGGCGTATCGGCGTGTGCCAGTACAACGCCGCTGGTCCCAATCGAGACCAGTGCGAGTCCACTGCGCACAACTCCACTGCCAACGGCCCCACAGGCATTATCCGCTCCTCCGCCCGCGACAGGCGTCCCAGGTAACAGATCGGTCAAAGTAGCTACCTCGTCGGTGATGGCTCCACAAACCTTCTCAGCAGCAATAATGGGCGGAAACAAGCTGGGGTTCAGTTCTAATGCCTGCAACACCTCTTGCGACCATACACCCTGCTTCACATTCAATAAACATGTTCCCGCCGCGTCTGAAATTTCCATCGCCAGCTTGCCCGTCAGCCGGAAACGAATATAGTCCTTGGGCAAAAGCATCGTGCGCGCACGAGCGAAAATATCTGGCTCATTATCGCGTATCCACTGCAATTTAGGGGCCGAAAAGCCCGGCAACGCTGGATTGCTCACCAACTCTATTAACCGCGCCGCCCCAACTTTTGCCGTGATCCATTGACACTGCGGCTCGCTGCGCTGATCGGCCCAGATGATGCATGGACGCAACACCTGATGCTGTTCATCCAACAACACAACGCCGTGCATCTGACCGGATAGACCAATACCACGCACGTTCTCAGGCGTCACATTGTGCCGTACTCCCCCTACGAGACAGGTGCGTATGGCGGTGATGGTGGCGTCCCACCACCTAGCCGGGTCTTGCTCAGCCCACCCCGGCTGTGGATGGAACAACGGATAATCTATAAAGGCCGAGGAGAGCACACGCCCATCATCAGCCGCAAAGAGCGCAGCCTTCACCCCTGTCGTGCCGAGATCGATACCAAGGAGGGCATTCATAAGTATTTCTCCCTTTCAAAATAGGTCTTTGAGCAATTGCGGCAAGAGCTTCAATTCAAATCCTAGTTCTGTGGCTATAGGAAAATCACTACTCTCTGCTTCACAAACAATTCTGCTCTGTCATGATTGTACGCCAAAAAAGTTCATTCTGAAAGGTGGTTTGTGCTGCTCACCGTGCTCCTTTTGCCGTATGGTATGCTATGCAAATAGTAGACGTTTTTTACGTGTACATGAGTATCTCTATCTTTTTAATGACCAACACAAAGGAGCACCCGCAGGTATGAATATTTCATCATCAGCGCGAACCCGGCAAGACGCAACCGCTGGGAACGCGCAGGAACGAGGAGCAACCGTGGCCCCGATCACGCTCAGTGAGCGCAGTATGATTGGGCTAGCCTTGCTCCGTGTTTTCGTCGGCTTTCTGTGGTTCCAGCAACTGTTCTGGAAACTTCCCCCCGATTTCAAGGGGCTTTTTCCGTACATCGTCCGAGAAACCAAATTTACCTTTATCCCGGGCTATAGCTTCATTCTTCAACATACCTTCCTCGCCGGGTGTGCCTCGACGAGTAGCATGGCTGGATGCACTCTCTTCGTGCCTATGGCCGCCGGCGTCTGGATGGCAGAGTTCGTCGTCAGCATTTGTCTACTATTCGGTGTCTTCACCCGTCTGGGAGCCATCCTCGCCACATTGTTAGCCCTGCAATTGTACGTTGGCCTCTCCACCAGTGAATGGTATTGGACGTACGGCACGATTGTCTTGCTGGGTTTTGCCTTGACAACCGTACCAGCAGGACGTCGCCTCGGCGTCGATCAGTGGCTCGCGCCTCGTTTACAAGCTGCAGCCAGCCACAGCCGTATCGCGCGCTGGCTTAGTTGGCTCGTCTAAGACAACAGGAGAAATATATTCATGAACAATATCCTCAGAGGTCTCTATTCAGGGCTGATAGCTGGGGCCATCGTGGCGATCCTCTACTTTGTGGACTATGGGCCCGGCAATGGGTTGTATGGAGTAGCGCGCTGGTTTGCCTTTACTGACAAAAATTCAGGAAGACCGATCGGCTTCATCCTGCTCATTGTGCTAGGTATCCTGTTTGGCCTTCTTTTCGGCGTACTGCAAGGCAAGCGAGAGGTTACCATCGGTCGTGCTCTCGTGACAGGTTTGGGCTTAGGCGTTGCATGGTGGGTCATTTTCGCCTTTCTTGTAGCTCTTTTCGTAGGCCACATGTCACTTGCTTCGTTCAGCCTTGGCTCATTTCTGTATCCGTTCATGCTCTGTCTGGTGTATGGCTTCTTACTGGCAACGATCTATTTCGAGAGCACGGTAATAAAGCCACAGGTAGTCTGATTAGCAGCAAAAGATGAAGACCTACTATACTGCAAAACGTGTTGACCACTACAATCGAACCTGGAGGAATTTTTTATATAAGACTCTTCCAGCTACGCTCTCTGCCATTGATTATGCGTCACTTGAAAAAAAGGCCAACTCGCACACGTATCCCTTGCGTATCCTCGATGCCGCTTGCGGAACAGGGTTGCTGTTAGAGCAGTTGTCACAACGTTTCCCTCAGGCAGAACTATATGGCGTCGATGAAAACCAGGACATGCTCGACCAGGCGGCCTGGTTGCACAAAGGACACGCGTGTATTCATTTTGTTCGGGCCGCGCTGGGAGGTGGCGAAAACGCGAACCTACCCTTTGCACCGGGCTCTTTTGACCTGATTACGTGTACCAATAGTTTGCACTATTTCAGAGACCCGTCGGCAACGCTCACAGGCTTCATGCACCTGCTAGCCCCCGACGGGCAAGTAGTACTAGATGATTATACGCTGCGCGGCTTCCCTTTTCCCTGGAAGGCTTTTGAGAGGTTGATCAAGTTTTACGATCCCCAGCATATCCGGCTCTACACGCTTGCTGAAGCGCAAAGAATGTGTAGTTCCGTTGGGTTGCAAGTGGCACTGGCAAAAACCTTTCAGATCGATCTCTTTTGTTCGGGTTGGGTTCTTCGCGCTACCACTGGCTAAGTTTGTTTGTCGGGGATAGACACGATCAAATGCAGCCAGAGCTAGCTAACCACTGGCAACAGTATTGGCAGCAGCATCGTGCATTTTGTTAAAGATGCTACCATTTAAGGTATAATAGGCAGTGGATGGAACCACGCACATCGCAAGGAAGCGCCAACCACTTGCAAGCGCAAGAGGTTTCTAATTTTAGGAACATGATCTATGTTCCGTACTCACAAGGAAAGGTACCTTCTATGTCCACTGTCGCGCCCGTTTCTCTACCTCTTTATTTGCAGACGCTTGACCGCGTTATCACAGAAACCATAGCTCCCGCCGCTTTTGAGGTCGATCAAAAAGGGATCTATCCACAAGCGTCCCTCGATGCCCTGGCCAAAGCAGGACTGCTGGGACTCATCAGTGCAAAAGAGGTGGGGGGGCTTGGAGAAGCTCACCGAGCTGCCACCCTTGTCATTGAACAGATTGGTAAATACTGTGCTTCGACCGCAATGATCGTTTGCATGCATTACGCGGCAACGGCTGTCATCGAAGCGCATGGCCCACGAGAAGTACGGGAAGCTATCGCCGCCGGAAAACACATTTCAACCCTCGCTTTTTCCGAGGCTGGTTCGCGCAGCCATTTTTGGGCTCCAACGAGTAGCGCGAGCGCCGACGGTGAGCAGGTTCGCCTCAATGCCAAAAAGAGTTGGATCACTGGTTCCGGACAGGCAACCAGTTATGTCTGGTCCAGCCGACCTTTAGCGGCGGAAGGAATGAGCACCATCTGGTTGGTGCCAGCAAATTCCCCCGGATTACGTATCACTGCTCCATTTAACGGGTTAGGACTACGTGGCAATGCCTCTAGCCCTGTCAGTGCCGAGGGCGTGATCGTGCCAAAGAGTGCCATGCTGAGTGAGGATGGCAAAGGTTTTGATATGATGATGGGTGTTGTCCTGCCCTATTTTCAACTCATGAACGCAGCCCTCAGCGTCGGCACAATGGATATCGCCACCACGAAAACTGCGGCCCACGTGGGATCTACCACACTGGAACATCTTGGACAGTCGATTGCAGACTTTCCGACGGTTCGTGCGTACATTGCACGGATGCGCATTAAAACGGACATGGTGCGCACGCTGCTACTCGATACCATTGCCGCCCTGGAAAACGGACGCGAAGATGCGATGCTGCGCGTTCTTGAGATCAAAGCCGCTGCCGGTGAAGCATCCACGGAAGTCACAGACCTGGCTATGCGTGTCTGTGGTGGAGCGGCCTTCCGTAAGGAAGTGGGAGTCGAGCGTCATTTCCGCGATGCCCGTGCATCTACGGTAATGGCACCGACGTCGGACGCGCTCTATGACTTTATCGGCAAAGCAGTATGTGGCATGCCACTCTTTGGCTAAGCACAACTCCTCATTGCAGAAATTAGAGAGAGCTGAAAATAGTGCTTTGTTGATCTTCATTTGACATGTGGGGATGCAAGGGGCCGCCGCCCCTTGACTGGGTTCTAGGGCGCAGCCCTAGTTCACTCCCTCTCCTCTGACATGTGGGGATGCAAGGGGCGGCGGCCCCTTGACTGGGTTCTAGGGCGCAGCCCTAGTTCTCTCCCTCTCCTCTGCCGCCGTAGGCGGCAAGGCAAATGAAGCAGATCAAAGCATTAGTAGTTGTTTGCTCTACTTAGTCTAACAGTTGGGTGAGCAAACAAAAGGAAGGATGCACATGAATTCGGATACGGTTCTTCTGCTGGGAGCAGTAGCCTATGATCCCAAGGTGGTGACGATTTGGGAGGGCTTTAAGGCTTATTTCGCCCGTCAGAATCTCAATATGGATTATATTCTTTACTCTAATTACGAGCGACAGGTCGAAGCCCTGCTGGATGGGCAAATCCACGTAGCTTGGAATTCCCCCTTGGCCTGGGTACGTGCTCGTCGCCTTGCCGAGGCCCAAGGCCAAAATGTCCAGGCTATCGCCATGCGTGATACCGATCGCGATCTCACCTCGGTCGTAGTCGTTCTGAACGATTCACCAATACGGACGATCACGGATCTCAAAGGCTGGGCAGTGGCTGTCGGGGCAGTGGATTCACCACAAGCCACACTCCTGCCACTGGCGCACCTGCATGCTAACGGACTGAACCCCGACACTGACATTGTCGTGCAATACAATAATATCCTCGTCGGCAAACATGGGGATCACATTGGGGGCGAACGAAATGCGGCGCAGGCATTAATGTCCGGCGAGGCGAATGCCGCGTGTTTACTCGAGTACAACTACCATCTTTTTGTCGCGGATGGCACCCTGAAAGCCGACTCAACGCGCATTTTGACGCGCACGGCTCCCTTTGATCATTGTAATTTCACCATCAGCCCGACTGCACCACAAGAGCAGGTCGACCTTTTGCACGCCCTACTTGTCGGCATGTCTTATGATGACCCAGACGTGCGGCCTTTGTGCGATCTGGAAGGTCTCAAAGCCTGGTATCCAGGACGGGTAGAAGGCTATCAAGCCCTTGAAGCCGCCGTGGACGACGCCCATTTTTACAATCAACAGGGTGCTATCACCGTGTCCGAGTACGATTACTAACGCGAATATGTAGGGACGCAATTCATTTCTGTCCTACTGGAGAGACGTTTATCGCCCTTACATTTTCACTTCCGAGACAAAGAATGTAGTGGTGCTCACAATTGTAATGCAAGACGTGGAAGCATGAAAAGACCTCGTTTTCCAAGCAGAATGTAAAGAAGACGAGGTTTCTTCGTGTATACTATCTGTGATCAGTGGAGAGAGCCTGTCCTCATTGCTTTGAAAGGATACGCCATGTACGATAGCACCAATTCTGCACCATTGAAAAACGCTGCTTCGCTCTCGAATCAGCCCGGCCAGCCAATGCAAACAGAAGCTGCAAAGACACGGAAATTCCCTGAAGGGAAAGTCTACATCATCGTAGTCATCGGTTTTTTTGTCTGTGAAAATTTGACCAATTCATGGCTACCGGCCCTCGGATTGCGCACCTTGGCGCATCAGTATGAAAACGCCGCGGACTTCATTGCTCCCTACCTTCTTCTGCCAATCTGTCTCATTCTTATCATAAATCTTTTCAAGCGTAGTCTTATTGCGGGATGTATTGCCATTGCTGGGTCGATCATGTTGGATTGGTACTTCTTCATTCGCTATGACCAACTGCTCTCTAGACTGTCGCTGGTAGTGCTTGGTATAGCGATCTTTGGGAGTTACATCGTCTACAGAAATCGAACACAATCACAAGCACCTCAGACTGCTTCCAATGAGAAAATGGGGCGCTGGCTGAAGCGAGCGATCTACGCAGGGGCCTATATCGTGGGTTTTTTCATCGCAGTCTATGTCGCCCCATTGCTGAGGCAACTTTCAATACCTTATGCTCGAGATGTGTCATATGCAACTGCAGCATTGCCTACACTGGTCGTTCTGGTAGTCTACCTGCTTTTCCACCTGCAAGCCCGAGCGCGACCACTCCCAAAGCAATAGTGTCCTTGCCCCAGTTTAGTGAAACAGTAGCTGAGTAACGTCTCGCTTTCTCTCATCGTTCATCATTCAAAGGTAGCGAGTCGAGCGAAGGCGCGAAAGCCAGAGGCATCAGCTAAGCGCAGCGAGGCGGTATTGGAAGCATCAGTACTGTAAATTGGGACCAGTCTTTCTTGCAGAACCGCTTGTGTCCACCCAATGGTGGCTGCCAGCGCATATCCTCTTCGTCGTGCTTCAGAAAGCGTGTCGATCCCTAATTCACAAGCTTCTGGAGTGCGACGGGAGCTATGAGCGAGACTCAGGAGCTGTCCTGAGATGACTACTCCGATGAGTGGTTGCTTCACCGGACGAAAGTAGTAGTCGTGATCATTGGGTTCGAACGCCTCGACCAGTGCGCGATCCTGTTCGGTCAAGGGACGAGCGATGTTGCCGACAACTGCTTCATCCAGTCGTGGGGAGACAACCAAGGAAAAAGCCACCTCTCGATGCACATTCGGCAGTGGAGGGCCAACCGGCGTCAACGCCAGAGCTTCGCTTACCCTCAGGTGGAACGCTTCTCGCTCTATGGTGGTCACATCAGGCCTCCATATAAACACACGACCCGATGCCTGGTCCGCGACACAGAGTTTCCAGGAGGGCTGAGTGCCTCCTGGCAGCAACTCAATATCGTTGTGTACAAAGGAAGGAAACCGCACGCCCCAGACAGCTTCGACGTGCAAACGCAGCAATGTACGACCGGTTGATTCCATGACATCCTTTCTCAATTATGTACTCCTT
>JBBQXY010000168.1:0-12615 GCA_038209195.1 Ktedonobacterales bacterium | reverse complement strand
AAAAAATCTGGCATGCGCTGGACTCCTGATGGCTTGGATGCGGTCCTCGCTTTGCGCACTTCCGTTCTCAACCAGTCCTACAACTCATTCTGGAAACTCGAATATGCTGCTTGATTGCCTACAACTTTTTCATACACCCGTGTCACAGCAGGGATGCAAGGGGCAGCCGCCCCTTGACTGGGTTCTAGGACCAATACATTTCAAATAAGCTGTGAGTGGCGTATGTAGGGACAACACCCTGCCTGGGGGGCAGGTAATAAGGACGCGGCGGTCGATGAGGGGCCTTGTGCTTGTCCTCGTACTGCTGGAAGTCTCGACCCCCCGCCAGGACAGGCACAAGGCCCCTGCGTCCACATCCCCTCGTCCCCCTGTCCCTACACACGCTTCGCACGCCATTCCACCTTATTTGAAATGTATTGGGTTCTAGGGCTGCGCCCTAGTCCTCCCTCCCTCCCTCCCCTGCCGCCGTAGGCGGCCAGTCACATGAGTGTGGTCAGAGCACTTCATGCTTTTGCTGATTCAATTGATCTGAGTTACTGCTTATTGAAAGGTAGCCTTTATTAGGAT
The DNA here is from genome assembly GCA_038209195.1 of Ktedonobacterales bacterium. Taxonomy (GTDB): domain Bacteria; phylum Chloroflexota; class Ktedonobacteria; order Ktedonobacterales; family Ktedonobacteraceae; genus JBBQXY01. The sequence goes on along the minus strand of JBBQXY010000168.1, from coordinate 12,048 downwards.
ATGATAGAAAGCGAAATACAATACTATCGAACAATACAACACACCGAACATAGAGCAAAGGGAAGAGAAGAGCATGTATATCTACTATATTTTGCGCGGCACCCAGGCTGGCAAGCCAGCAGAGCTGGAAGGGGACATCGACGAGGAAAGCTTCCCTGCCGTAGACCTCAGCGATGGTAAAGCGTTTTTGGCTTCGCTGGTAGAAAAGGTAGACCAAGAGTCTAGCGTGGCAGGAAGTTGGGAAGAGGCCGAACTGACAGACTCATTTTTTAATATCGAGGACAGCTACATTTTCTTTGACGGCCGCTGGATGCGTCGCTCCGATGCTCCCTGGCGCAAGGATCGAGCGAATTAGATCGGTGTGAGAAGCCAGGACGACCGCATGCGGTCGTCCTGGCTTCTCACACCGATCTAATTCGCTTTGTCTATGAGCTGAATGCATCAAAACGGGCGCGTAACACTTTCTTATCGAATTTGCCCACGCTCGTTTTAGGAATTGCCTCCACGAAGACAATCTCGTCGGGGAGCCACCATTTAGCCACCAGGGGTTGCAGATAGGTAAGGATTTCCTCCGAAGTGACTTGCTCCGCATATTCGGGCTTAGCCACCACACAAGCCATTGGTCGTTCAGACCACTTGGGATGTGGCACGCCAATGACGCAAGCCTCCAACACCTTGGGATGACCCATGATGAGCCCTTCGAGTTCGACTGAAGAAATCCATTCACCACCTGACTTGACCAGGTCTTTTGTGCGGTCAACCAGTTGGATGATGCCATCTTCATCGACGACAGCTACATCGCCTGTACGGAGCCAGCCATCAGCGAACTTGGCATCGGATTCCGAGTCTTTGAAATACGCTCGCGCAATCCAGGGGCCGCGCACCTGTAACTCACCGTAACTCTCGCTATCGTTCGGCACCTCTTGTCCCGTCTCAATATTCATGACACGGAACTCGACACCGGGTAGCATCGTACCTTGCTTCGCCCGAATGCGAAATTGCTCGTCGAGGGGAAGGTCTTCTTGATAGCTACGCAACTTACTGAGCGAAGCCAGCGGCGAAGTCTCCGTCATGCCCCAGGCCTGCACAATGTTCAGATTTTTACGCTGTAGTGCCTCGATCAATGCTTTTGGCACCGCCGAACCACCACAATAGATCGCACGCAAGGCGGAAAAATCAAACGACTCTCGCTCCAGGATACTCAAAAGGCCAATCCAAATTGTTGGGACGCCAGCGGCGACTGTGACACGCTCCTCCGCCATCATCCTGGCAATACTGAGCGGGTCCATGAACCGACCGGGCAAGACGAATTTAGACCCCATCATCACGCCCGCGTGTGCCAAACCCCAAGCATTGGCATGGAACATCGGCACAATGGGTAGTACGACATCGCGTTCCGCGAGAGACAATCCATCGGTCAATCCCGCTCCCATCGAGTGCAAAAAGATGGAACGATGACTATAGACAACGCCCTTGGGGTTGCCAGTAGTGCCAGAGGTGTAACACATTGCCGCCGCCATATTTTCTTCGAGTGTCGGCCATTCAATCGTTTCAGGCTGATTGCCAATAAAGGTTTCATAATCGACTGAAGGTTGGAGCTTGGTGGATGAGGCCGCCAACTCACCCATAATGACATAGAGTTTCACCGAGGGTAATTGATCTGCCAATCTCTCCAATACCGGTACTTGGTCGCTATCAACGAAGATGACCTTGTCCTCAGCATTGTTGATGATATACACCAATTGTTCGGCGAAGAGACGGATATTCAGCGTGTGCAGCACGGCCCCAAAACAAGGAATGCCAAAGTACAGTTCCAGGTGGCGATACGTGTTCCACCCAAACGTGGCAACACGCTCGCCCTGCTGAACTCCCGCATTTTGCAGCGTGTTGGCAAGCTGAATTGTGCGTTTCCCCCACTCACTATACGTGTAGCGATGCATGCCGTTCTCCGTGCGCGTCACAATCTCCTTGCGCGGGAATAAGCGGACAACACGATTGAATGCATGTTGCAATGTCAACGGAAAGTCCATCATCAGACCTTGCATAAATTCCTCCTCATTGAAAACCTGAATATTACAGCTAGTTCGGGACGACTTCCAAAGGCCTTAACATCCTGTCCAACATTCTACCATTACGCAGCAAGAAGCTCCTCCATTCATGCACGATGAGTAGCCACACCGTGTCTTTCAATTGCGCAAACATTCGAAAAAAGTTAAGAAAGCTAAGCCCAACATTAAAGAATGCTGAGAGTTTACGCAAACTCTCAGATTTCCTTGCCTGAACAGTTTCTCATCTGTTATGCTTGTTCTCAGTAAAACTAGTGCGGTGGCATTCGCCACAGTACACATACGTTAAGGAAGAGAGGAGTCTACAATGATTTTACGTGAAGGAACAGGTCGAGCGCGAGGATTAGCGGCGATGAGTCCCGAACGTCGACGCGAAATTGCTAGCAAAGGCGGACGTACATCACAGGCTCGTGGCACAGCTCATCAGTGGACGCCTGAAGAGGCTTCAGAAGCGGGCAAGAAAAGCAGCGCGCGTTATGAACGCAAACGCCAAGAGGAATCTCGTCAGGCATAATGCCCTAGCACAGCAATACCATCATAAGCAAACATTTCATCTCTTGAGCACAAGTGATCTCATAGGCTACATCTTTACCGTACCTAAATCAGGAAGCCATAGCTCCTAGCATGGTGTACCTGATTTTTTTCAGTGGTCCACGCCCTCAATTGAAGCCTCCACCTGCGTATTACCATGCGCCGCAGACCAGCGCAGCACTTCGCTTGCCACGTAGAGCGAACCAGTCGCGCAGATCAGATCGTCGTCATTGGCTAGCTTTAGGGCAAGTTCCATCGCCTCGTTACTGGTTGGCGCAGTATGAACCGCAACATGAGGCGCGTGGTCGCGAAATAATGCCGCTAACTGCTCAATACTTGCCGCACGAACGTTGACCATGTGTGTCAAGACGACCATGTCAATCCCAGCTAAAGCCTTCACCATACCTACCAGGTCTTTATCGCGATTGACGTTCAAGACAATGATCAGGCGGCGAAAGGAAAACGACGCGTATAAGGCTTGCCGCAATTTCTGCATCGAATCGGCATTATGGGCACCATCAACCACTATAGTTGGGTCATGCCCAATGACTTCAATGCGAGCAGACCAGCGCACAGCCAAGAAACCAACGCGTAGTGCCTTTTCGTCCCAAGCAACCCCCTGTTTGCGTAAAGCGTCCAGCGTGGCCAGAGCTGCCGTGGCATTTTCAAGTTGATGCTCGCCCACTAATGGTATTTCCAGGGCGCTGTAAGCTCGTTCTGGCGTCCAGACAGTGAAGCGTTGCTGCTCTCCACTCCGTTCCTCTAACCGATAGGTGTATGTCAGTGGCGGCAATTGACCCGCCTCGACCTCCGCCTGCGCTGGGTCTGTTTCAGCCGAGCCAACACGGATCATCTCGGCCTCTTGTTGCCGACAAACAGCGGCAATCGCGCGTAAAGCTTCTGGGGCCTGAGCCGAGGTAACGACCATTCCCTTTTGCTTGATGATTCCAGCTTTCTCAGTGGCAATTTTCGTCAGGGTATCTCCGAGTATTTGCATATGATCATAGCTAATCGAGGTTATGACTGAAACCAGTGGCTGGGTTGCATTCGTCGCGTCCAACCGTCCTCCCAGGCCAACTTCCAGTACGGCATGCTGGACATGCTGGCGACTGAAATACACTAGAGCCAGTGCGGTTGCCAGTTCATAGGTGATAAATGGGCCAAAGCGCTGCTGCGCGTTTAAATCTTCCACCACAGCGCGCATCTCCGTTACAAGGGTAGCCATCTCTTGCTCACTGATCAGTTGTCCATTGGCACGCATACGCTCGCGAAAAGTGTGCAAGTCTGGTTGTGTATACAGTCCAGTACGCAGTCCTGCTGCGCGCAAAACTCGTTCAATGAGGGAGGCAGTAGAGCCTTTGCCTTTTGTGCCAGCAATCAGCGTACAACTATAGTCCTGCTGCGGTGTACCGAGCTGTTCCAGTAACCATGCCTCACGCGGAATATTTTCAGCCGGATTGCGGGTATATTGTCCGCCACGTTCAAAATCACTCAGGCTATACAAATATGCCAGGGCTGCTTGATAGTTCATTTTTTGCTCCCCTATTCCCCTATGCCCGCCATTAGACTGGACCCCGTACCACTGCATCGCTCATTTTGACGACGCGCATCATCTCATGCACATCGTGTACGCGAACGATGTCCGCGCCCTGGGCAATGCTCAGCGCCACGGTCGCCGAGGTACCCTCTAATCGCTCGTTCGCGGGCAATCCGCCCAATACTTTGCCTATCGTCGATTTGCGCGAGGTGCCTAGCAGTAGCGGACGACCTAAGGCGCGCAATTCACCCAGACGGCGCAGCAACGTTAGATTCTCTTCCGGAGTTGTGCCAAAGCCAATGCCGGGATCAATGATCAGATGTTCCCAAGAAACACCAGCCGCCAACGCCAGGTCTATGCTACCAGACAAGAAGCGTATCACATCGCTCACAATCTCTCGCCTCGCGTAGCCACGCATGTTCGCCATTAATACTACCGGTACACGCCGCTCACTTACCAGGGCAGCCATGCTAGCATCACCACGCAAACCCCAAATATCATTGATCATGGAGGCTCCCACGTCGAGTGCCGCACGAGCTACCTCAGCTTTATAGCTATCAATCGAAATGACGATTTCTCTGGGCAAAGCTGCGTTAAGCGCGTGAATGACGGGTAGTACACGAGCCAGTTCCTGCTCGACCGAGACAAGTTCAGCATGGGGACGGGTAGATTCTCCACCCACATCTATCATAGTCGCGCCATCAGCAACAAAGGTCAGAGCGCGTGCCACCGCCTGTTGCACCATTGCCTCTTGCGCTTGAGACGCCTTAGTCGCCTGGGCCAAGGCTAGACCATCACCAGAAAATGAGTCTGGAGTGACATTGATGATACCCATGACATGGGTACACGGTCCCCAATCCAAACGATGACCGGCCCAAATTGTAGGTGAAAGCAACAATGACATGCTTATCCGTCCTCTAGAAATGTGAATTCTCTTTGATAATACCGTTTTCGTTGCGTCCTTGCAAATGGCAATGCTATACTTATCCAAAGAGCAACTACAAATCGTATCTATACATGAGACACGAATAAGACGCTTTTATAAGGGGAAATCATCATCTATGCAAGATACCCACGATATAAAGCAACGTAACCGCGCAGTCAACGCGGCACGACGCTGTCATGAATGTTCTGAAGAGGCCCTGGGACGTTGTCCTGATTGCCACCATAGCTTTTGCCAGGACCACTTCCCGAAGCAACAACATTCGCCTTGTGCCGAAAAGCAGATGAGAATGGCGCAAACCCAGGTCTGTTATATCTGTAGCACACAAGTTTATCCCGATCAGTGGTCAACCTCACGCACCTCACACTTTATCGATCAGTTCAAGTGCAAAGGGTGTGGTCGCCATATCTGCGATGAACTGCACACGCAGCGCAAAGTTGATGATGTCTTCATTGCGCGCGAGGGTCTGCGCGGTCATCGCTATCAGTATACCACTCGCTATTGCGTTCTCTGTTCCCCCATCTATCGCTTTGGTGGCCTCAAAGGTATCAGCAATTGGGTTGTGGTACTGGGTACGATAGCGGCAACCGCCTTTTTTTATCTGCATCGTTAACCAACTATCACACACATGGAAGGAGACGAAAAGGGGCGAAATTATGGCATTAACACCAACCATACAATCAACACTTACCCGCCATCAAGCTGCCATCAATGAGGCTCTACATACTGCTATAGCAAAAGTTGCTACCAATCCAGAGGATGTCGATCTGCACCCCTTTTACGGGCAAATTCAATATCACTTGGGCTGGGTCGATAACGAATTTACCCCTATCGCTAATAATCCTGGAAAATTGCTCCGACCAACGCTACTGTTGCTGGCGTATGAAGCGGCGGGTGCCTGGGGGCTGGCTACAGCAAACACAGATTACCTGCGCCGTGCTTTACCAGCCGCTGCCGCCATCGAACTCACACACAATTTTACCCTCATTCACGACGACATTGAAGATGGGGACACCGAGCGACGGCACCGCTCGACGCTTTGGAAACTATGGGGCATTCCACAGGCCATAAACACTGGTGATGGACTTTTTGCGCTGGCCCGTCTGACGCTCTGGGGAGTGATTGACGAAGGTGTAACAGGAGATATTGCGGCCCACCTCGGAGCCGTGCTTGATCGCTCTTGTCTGGTACTTTCAGAGGGGCAATATTTAGATATTAGTTTTGAGGGACAGCAGCATATTTCTGTCGCTATGTACCTGGACATGATTAGCCGCAAAACGGGCGCACTTATGGGTAGTGCGGCGGAGATGGGTGCTATGTTAGGTACCTCCGACCAGGAAACGCGGCACCGCCTGCGCAGCTTTGGCCATGCCATGGGCGTAGCATTTCAGGTGCGAGATGACCTGCTTGGGGTTTGGGCCAGTACGGCAGAATTGGGCAAAACACCCGCCGGAGATGTCTATCGACGCAAGAAAAGCTTACCATTCCTCCACGCATTGGAACATGCAGACGCAACTGATCTACAACGCTTGCACCAGCTCTACCAACAAAAAACAGCCATTACGGCTACGCAGGTCGATGACGTGCTGGCAATCTTTGCGCGTACCCATACCAAAGCATACTGCCAACACTTCCTGGCTGAACAATGCCGCCTGGCACACGAGGCATTGGCAAGCGTACCACGCGCAAATAACACGGTTACCATCCGCGCCCTCGACGATATGGAAACACTCGTACTTTTCGTTGAGGAAGCGACACAGTGACAACTCCCCCTGTCTGGAAAGGTCTTTCGATCTGAAGAAGCCAAAACGCGCTGGCTGAACCCATATTCTGAGGTTCAGCCAGCGCGTTTTATTGTAGCGTGTCGCCAGTTATCCTTTCACGGAAAGTGGCTTGGTTCGCCTGGCTTGCTTGCTTCGCTTTACACGCAACGGCGCGCCTACGTAGTGCAGGTAGCCCAAGATTTCCTTGTATGATTGCGCTACCGACGTCTCATAAAAAGGAATATCATGTTCCTGGCAGAAGGTTCTGATGATGCCATGGGCCTCTTTCAGGTTTTTACGCGGCATACTGGGGAACAGGTGATGCTCAATCTGATAATTGAGTCCACCATACCAGAAGTCATTGAAGGGACTCGGCGTCACATTTCGGGCCGTTACCACCTGGCGGCGCAAGAAATCCATCTTTGTCTCTTTCTCTAAGATAGGCATACCTTTGTGGTTCGGCGCGAAAGTGGAACCCAGGTACAAACCAAAGAGCATTTGATGAACCAGGATAAACACAATCCCCTGCCAGAGACTGACAGTGAAAAAGACCATGCTAAAGTACAAAATGTAGTGCAGTGCCATCATCGCCAATTCAACCCAGCGACTCTTGACATTTTTTTTGCGGATCAGGTAGTTGATGCTGGTGCGCTGCAAATCAATGCCTACCAGCATGAGCAGAGGGAAAAAGAAGAAAGCTTGATACTTTGCGATCACTCGCCCAAATTTTCTCCTCTTTAAAGCATCTTCCTGGGAAAAGCTGATGGCAGGAATGGCAATATCAGGGTCCATATCAATCTGATTGGGATGGCTGTGATGTTCATTGTGTTTATTCAGCCACCAGGAATAGCTCATGCCAACAAACAAATTCCCCTGCAAGAGAATGACGAGGTCGTTTTTCCATGTTGTATTGAAAATTTGTCGATGGCCCGCGTCATGACCGAGAAAGCCAATCTGCCCAAAGACAAACGCCAGAAACACTGCATCCACCATACGTAACAAAAAATTGTTTACTGTGAGGAAGAAGATTATACCCAAAGCCAGCATGCCAACAATGAGCAGTATCTTATATGTGTAATACTTTGGTTGTTTTTCCAGTAAACCTCTCTTTTTAATAATATTTTTCAACTCAGCATACTCATTCGGAGCAGTACCGCGCTGTTGACGATTTTCTTCAAGGCCTGTCAGGTTATCACTTAATACCCCGACGGCTGCACTTTCACTCATGTAAGAACTCCTTATTCGACTTTTTCCAAAGATTTATTCGACTTTTCTGAGAATTAATTCGGCATTTACAGAAACTATTTTCTGCCTAGTATAAAGTTAGATACAGTAATTGTTATGAATGTTTCATTAATATTGAATATATTCATTGCAATAAAAATGAGAGGTGTATCGAGCTAAAGCTTGTCCCTATGCATCAATCGCTTGCAGGGCAGCCAAAACGTCTGCTGCCGTTTCGGCTTTGAGGAGTTCTTGCGCACGTTGTTGCCAATAGTCCATGGTGTGCGCATGCAGTGCTGCTTTGAGCTTGAGCATGGAAGGAGGGCTCATGCTCAACTCTCTGACACCCAGACCGGCTAGCAAAGGTCCAATACGCACATCTGCTGCCAACTCGCCGCACACCGCTACCAGCTTACCATGCGCTGTAGCTGCGCGTGCGATCATGTCAATACTGCGCCAGACTGCTGGTTCAAGCACACCAAACATGCCGGAGACGCGGCTATTTGTGCGATCCGCTGCCATAGTATACTGGAAGAGGTCATTGGCTCCAATACTAAAAAAATCGACATAGCTTGCCAGCACATCCGCCATGAGCGCGGCAGCAGGCGTTTCCACCATGATACCTACCTGTGTTTGGGGTGAAACTGACACTCCGGCTTGCTCAAGTTCGTGCAAGACCTCGTCATAAACAATCCGCAGGCGGCGTACTTCTTCGATGGTGGCAATCATGGGAAACATGATGGCAAGTTCAATGCTGGAAGCCACGCCAGCACGCAACAGTGCGCGTAATTGTTGGCGTAGCAATGCTTCGTGCGCCAAGTGAATGCGTACACCGCGCAAGCCCAGAGCAGGATTAGCTTCCTGCGTAGCGCCAATCAACGGTTCAAGTGCCGGGAAAGGCTTATCGGCACCCGCGTCAAGGGTGCGAGCGATAATAGTTTTCCCCAGTGTAGCATGCTCGCCAAAGGCGCGAAAGAGTTCCACATAGCTCTCAAACTGCTCTTGCTCGTCGGGGAAGCTTTCGCGCCCAGCAAACAGGAACTCGGTGCGCAACAACCCGATACCCTCCGCGCCCTGTTCAGCGGCAGAACGCGCACCATCTGCATCGCCCACGTTGGCACATATCTGCACACGCACACCATCCGCCGTTGAACCAGCTTGATTGCGCCACAGTATCTCGTGCTGCGAACGGCGACGAGCGCGTTCTTGTCTCTGTTGTTCCATTGCCACATGCAATGTGTGCGACTGTACGCCATCGAGTTGCGCGTACAACAAGCCCTGCACACCGTCTATCGCAAGTTGTTGACCATCCTGTAAGGTTTGCAAAAGACGTGCATCGAGGCCGGAAACGGCAGGAATCTCCAACGCGCGGGCGATAATAGCGGCATGTGTGGTAGGGCCACCAACGACGGTACAAATACCAAGTATGCTCTCAGGATCGAAGGTCGCGGTATCAGATGGGATTAGATCATACGCGACGACCAGCACGGGCGTCTTTTCATCGACGCTCACTACTGCCGCCTGACTTTCCGCGTGCAGGTGGCGTATGACACGTGCCGCCACATCGCGTACATCTGCACCTCGCGCGGCAAGCATTTCGTTTTCGAGTGCTTCCAGTTCGCGTGCCTGATGTTCTGCCGCTTGCAGAAAAGCACTTCCAGCAGAAAATAACCGGGTAGAGATGCTCTCGTTGGCTTCCTCTAACAAATCGGGGTCTTGCACCATCCATTGTTGTGCGGCAAAGATGTCGGCTTCATGCCGACCTACTGTCTTTGCCACATGCTCATGCAGCTCTTGTAGCTCCAGCAAAGCAGCGGCAATCGCTGCCTGCAAGCGGTTCTGTTCCGCTTCCACCTGATCGGGAGTGATCTGGCTCTCCACCACCTCTGGCTGCCCGGTACGGTAGAGACGCGCCGGGCCAATAGCGATGCCCGCGGAGATGGGTATCACGCGCAGGGGATTTTCTGTTGAAAAAGAGAGGCTCACCGCTTTACTCCTCTTCATCAAAGTTACGGCGTACCAGCTCTGTCAACGCGGCAATCGCTTGTTCGGCGTCATCCCCGTCGGCTCGCACGATGATGGTCGCGCCAACTGTCGCGCCTAATTTGAGCACACCAAGCATGCTCTTGGCATTCGCGTTTTTTTCACCATAGTGCGCCTGGATCTTTGAGTGAAAGCGTGCGGCAGTTTGCACCAGCAAACTTGCCGGGCGGGCATGCAAGCCGACTTTATTGGTAATTACGAGACTCGTCTCCACTAGTGGCACGTTGATCGTCCTTTTCTTCTCAATGATGGTCAGTGATCTTGGGCAATGTAGCAGCCGCGACCGCTGCTTCGGCGACTTCTTCCAGGCTATTGCCGACGGATGCTTCTACGGCAGCGATGACCGCGCCCTCCACGAGCGGTGCTGGGCTAATCGTCACGACATGCAACGAATCTTGCGCGAACGCCTCCACCGCCATCTCGGTTGCCATGACTGCACTTCCCAGGTCCAGCAAAACCAGAATGCCGCCTGCTCCATCAACTTGGTGCAGCGCAACGAGAATTTTCTCGACGGAAGTGCCTAATCGCCCTTCTGCTGTCCCCCCTGCTGCCGCAATCAGCACTTTCCCCTGCGCCATCTGTCCCGCCAGTTCCGCAACCCCCTCGGCTAGTTTTGTACTATGAGAAACAATTACTATCCCTACTGCCATGGACCCTATTTCCTTTCGCATGCAAACAACAAGTGCCACCAATGCACTTTGCACGGGCGTTTACCTCGCCTAAACACATGAGCTAATGTACTGCTGTGCTGCTGTGCTTCTGTTCGTCTTCACGCGCAGGTATCTGCTAACGCTTTCAGCATCAGCCAGCTCGATGTCGCTTCGGGGTCTTGATGTCCGATGCTCCGCTCCCCTAAATAGCTGGCACGTCCTTTGGTAGCGAGCAGGGGTATTGTCGCTTTCATGCCTTCTTCAGCAGCAGTGCCGCCACGGCGCAACAGTTGCGTCATGCCCACCTGTTGCTGCTGCGCCCCTTTCAGCGCGGCAATGGCAGGTGTGAGTGCATCAACCATCGTCTTCTCGCCAGGTTGGGCCTTCCCACGCACGGTAATCCCCTCCAGGAAAGCCTCCAGCATATGCACGACATCCGCTTCATACAATTCGTCTTTGCCGGAAGTTGCCATACCCGCTCGCAGGAATGCGGTTCCATAGAGCGGTCCGCTCGCGCCGCCCACCGTCGAAACTAGGGTTGTCCCGACCGTCTTGAGGATCGATCCAATATCCATCGTCGCCACTGTCGGTAACTTTGCCATGACGGCCTGAAAACCGCGATCCATGTTGGTGCCATGATCGGCATCGCCAATTGGCGAGTCGAGTTGCGTAAGATAATCACGGTTTTCGTGTAGCACCGTCGCAACCCGGTTGATCCAGCGTACTATATCCTCGGACGTAATAGGCATCGTTCCCTCCACAAAGCATAGCAATGAACCTCGCTCTCACCTGTAAAGCGCGCATCATTGAAAGGTACCGATGAGGTAAAACGATTTGAGACAAACCGCCTCACCTCAACAGGGGCTGGCGTCCCCCTTTCTAATTCGCGCATAATGTAGCTTTACAGGCGAACACGTGGCTCATGGTACTTGCTATTACATACCCCAGCGCAATGCAGGAGTACGCACCGGCGCATCCCAGTAACGGGTCAATTCATCATCGAGCCGCAGCAGGGTAATCGAGCAACCGGCCATTTCAAGCGAGGTGATGTAGCTGCCAATCAGCGAACGAGCGATGGTGATATCCTTGCCTCCCAGGATTTTGGCGAGTTCACTGGCCACCACGTACAGTTCGATCAGAGGCGTGCCACCGGGTGTATGAAAAAGTTGTAGGCAATCAAGCAGCATATTCGAGTTTCCAGAATGAGTTGTAGGACTGGTTGAGAACGGAAGTGCGCAAAGCGAGGACCGCATCCAAGCCATCAGGAGTCCAGCGCATGCCAGATTTTTTC
>JBBQXY010000167.1:0-12634 GCA_038209195.1 Ktedonobacterales bacterium | reverse complement strand
TGCCGCTCTTGCAACGACTTGACCTGTTGGGTCAAGCTCCCTATCTGTTCTTGCATCTGCTCGATCAGGACATGCTGCTGTTCCAGCGCTGTTTCCAGGTGCTGGATTCTTTCATCACGCTGCGCCAGTTGGTCACGCAGGTACTGGTTCTCTTCTCGCAGATGAATACGTTCTTCTTCGATCGTCATACTCTTACTTTACTGGGTTTGTCGACGTTTGGCAAGCCTCTACTGACCTGAGTTGTTACCCTATTTTTCTGTATACTATAAAATACGTAAGTTCTACGATACGCCGCTATGCTTTGCAAGGTAAACTCTGAGCAGTAAATCATTTATGCTTAGTTTTGCGAGTAATGTACGAAGCAAACTGTACAAACTGCAGAAAGGATCGAAAATTCCATGCATTCACACGCTCGGAAAGCAAGTTTACTTGCGCTACTCAGTTTCCTCGTAGTGACTCTCATCGGTGGGTTATCTGCTTGTGGAGGACCGGTGAGTGCGCAGCCGGTCACCACTCCCGCGACGGGGCAAGATGCTTCTACAGTGGTAACATCGTATCTCCACATCTTTAACGCAGGTATGTTGAGTGGAGACTTCTCCGCGTTGAGTTCCGTCTTCGCGCCCGACGCCACCCTGACACAGTCCAATCCGAAAGGAGTGACGACAGTCGAGCATGGCCTGGCTGCTATCGCCAGTTTCTATCAAGGCTTACGGACGAAATATCCCAACTTTCAATGGACGGTAGAGAGCATGCGCTCGGTGGCTCCTAACGTCGTGCTTGTCTATCAGCACGCTGGCAGTGCACAGTGGCTGACTCCTGGTCGCTGTATTCATCTGTTCGTACTCCAGAACGGGAAGGTCACCACTTATGACTGGGCCACGTATTATCCAGGGCACCAATAGACGGTAGTATCAACTGCTGTCCAAGTTTGTGGAACAAACCTGGACAGCAGCCGTTCGCGTCGCCCTGATCCAGGGCGACGTTCCCAGCGTTTCTACCACATTCTAGGAAGTTATCGTCTTCAAGGTTACCCTGCCTGTTTTACCTTTTCCAACCAGCTTTGGATGGCCTCGCTATGTTCCCGAATATGCTCATAGGTATTGCCAGCGACTAACTGCCACAGGGCCACATCGCCTTCCCACGAGAAACGACCGGATTGAAAGAGGTCTTCATCGTTGGCATTCTGCACCGCCGTCACCAACTGTTGGTAGGCCGAGTGGTAGTCAGCCAATATGTTAGAGAGGGGACGCTCGCTGCTCTCCTGGTAAAAACGCTCGTTTTGCAGGTTCATCTCTTCATCCGTAGCAATGTTTGGCGAACGCGGCAGCTCGTTGTTGGCTGCCGCGTAGAGTCGATCCAGTGTGCGCTGCTGCCACGACGTGAGGTGGGCCAAAATATCTTTAATAGACCATGTGTCGCTGACCTTTTCCGTAGTCATCTGCTGCGGGTTAAACCTAATCAGTAAGGCATCGAGTTCGTCGAAACCTTTGTGCATATTCTCTAATAATGTTGCTTTGTCCATCCGTTCTTCCATGACGCTTGCTCCTCGCGACTAGTAACTCCCAATTCTTTCGTTTGTGTCACGTTCATTCTACAACATGAAGCGGCTATACTTCGTCCCACTTTTGGAGCAGAACCATCTTCTGTTTGCTGAAAAACAGCATCTTGTTGTTGTATTTCGCTACAATGTATTGACATTCCATAACAAACCTGTTAAATTTTCAGCTAAGACAAAGCTTATTGCGTCAGGAAATACTCGCGAGGAGAAATGTAGGCCCATGACCATCTCTTGCCATCTTCGTATCTTACTTGCTAAGGTGAATGTCGAACGTGCGCAGCAAGGAAAACCCGCCTTAAGCTTGCGCCGCTTGGCGAGTGAGACCGGCATTTCGCTCAGCGTGCTAGCGGCATTACATACTGGTCGCAGTCAGCGACTTGACTACAGCACGCTTGATCGGCTTCTTACCTACTTTAGTTGCTATCTTACGGTCAGCATGAATGATTTACTGCTCTGGGAACCGCTAAGCGGGGAAAAGGCGGTTGTCAGTAACCTGCAAGGGATGCCAGCGTAATCCAGCTTTATGGCAACAAGGAGGAAAATGATGGCTGTTATGCTCAAATCTCGTCAAGAGATCGCACTGCTCCGTGAGGCTGGACGCATCGTTGCTGAAACGTATGAGGTGCTACGACCACATATTGTCCCAGGCGTGACGACGGCTGAACTGGACGCCCGTGCCGAGGATTACATTCGTAGGAAGGGGGCTATTCCCGCTTACAAGGGCTACGGTACGCGCCCGGCTAAAGCTGGTCAACCGGCAATACCAGCGTTTCCGGCTACGATTTGTGTAGCCATTAACGAGGTGATTTGTCATGGCATTCCCAGTAACCAGCAATATCTCAAGGAAGGTGATATCATCGGTATAGATATCGGCGTGCGCTATAATGGTTGGGTAGGCGATGCTTGTGTGACCTTCCCGGTTGGAGCAATAGATAGCGAGTCGCAACGATTACTGGATGCCGCTAAGCGTTGCACAGAGCTGGGCATTGAACAGGCTCGTGCCGGGCGACGTCTGGGTGATATTGGGGCAGCGATCCAGACCTACGCGGAGGCGCAAGGATTTTCCTCGGTGCGAGAACTGGTTGGTCACGGTGTTGGTCGCTCTGTGCATGAGCATGATCCGCAAGTCTTGCACGTTGGACGTCCTGGCACTGGCTTAACGCTCAGACCTGGCATGGTCTTCACCGTCGAGCCGATGATTAATGCTGGCAAACCCGATATTCGCGTACACGCCGATAGATGGGCAATAAGCACTGCCGACGGTTCCCGCTCTGCCCAGTTTGAACATACCCTCGCCGTGACTGAGGGCGGACCCGAACTTTTAACCTTGCCGTAAAAAGGAAAACATCTTGCTATGTACTTTCCAACCACCCGTGTACTGACCGTCTTGGAGTTGCTGCAATCGCACCACCAATTGAGTGGGCCTGAGCTTGCCCGACGCCTCGAAGTAAACGCACGCACCGTGCGCCGTTATATCACGATGCTACAAGACCTGGGCATCCCTGTGGAATCGGGGCGCGGACGCTACGGTGCTTATCGACTACGCCCCGGTTTCAAGCTCCCCCCCATGATGTTCACCGAGGAAGAGGCCCTGGCATTGACATTGGGACTATTAGCGGCGCGTAAATTGGGGTTGGCGGTAGCGGCTCCCGCCGTTGAAGGAGCATTAGCCAAGGTCGAACGCGTCCTGCCAACCGTGTTGCGCGAACGGGTGCAGGCGGTTCAAGAATCACTGGTCTTTGATGTTACCCCACCAGCAACCCAGCCCAGCAGTGCCGTGGTGAGTACGCTCTGTGCGGCTGTGCAACAAGAACGGCAGGTGAATTTGCGCTACCAGGCTTGGGAGGCGGGAACTACTGAACGGGCAGTCGATCTCTATGGGTTGGTCTACCGAGCGGGTTTCTGGTACGCCGTCGGCTACTGTCACCTGCGCGAAGGGGTAAGAGTTTTTCGCCTGGATAGGGTCATCCAGGCAGAGATAGGCAAAAAGAAATACGCTCGCCCACGAGATTTTGATTGCCTAACGTACGTCAGCAACTCGATTGCCATGGTGCCAGCCACCTGGCTGGTCGATGTGCTGCTGGAGACAACGCTTATAGAGGCACATCGTACAGTGCCCCCAGGACTGGCAACGTTGGAGCAAGCTCCCGATGGCGTGAACCTGCGTTGTTATGTCAATAACATCGACTGGGTCGCACATGTGCTTGCCGGTCTACCATTTCCCATGGTCATCCGTCAGCCGCCAGAGCTATACGATGCACTGCGACGGCTAGCACAGAAAGCAATCGCTATGGCTGAACGAGATCATTAACCTTTTGCGGTAGCTCTTTGCTGCTTTTTTGGAAAGATGAGAGGCGCAATCCACCGACAACCATGCCCAGCAGAATGAAGACACAGCCAATCCAAGCAAACAGACTGAGCGTTTCGCCCGCCAACAGATAGCCAAACAGAGCTGCCCACATTGGTTCAAGAGCATAAACTAAAGTTGCGCGGTTGCTGCTGATAAATTGTTGCACCCAGTTCATAATGAGTAGGCAAAAGGCAATATCCGCCATTCCCATGAACAACACTGCTCCCCACACTACTAACGGCTGTATGCGGTATGTTTCACCCATTACTGGCATGGCAACAAAGCTGAGCACAGCCGTCAAGGCCAACTGTACGATGGCGAGGTTGATGGCATCGACACGCGGGGCAAAGCGGCTGATACAGACAATTTGCAAGGCAAAGGCCACAGAACAACCCAGCAGCAACATTTCTCCTAAGCCCAAAACAAGGTTGAACGTACTATTCACCGATAAGAGGATTAATCCAAGCAGTGAGGATACAACTCCAATAATCGCTCCGAGGGTTGGCTTTTGGCGTAACAAGAGGAAAGAGAAGACGGGGACGAGTGGAACATACAAGCCCGTTAGAAAACCAGCTTTGCTGACCGTCGTATATTGCAAGCCAGTCGTTTGCAAAGCATAGCCGGCAAAGAGAAATAGTCCAATGAGCAAGCCAGCAAATACTTCAGCACGAGTGATACGCAGCAAACGTTTACGAAAGATAATGGCTAGCAACAGCATGCCAATAGTGTAGCAGAGGGCCAGGAAGGTAAATGGACCACTGATCTTGACGGTATCTTTGACGATCAGGAAGGTTCCACCCCAGATCATCGTTACCAGTATTAACAGCAGCGTGTTGCGCAGACCAGCTTTATTGGCCGTTTCCTGCGCTCTTGCCTGTATGTCCGATCTGTCCGTGCTGACTTTTAGGTCTGCCATACTGATGAAACCTTCCTGAAAGTTTACCCTGAGCGTAGCTTTGTCATGCTGAGGGCAGCGAAGAATCTCACTGCCACGCCAGATGCTTCGCTGCCCTCAGCATGACAGGGCTGAACCTTTCTATTGAGGAGAAACTGTCAAGGGCGTTTGAACCTTGCCTTAAGATTATACGCTATCTTTTCTGCTACCTGACCTACAAAGTGTGAAGTTCTGTATAAACAAGGGACCTGTAGGAAGTTTTTTTACCAATCAGCAACGGTGGACTCCCCTATGATGGCAACACATACAGTATGGCAATAATAATTGCTAGACATAACACAACAGTTACAAGTAAATGTCGGTCACGTAATAATACTTCTTCAGGACTTCCACCTTCCATCCTCATATGCACGAGATAGAGGTAACGAAACATGCCGTAAAGCACAAATGGGATAGTAATCATTAGACGATGGTTACCCGTCGAACTCTGAAAAGTATAAAGGCTGTAGGAAATCAATGTTGCCGCCGTCACGATGGTAATCAACTGATCCAACAGAGGTAAACTATATTCTTTGAGTATTTGCCGATGGCTGCTGGCCTGACCTTGCAGCAGGACGAGCTCGTTCCGTCGCTTATTCAGAGCCAGGAACAGCGAAAGGAGGATAGTAACCAGATACAACCAGGGCGATATTACTACAGCAAAGATAGCTGTTCCTGCCAAGATACGCAAGACAAATCCACTGGCGATGAAAAAGACATCCAGCAGCACGACATGCTTGAGACGCACGCTGTAGAGAGCCATCAGCAGAAGATAGGATATCACCGTTAAGGCAAAAAGCACATTTGCCCCTGCAAAAGATGCAAAAATATTGGACTGGCTATCAATGGGAATAAAGAACACGAGTGATGTCACTCCTGCGCATATTAGGACGAGTGCGCTCATACCAGTGATAGCCCATGAAATAGGCAACGCCCCGCTAGCGAGCGGGCGTTTCGACTTGACCGGGTGCTGTCGGTCGTTTTGCAGGTCGAGCATGTCATTCAACAGGTAGATACAGCTTGATGCCAGGCAAAAAGTGATAAAAGCTACCACAGCTCGCTCGAAAAGTGGAAACGAAAGCAGACGTTGTGCAAAGACGATACCGACGAAAATTGCTAGATTTTTCACCCACTGTCGAGGCCGCATAGCTTGCAGTAAAGCAATGCTGCGCCCTTTGAATGAGTGGGTAGGAGCAATAGTATCAGTGTTGACCACCTCCGCGAGAGGATTGACCTTTTGCAGGGAATAAGACTTTTTCTTGACTTCCATGTGTTTCTTTTCCTTTACTTCTGCTGGCTATTGCTTGGCGTACAGAGGTGTTGCTCGTTCAAGAGATAGGCGGTAATTGGGCGCGAAGGCAATGGCGCGAGCCCGTTCCTATGATAGAGGCGTAGTCCATCGGGACCAGTAACGATAAGTGTGAAGTTCTGTATAAACAAGGGACCTGTCAGATCCATCGCCTTCCCCACGATATCCCCTGGTTGGAAGATGATCCAGTCCACGTTCGTCTCTGGATGTTGTAATGCTTGCGTCCAAAGTGAACCCGAACCCCCGTAGATGACATTGCTAAAGTTTATTCCGGCCTGTGCCTCTGAGATACGGAAGGGATAGTCTGACTGTAGAATGCGCCCTCCGTTATAATGTTGCGCGAGATACACGTTGATAGGATAACCTTGTACACAGAGGGGAGGGTTTGTGCTGCCGAGAATGGCGATGATACCGCCGTTGGCAACCAATCCTGACTGAAGCACAATAACCAGGACCAGAAATGCTCTACACAGCAAACCTCTCGCTGAATGTAGAAAAGTGGCTGTACTCGACCAGGTAGGAACGAGTATAGCAACGAAAACGGCAAGCGGGGCCACCATTTCTGATCCAAAACGAGCATTGAAGAGACTATTACGCTCACTGGCAGGAATAATGCCCAGTGGATGAAAAGTTGCGAAGCTGCCAATCGGCACTTGATTGCCAAAGATGGCAATGACGTAGAAAGCAAAGGGAGCCAGGAAAGTAAGTGCGGCAAGGGTATCCAACGACTTCCAGCGCCTGAGCAAGAACAAGAGCAGGGCCGCGAGTGCCAGCAGAGAAAGCCACAGCCCCAGTGTCTCCACGCCGTTTATGGTATACGTCCGAATAGCTATCGGCAAATTATAACGCTGCGCGTTGTACGCAAAATCTATTACCTGCTGTCGTGCGGAGTAAGGGCCATCTTGAAAGTACAGCGGGTCCCCAAAAATAATTTGTTCCCACACAAACCAGAGGACAATGCCGAGGCCGCCGAGTATAACAAATACCGCGAGATTGCCTTCGATCTTACGGAGCGAATGATGTTTAAGCATCCCAGTTAGCGGAATCACCAGTAAAAATACAACGAAGAGGAACCAACCATCGTAGCGCGCCAAAGTAGCCAGAAAGGTACATGCAGCGACCAATAGCAGGTATTTCTTCCTATCCTCCTGTGCCCAGGCAAGCAGGTAGTAGCATGATGCGGTCATAGTTACCCAGCAGACTGGCTCGCTCATGGGCGTTGCTTGCAGATAAAGCACGTTGGGATTCAGAATGAAGACAAGTGTGCCAATGAAACTCGCGCAACTGTTTTGTGAAAGTCGCCGTGCGGAGAGGAAGGCATAGACGACTGTTCCCAAATAGCATCCCATGCCCACGATGCTGCCTGCCAGACCGGTCGCCCAGAGGTAATCATTCCAGGCAAACAAGGCTATCAGTATATGTGGCAAGGGCAGCCAGACGCCCCCCAACTGCGCTAAGCCAGGTGTAGCATTATCTAAAACGCGTCGCGCAATCTCCATATGCGAGTTAGCGTCGCTGTCAATGAGCGTCAAATTGTGCTGTAACACATAAGTCGTCGATGCAACACATGCCACTATGGCGCTGCCTATTGCCGCGAGGAGCCAGCGATCCTGGATGCGCGGAAGATATAGCTGCCAACGAGCATTGCGTTGCCCTAACTGAGTGGATAGCGTGCTTCGCAAAGCTGTTACCCTCTGCGTGGTCGTTCCCAGTTCGTTTGGGGTGGTCACCATTTTGAAAACTCTCCCCACCGTAACGGCAAAGAGACGCGTGGTTGGCATAGAGACCGCAACAGCACGCTCCGCTGGGTCTAAAGTTGGCGCTATGGAATGAACCTCTGCTATTGTTGTCAGATGTGTACCGTGCTGGGTCTTTTCCCAGTAATGGGGTTTCATGATGAGCTGATAGAACGCTATATACGCTGAAATACTCATCATCCCCCAGTACAAGGGGAGAAGCAAGACCCATTTAATGAGAGCGTATTCTTTACGCCGCAAACATCCAATAACGTGAATATAGATGTAAAAAAAGTTGCCAAAGATGAGACAAAAAGCTCCCATATACAGGATAGGACCGGGAAATAGAATGCTATAGAGTTGTACGGGGCGAAACAGAATATACAGTAGCGTCAAAGCCCACATGAAGGGATTGATTAAAAGGACGACCGTCCAGGCTCCTACAATCAATTGCAGTGAGAAAAACTTCCGCAATTGGCCTTGCCGTAGTGCCTGGACAGGATGACGCATATGCACAAGGTAGGTCTGCAAATAGCCTTTAATCCAACGCGAGCGCTGGAAGAGCCAAGTTTTCACGCGAGAGGTGGCTTCTTCGTAGGTTGTGCTATCGAGTACCGCCGTTTTCAGATTATACTGCGCAATACGTAGTCCCAGATCGCAATCTTCTGTCACGTTGAAGGCATCCCAACCACCCAAGGCACGCAAGACATCTGTGCGGAAATGATTGGACGTTCCTCCCAGTGGCAACGAAAAGCCGATACGCTGTAGACCTGGTAGCATGATATCGAACCATGTGCTATATTCAGCCGTGAACCAGCGTGTTAGCAGGTTCTGTTTGCTATTATAATAGTTCAGTTTGGCCTGCACACAGGCGACCTCTGCTCCATAGTTTGCGAAGGAGAGAATGGCCTTTTTCAGTTGATATGGCTCTGGTTTGTCCTCTGCATCAAAAATCACCACGAACTGGCCCCTTGCCTGGAGCAAGCCAAAATTACATGCGCGCGGCTTCGTCTGTGGAGCACCTTTGGGCACCGTAAGTACAGTAAAACCTGGAGGAAGTTGCATTTCATATAATAAAGCCACTCGCGTTTCGTTATCACCTTCCTCTGTCAGAAAGAGGGCTTGTAGCTTATCCTTTGGATAATCAAGTGCCTTGATGGCCTCAACAAATTGCGGCACGATAGCCGATTCTTTATAAAGAGGACAAAGAATGGTGTAGGTTGGCCACTCAACGCCTAGCTGGTCGAGCGCGACAATGATCTTCTCATCAATTTTATCTCCGCTGTTCCCATTGAATGAATTCGTTGATAGGATGGCACTGACTATAAAGCCACTGATGTAGAGCAGAGTAATTGTACCAAAGGTGATCGTGAACAAGACAAAGTGCAAGAGAAAAAATCCTGTAATCCAGCCGATCGCCAGCAAAGCTAAAAAGGTAATCTGCTGGGGAGTAATCACCTGCAAGGCCGAGGTGTGCTTCTGAAATGGCGCGAAGGTTCGAACTTCGCGTGTACCCACCGTATTGATCTTTAAGGCCTCCTCCTGGTAAGCCAGTGTCTTTTGTGAGGAAACGGCTATAGTGTTATTGATTTGCAACCACTGAGCATAGTGTGCCACTCGTTCGCGTATCAACGGATCAACACTAGCAGGTTGTACACCAGGGAAGGTGGGAGTTACTGGGATTCTCGGAGAAGGAATAGTGGGAACGTCTAAAGATGAAGGAGTAGATGCTATACCACCATACATGGGCGTCGTCGGTATAGTGGGCAAAGGCGTTGTTGGTAGAACTGGAAAAGCCGTGGTGGGCGCTCTAAATTGAGACGTTCTATTCCCTGCATATATATCAGGTGTAGCATAGTACACTTCTTTCTCTATCTGTTCACCAGTCTGCGCGGCGAAGCGAGGTGTTCGTGGAGCCCTGAATTGCCTCGCACTATTCGATGCATATATATCGGGTGTGGCGTAATACTCTTCTTGCTCTATCTGCTCACCCTCCTGCCCATTTCATAAGGGACTTGGCGGTCTGATAAAATTTTTCGACTAGCTTCCGCCTCTCTATGCCTACGCCTGTAAAGCTTGATAGTATGAATGTATAACTGAAGCGGCGTACATACCGTGCAGATTAAATGCTCCCGTATCATCCCATCCCCAGAAGAAGATGCCGAGAATATGCGAATCGGGAATGACGTTGGCGAGTGCCGCAGCGCACGCCGCCGCCTGTTCCTGCGGGTCCGGTGCAGCGGAACTGGTCGTCTCCCAAGAATGGTACAGAGCATCGGTGCTATCACGATAGCCAATTTCTGAGATGAAAATAGGTTTGCCAAGTGCTATGGCAAAGGTATCAAGCGCACGTTTTTCCGTGTGTTGCCATAGACTGAAGATTTGTTTTGGGTCTACGCGCGCAGGAGTATCGATCAGAGGCAAATACGCTGAGACACCGATCATCTTCAAAGTGGGATTGCGCATCCAGGCAGGTGGCTGCTTTTGCAAAACATCCCAGTTCATATCATAGGTAAGCGTGCCTTGAAAGACGCTGCGTACATGCGCGATCAAGCCGTTCCAGAGCGCGTCGGGGGCATTTTCTTGTAACCACTCCTCTTCGGTGCCCAGTGCAAATTGCTCAACACTCGCTTGCGCGGCGGCAATAGCGTAAGGCTTGATGGCCTGCCAGTAGCCCTCGAACCACTGTTGTTCTTGTTGGTAGGTCGCAAATTGAATGGCTCCTGCCCACGGTTGACTACCATTTACCTGTAAGAGCGGCGTTACATAAACATGCAGTCCAAGCTCATGGGCAAGGTGAACACCATAGTTGAACGACGAAAGCGAAGGGGTACTGGCTCCCTGTGATACCGTCGTCGAGTTAAGTGCTGACTGGAACAAAAGCACTGGCATCTCTACCCAGCACGCGGCAGTCTGTGCGCGCATAACAGGCAATTCCGCGAGCCAGTTTGCATCATTCCCACCGTAGCCATCTGGCGTCCATTGCGGAAAGGCGATGCCCATCTGGAAAGCACGCTGCTTGGCGTTACAAGGCTTCATTGGCTGTAATTGTGGCAACTCCGCCAAGCGCGAGTATAGCGACTTTGGCGTTGGTGTCAGCAAAGCGGGTTGGAAAAGGGTGTTGCCCGCCGTAAACAGATATCCCAGGCCAGCACTCACGATCACAAAGGTTCCCAGTAAAAGAAGGAAAGTATTTCTCTGAATGAAAAAAGACTTCATGCCTCAAACTCCTCAAAGGGTGTTAAGAAGAAAGAGAATGTTCATGCAAACCATCATGCATACGTCAATGTTCTTGTTGTCTAGAAATTCCTGATAAATATTCTCAAGGATTATACAGACCCTTCCCAACTGAACTATTGGAAATGATTATATTTTCATTTCGTATCGCTACCATTGAGAAGTGGTTGAGAAGTGGTTAAGAATTTCTTACTGAAGTTAATAAATTGAAATGTATGATCATGAGTATTTAGAGCCAATGTACCTCTTAAAAGCGAGGTTGATTGAAGTGCATCTAATAGGGAACAAAACCTTTGAGTTACGAAAAAAGATGGGTGAGCATTGCGCTGAAGTAATTCTTCAGCGCAATGCTCACCCATCTTTACAATCGATTACCACGCTTCTTGGCTACCCACCCAGGCGTCTTTACGTTCCTGGCGCTTCGTTCTACGGCGGCTGTCAAAACCCCATTTCCAGGCGACAATATCCAGAGCAACGAGTATCAGGAACAAAATGAACAGTTCTAGCATCACATTTCCCCTCTCAATGGGTTTAAGAATAACCACTAAAGTAACTTTTACTGGTTATAGTATACCACGGAAAAACTAACCTGTCAATAGCACTTTACAAGTTAGTTTTGCATGTGCTACACTGAAGGAGGAGGGCTATTATGAATAAGCAGCTAGAATTACAGGCAGCAACATTTGATTTTTCAGGAAATTATCTCTGCCTTGACTTTACGAATACGTTGCAAGATCGTTCGACTACAACACCACGCGAGTTGATGAACAGCTACGATGATCTCGTGCTATGGGGGCAGGAGGCGGGCATACTTTCCGAGGGCGAGGCAACACAGTTATATGCACAGGCAAAACGCCAGCCTGAACAGGCGGAGCATGTCCGTCAACAAGCTATTACACTGCGCGAGGCACTATTCCGCATCTTTTACGCACTTCTACACGATGCTCCCCCACAGGAAGGTGATCTCGCAACGCTCAATATGATGCTTGCCCGTGCGATGGCAAAGGCTCGTATTCACAGCAATGGGGCTGGTTTCGCCTGGGATTGGAGCAGTGATGCTATAGAACTTGAGCAGATATATTGGCCAATTGCGCGTTCGGCTGCGGAACTGCTCACGGCTGAGGAATTGGAGTCGGTAAGAGTGTGTGCTGCAGAGGATTGCCGCTGGCTCTTCCTGGACACCAGCAAAAACCATTCACGCCGCTGGTGCGATATGAAAGGCTGCGGCAATCGCGCGAAAGCAAGGAAACATTATAAGAAGGTACAAGCGTAGGGCGCTCTCAAATCACCAACTACTCTTGATTCCGAGATGCATTTGTGAGAAGGATGCACCTCAGTGATATACTTATGTGAGGAGGTTCAGGTATACTTTACTTAAACGTTTGGTGTGAATTAACAAGCCCGAAAGCCCTACCAGTTTAGCAAGGTAGCAAAAGCCAAAAGAGGCCTATCAAGTTGTTGATTGAACCAGAGACAAAAGTTATGTAAGGCGACTTTGGCCGCGAGGCGA
>JBBQXY010000166.1:0-12713 GCA_038209195.1 Ktedonobacterales bacterium | reverse complement strand
AGCAGGTTCTCGGTCAGGCTACCGACCATGCGACCATTCTCAATCACGGGCGTCTGGCTGATGCCATAACGGCGCAGTAATTCGACTGCGTCGGCGATAGAATCCGTTGGGCTGACACTGACCACGAGCGGCATCGTGCGTAAATGGCTGCGGCGATAGCTCAGCACATCACGCAGCGTTGGTTGAGCTGTCTCCGCTGTCACCAGCATATCGTTTTCACGCATCCAGGTATCGTTAAACTGCTTGGTAAGATAGCCACGTCCGGTATCTGGCAGCAAAACTACGACGACATCGTTGGCAGTGAGACGGCGCGAGTAGGTTAGAGCGGCTCCCAGAGCAGTGCCAGCCGACCCTCCAGTAAGAATACCCTCTTCACGAGCCAACCTGCGTGCCAGATAAAACGAAGTGCGATCATCTATGCGAATGACTTCATCGACTACCGAGGCGTCGTAATTGTGTGGAATCAACTCCATGCCGATGCCCTCAACTTTATATGGTCCAGGAGTATCGCCAGAGTAGACCGAACCGGGGGGGTCCGCGCCAATGACCTTGATCTGCGGATTCTGTTCTTTAAGATAACGCGCCGTACCAGAGATGGTGCCGCCAGTACCAATACCAGCCACAAAGGCGGTGATACGTCCCACCGTGTCGCGCCAAATCTCAGGGCCAGTAGTGGCATAGTGGGTAGCAGGATTGGCAGGATTTGAATATTGATCGGGACAACATGCCCCCGGAATCTCTTCTGCCAGACGATGGGCCACATTTTTATAATGTTCCGGCGACTCATGTGAGACGCTACTAGGGCAAATCACCACCTCTGCCCCATACGCACGCAAGAGGCTGCGTTTCTCCTCGCTCACTTTATCCGTCATGACAAAAATGCAATGGTAGCCCTTGAGTGCCGCCGCAATTGCCAGACCATGACCGGTATTCCCGCTGGTAGGTTCGACAATCGTGCCGCCTGGACGCAACAATCCCTTTTGTTCACAATACGCAATCATTGCGGGTCCAATGCGATCTTTGACACTACCACCAGGGTTGAACATCTCCATCTTTGCCAATACTATTGGCTGCACATCGCTGGCAACTCTGTTCAAACGTACCAGTGGCGTATCACCTATCAAATCCAGCATAGAGCTAGAATAATGCATTTCATGTCTGTCGGCTTCTATCTTCTCACTCATCTTGGCTATCTTTTCCTCGTGCAATTTTCTGTGAACTTGTACAAGGCTACGTTGCTCGCACACTCGCAGATTAGGCATAGTATAGCACAAAGCCATTATACGGAAGAGGATGGATTGTTCGGCAATTCTATCTTTATCTGGTCAATGGTGGTAGGAATGTGGTCGGCACCAAAGGGGAGATGAATTTGTACTGCCGCTATACCCGTCTGCTGGTTAAGAAAAACTAGGGCAACCTCCGAGGTCGCGCCCTTGATAGATTGCTTCCACTTTAGCAATTGTTGGGGTGTGAAGGTAAATAGCCTGTTCTCTTGGACCTGCACGCTTAAATAAAACACACCATTCTTGCCCTGTGCTACCACTCGCGGCGCATCAACATTCGCAGTTCCGGCTAATTGGTAGCCATTCCCCAATGTCTGGACCGCCTCTCCATTCAACAAATCGATGGCAAGTTGGCTGGCCACTACGCGGTTATAAACACTGATGGTAGTGGAAACAGTCACCTGTACATTGATCTGGTCTACGACCGTACCCACAGGCTTACTGGAGGTTACTACTTTCTGATAGAGCAGTGCAGCAGACATGACTTCGCCAGTATGCATCGCGGCGGCGAGTTGTTTCGCCGCCTGTTGTTCTAGGGATGACACTAACTGATTGCCCATGCGATCTATATCGGATTGCAAGACAACATGGGCATTATGGGCATCAACTCCACCGCTAAAAGGATAGGGATTACTCACAGCGATGCTAGTACAACACGTTGTGAAGAGCGTGTTGGCGAGAATATTGCCAGCAGTACCGGCATCAACAGCCACCGCAGCCGCGTATACCGATCCATCCTGCCCATGCTGTCTTGCTGGCACGGTCACTGCTTGCGTCGTCTCAACCTGTATACCTGAAGTGGTCGAGAAGATGATGCCCACAGATACATCGACAGGGGTCCGGCTGCTATTCACCAACAAAATGCTTCCAGTAGCCTGTACTCCCGCGTAGGAAGTAGTACCAGTTGTCTGGGTGGGGCGGCTAGCGGTAGTGGTAGCGGATAGCTGGCGATCGGGAATAATTCTCGTTGCCACATCTGGACGTTTTGCCTGTGGTGAAGCAGTGAGCAGGAAAGTGTCTTGCAATAGCTTACTTTGTGGAGTAACTGAAATAGTGGTGGTTGGATCAGCCCCAATGATGGGTACACCAACGGGAAAAAGGCTCAAGCCAAGCATGCGCGGGACAATCAAAAGCACCAGCAGGAGGATAGGTACACATAAGGTAGCGACTATGGAAAGATGGAAGTGTTTGCGGTTTCGCTGCACAGGCTCTGTTGTGCGCTGTCGATTATCGCGTACCGAATCTGTGTTGCGTTGTCGTCCTCGTGCCACGGCTGGAACGGCGACAGGCTTGACCCTCCGTAATTCAATAATTGGAGAAGGCGCGGGAGGTTCCAGGGGTAGCAAAAGTGCTGAAAACGCACGAGGAGGACGTGCAACGCTGTCACTAACTGGCAGATCATCCTCAGCGGAGGTGAGCACAGAGCCCTGAAAGGCTGCCAGGAAGTCCTGGCGCAATTCAGCCACATTCGCATAGCGATCTTCAACCCGTTTCGCCATCGCCTTTTGTACCACTGCACTGACTTCGACCGGAATGGTCGCATCGTGATCAGAGGGTAACGGGATGGGAGAGTAGAGCTGCATCTGAATGACACGCACTTCGTCAGGATCATCGTAGGGCAATTCGCCAGTGAGCATTTGATAGAGCAATACACCCAGAGCATAAATGTCACTGGCAGTAGTAACAATGCCCATCGTTTGTTCGGGAGCCATATAGTGCGGTGTGCCGGGCACCTGTTCCAGTGGAATAGGTTTGCCCGATTGCTCCAATTCGGCCTGTCGTGAAGTGCGCACCAGACCAAAGTCGGCCAGATAGACATAGGTGCCACTGCGACGCTGCTCGAGCAAAACATTGGAAGACTTGATATCGCGGTGAATAAGCCCCTCGTCATGGGCATATTCCACAGCATCGAGCAACTGCTGGTAGATAGCGGATACTTCCTGCAAACCCGGCAAGCTGCGACGCAAAAAGCTCGTTAATGTTCCACCCTCGATAAAGGGCATTACCAGATACAGCAGTCCTTGCTCATCCCCAAATTCGATCAACGGCAGAATGTGTGGATGATGCAAACGGGCTACTGTTCGAGCTTCGCGGGCAAAGCGGCGGCGCATATCCCTATCAGTGGCGAAGTTCCCAAGTATGACCTTGATAGCGACCCTCCGGTCGAAGGCTGTGCGCTGCTTACCTTCATAGACAGCCCCCATGCCACCTGCACGAATGCGCCGAATGACATCGTAATTCCCAAGCTGCCTACCTTCCAGAGCCAGCATTAAATACGTCTATCCTTTCTAGCTATCTACAAGCCTGTCTAACTGCCTACCTACTTATGAACCTTAACTTACTCTTTCGACCATCCGTAGGGCGCGATTTATCGCCGCCACCGCCGCTTTATCGCAATGCCATTCAAATAAGCCTGGGAGTGGCGTGTGTAGGGACAAGGGGCGGACGCGGCGGGCGATGGGGGGCCTTGTGCTTGTCCTCGTCCGGTGGGATGTCCAGAACCCCCAGCAGGACAGGCACAAGGCCCCCGCGTCCGCATCCCCTCATCCCCCTGTCTCCTACACACACGGTGTCGCCGTTCATTCTTATTTGAATGGTATTGCGATGTATCGGCCCATCCCATTTGCCGGATATCCATAGTATTTCGTTAATGTGCCTTAGCTTCCATTCACTGTTACCGTGATTGCTGGCGGTCTGGTGGTGGGAATGGTGGTTGCCCCTGGCGTGGTCAAAGGCGTCGGTGTCCCCTGCACTCCTGCGACGGGTTGCACGACAATGGTAATCTGGTTAAAGTCCGTTGGGAGCGTGGTTCCACTAGAGATACTGATACCATCCACCTTGCTCACTCCTGCTTGTTGCAGAAGGAGCGTCGTGGCGTCGTTCTGTGCTTTCCCAGCAATGAGCTTAGCCAAAGTAGTCTTCGCGGTAGCATCAAACTGGTAGACCCAGACGCCCTGCGCCTTTGCCAGCACGGTGAGATTGCCTTGGGTATCGGCAGTCACCGACGTGAGCGACGACAGCACATTGCCCGACAACGAGTAATTGCCGCCTGTATCCTTATCCGCCTCCCCTTTCAGCAAATTCGCCGCGATCGTCTCTGCTCCTACCTGGTCAAACACCTCAGTCGTACAGGTCGCGGTAACGGTGACGGTGACAGAAGTAGCTTTATCACCAGCATTGGCATTGGATGTCACATTGTTCGTACATTGCGGCTTATTCACAAATTGCTCATTGGCACGTTTGAGAGCAATCAACGATGTCTGTGCCGACTGTAGCGCAGGCTGTTTTAGCGGATTGACGGCATTGTCAATATCGCTCTGTTGGACGACGGTATAGTTCTGTGGGTCTTGCCCTCCAGTAAATGCTCCAGTAGTAGTAACGCCAACTGCAGCATCACCACAGCACTGAAGGTTTGTAATGTCACCAGCACTAAGATTACCACTCGAACCAATATTTACGGCGTGTGCTGAAGCCGTTGCATGTCCATACGTACCATTAGCAGGATTACCCGCAGGAATAGCAAGCAAGCTATCAGTAGCAATTTGTATTCCTTGAGCATCGGTAAATACATTATCGGCAGCAACGTAGAATACGGTAGTGGAGCTATTATAAAACGAGATGGTACCTGTTGCGCGAGTACCCGTTGTCTTTTTCTGTCCTGTCGCAGATACTGTTTTCGATTGCGCCTTCGTCGTAAACGTGAGCTTCCGGGCTTGCACCTGCCGTTTTGACGGGTCTGGTGTTCCCGTTGGGATACCGGTGAGGACATACGTATTGGCGAGCAGCGCACTCTTCGGAGTAATCGTCACTGTCGCGGTAGGGGTACCAGTGCTAACCACATTTGAGCCAAACTTTTGGATTGAGCCAAGGGCACTGCCCAGTGTTCCAGGAGCTGCCAGAGCTATGCCGCCACACAACAATAACGAGAGCAGCAATAATCCGACGAGGGCCAACAGTAAGATTTGCCAGCGACTTCTGCGGCGACCGGAGCCACTAGTGCCACCAGTGCCACCAGCACCTCCACCAGTTCCCGGATAACCGATCACGGGAGGCACGACCGCGGCAGTGCCTCTGCTACGCCTGACATTGCCAGCGTTCCCAGCTTGATAGGGTAAAACGACGTTTCTCTTATCGGAGCTTTGACGCCAAGGTATAGGACTGGCACCGCCCGTAACTGCTGGTTCATCTTCAGGTACTGGCATAACGATGGGCATAGGAATCGGGGCAGCCACTGGCGCGTTTTCATCATCGTTTTCACCTGGCATATCGTTTTCAATAGGGCCAGTAGGACCTGTAGAGTCAATAAAGTCGGCGTCTTCGCCCATATTATCGATTGGTATTGGGAGCGGAGATGGTGGCATGATATATACTTCCTCTTGCTGAGGAGCATGATAGTTAGATGGTGGTGGGGCAAATTCAACATCTTCATCATCATAGTTATTATTGTGCTGATTGGCATAGAGTGGTTCTATCGTAGCTTGATCTTCTGGATGGTGCATTGCACCCTGGTCAGCTATAAAGCCAGCGGCCCCCATTCCGGCGACCAACGGCACAATGTTGTTGGGCGGTTCAGGCTGATCACCCACATATTCCGGCTCTTCATCATGGGGGGGTAAAGCATTCTGCTGTGCTCCGCCGAGCGGCGGTGGAGCTACCCTGGCTTCGCCGTTCGCATCAGCAGACGGTCTGGAAGTGGGAGTAGGAGAGCGCCTCCCACCTAACCAGCT
Organism: Ktedonobacterales bacterium; assembly: GCA_038209195.1. GTDB lineage: Bacteria > Chloroflexota > Ktedonobacteria > Ktedonobacterales > Ktedonobacteraceae > JBBQXY01. Next base: position 6,703 of record JBBQXY010000166.1, on the reverse strand, counting down.
TCTCTTCGATGAACGAGATGCCTCGCTCTCATCGCGCAGCGATCTCCCGTAGCTCTCCAAGGAGGAAAAGAATGTAAAGCGACGCTGCCGTGCAAATTCAGCGGGGCTCGATCCCTGTGGTGCCACAATGATCACTTGGGCCTGCAGCTTGCGCCGCATATTTTTCAGGCCCTCAAAATCGATTGGTCGCTGAAATGCCTTATTCTGACCAGGAAGAACAATGGCAATCTGTTTTCTCCCCAACTTTTCTTGCGTGAGGATAGCCGCCAGTACGCTCTCCCTATCATCAGTTTGAGCCACATAAATCACCCCAATGGTGGCACTGCGCGGGTCGTTCGCTCCCAGCAAATCCGAGCCGTTTCCCTGTCTCATCTTCGTATCCCTCTTCGTCCCGTAGTATGGCGTCAACTCGCCAGTCTTCAGTTGTGATGCTGACATTTTACACTATCTAACAGAATTGATAAAGAGAGAAAAGGCTTCTTCCCATAGAAATAGAACGGATTAGCAATATTTTATGGGGTAATTGTCTGGTTGAAGGTACAAAATGTACTATATTGGAGATATCAGCAAGCAAATATCTTTAGCTTCAATATGAGAGAGCAAGCAGCTCGTGCAGCCGTCGGCTGCACGAGCTGCTTGCTCTCTCTCGAAAACGAAACTTTTAGCGTGGGCCGGCGTTTTTCACATCGTCGCTGGGTAGAGTGAACTGCTGGAAGTTCTTCTTGAAACGAACAGCGAGGTCAGCCGCCTGACGATCATAGGCCTCTTTATCTTGCCAAGTGTTGCGAGGGATAAGCACCTCGCTGGGAATGTCCGGGCACGTGGTGGGAATGCTAAAGCCAAAGACGGGGTCGGTTACTGTTTCTACATTATCCAATTCCCCGCTGATAGCCGCTCGTACCATCGAACGCGTATAGTTGATGTTGATGCGCGAACCGACGCCATAGGGGCCGCCTGTCCAACCCGTGTTGATGAGGTAGCAGCGCACATTGTGCTTCTCGATGCGCTCACGCAGCAGATTGGCATATTCACTGGGCTGGAGTGGCAGGAAGGCCGCACCAAAGCACGAACTAAAGGTAGCTTCTGGCGTGGTGACACCCGCCTCTGTGCCAGCCAATTTGCTCGTATAGCCGGACAGGAAGTAGTACATGGACTGCTTCGTAGTCAGCTTAGAGATGGGGGGCAGCACACCAAATGAGTCAGCCGAGAGGAAAATGATCGCCGACGGTTGCCCACCCATGCCAGATTCGATGACATTATCGATAAAATCAACGGGATAGGCGGCACGAGTGTTTTCAGTGAGGGAGTCATTGGCATACTCTGGCTCACGCGTCTTAGGGTCTAGCACCACATTTTCGTAGACGGCACCGAAGCGAATAGCATTCCAGATTTGCGGCTCGTATTTCGCGGAGAGGTTAATGCATTTCGCGTAGCAGCCGCCCTCGAAGTTAAAGACGCCGTTGTCGCCCCAACCATGCTCATCATCACCGATCAGGCGGCGACTGGGATCTGCCGAAAGACTGGTTTTGCCCGTACCCGACAGGCCGAAGAAGAGGGCCACTCCGTCATCTTCGCCAACATTGGCCGAACAGTGCATGGGTAGGACACCTTTGGACGGCAGAATAAAGTTGAGAATAGTAAAGATAGACTTCTTCATTTCGCCCGCGTACTGCGTCCCAGCAATCAAGATCAGGCGTTCCTCGAAGTCGATGATAATAGCTGCTGTGGAGCGTGTCCCATGCACACGCGGGTCGGTATGGAAGTTCGGGACACAGAGAATCGTGAAGCCTGGACGACCACTCTTCAGGTCACTTTCACTGGCGCGTAGAAATAGCTGCCGCGCAAAGAGATTATGCCAAGCCAGTTCAGTAACCACCTGGATGGGCATGCGATGCTCTGGATCGGCACTGGCAGCCGCGTCAAGTACGTAGACATCGCGCCCCTGCAAGTAGGCCGCCAGGCTGCTGCGCACGGCATCGAAATTTTCCTGGGACATGGGATGGTTAATTTCACCCCACCAGATTTGTGAGGCATGATCTTCATTCGCAACAATAAACTTATCTTTTGGCGAACGTCCCGTGTGCGAACCCGTAGTAGCGGCAAACGCTCCATTTGCGGCCAGCACACCTTCTTTACGAGCCAACGCGTGTTCTACCAATTCGGCAGGCGCGAGGTTCCAGTTAATTTCACCTAAATTGACTAGCCCATATTCTTCCAGGGCTTTCCGACTCATCATCATAGCCATATCTTATTTCTCCTATTGAGACTCTTCATTGAGGCTCTTTATTCAGGGGTGCATTTTAGCAGTAACAAAAGCATAACCGCTCCCCCAAATTATACACCACTTTCGCATGCTCTAACTGTCGTTAGATAGGGAAACTCAGCGAAAAAGCTTTGTTCTTGCGGCTCGGTCACTAGCGGAGTACAATAGAGGCAATCAAAGTGCATGACCTTATGACAAATACGAAATGCAACGCGCAAACAAACCCTCGCTTGTTGGATATTGTCTTATAACTTTCGTAGCACTTAAAGGAGCACCACTATGTCACAACACCATACATGGGACTCCTGGCCGGGTTGGTCAACTATCTCGGCCAACCCTGATATCAGCTTCACCATCTGGTTTACTGGTCTACCAGGGACGGGCAAAACCACTATCGCACAGTTGGTGAAGAAAACATTGCTGGCTCGTGGCTTCAAAGTCGAAATAATTGATACTCAGAGTCTTGCTTACTGGCTACAACACGAACTGCATATCGAAGAAGACACTGAAGACCTAGAAGACTTGAAAAAGGAGCGCGGCCATGCTCCGGGCTATGATGCATTCATCACGTACATTTGCGCGCTCCTGGCCCGCAACGGTATTATCACCATTGCCGTCTCCGTCTCTCCCTATCAAGCAGCGCGCCTGCATGCACGAGAGCAAATTCGCCAGTTTATCGAAGTTTATTTGCACTGTCCCGATGAAACGCGCGACAAACGTTTGCGCCAACTGGAGTTGACGGCCAACTTCCCCACTGATCAGTATCAACCACCCACCAATGCGGAATTGAGTATCGATACCGGACTGGAAGTACCTGAACGCAGCACATTGCGCATAGTGGGGCATCTTGAGCAAAGTGGGCTGGTAACTCCCCTTTGGCAAGATGCCCCTTTAGCTGATGAAGAGCTGAATAGTGTCGTAACTCGCTTGAAAGCATTAGGATACCTGGATTGACCTGAAAATCAATCCCTATGCTCTATAACTTCTGCCTGCAAGCGTCTAACATAGGCCACAAATTGATCACCGCGATCAAATTCATTGAGGAACATGCCAAAACTGGTATAGCCAGGTGAAAAGAGCAACACGTCTCCTGGGCGGGTTAGAGCAACCGCTCTATCAAATGCTTCTTGAGCATTGTCGAAAACGCCGCGTACAGGCACCTTGACGCCTTGTTCGGCGGCAGCGGCTTGTAGCGCAGGCAATAGTTCATCCGTGCCTGAGCCCGCGAGCAAGACAACATCGCGACAACGGCGCACAATAGCGGCGGGCCATTGCTCTAGAGGAAGATTCTTGGTGTTGCCGCCAGCCACGAGGACAATGGGCGCGTCAAACGCCTCCACGCCCACCTGACCAGCAATCGGTGTTGTGCTCGTGCTATCATTGATGTAGCGTACACGGTCAATCACAGCCACCTCTGCTAGTCTGTGCGCCACACTGTGAAATTGCCGCACCACCCTATCAATACACTCGTCTGAGATACCCAACAAGCGTGCGGTAGTGGTTGCCAGCAACACATTCTCTTGATTGTGTTGGCCCACAAGCGGTGAGTGAGTAAAAATAAAAGGCATGATGTCGCTCGAGCCGCGTTTGAAGCTGCCATCGCGTTTCTTACTGGTAAACCAGACCTCACCCGGTGCTTCTTCGCCAAAGCGCTGTGTCCAGGCATTGTCATAATTGAAGATCGCCAGGTCGTTGGCATGTTGGTAGCGAAAGATAGTGGCTTTGGCCTCGGCATAGTCTTCCATGCCGTTGTAGGTATTGAGGTGGTCTGGATACATATTGGTCATGACCGCAACGGCAGGACTCAAGTGGTGCGGAGCCAATCCCTCCAATTGCCAACTCGATAGCTCTAATACGACAAGAGTTTCGGGGGTAATCATAGGGAGTAAAGATAGGGTCTCGACGCCAGCCACATTGCCGCCTAACACAGCGGGTATACCGCTTTCCCGCACAATGGTGTAGATTAAAGTCGTCGTGGTTGTTTTGCCACGGGTGCCGGTTATACCAATAATGCGACCTGGACAAGCCAGGAAGAAGAGGGCAATCTCCATTTCAATACTGGCACCATGCGCGCTGGCCAGTTGTAAATAGGGCGAGGTAAGCGGTATCCCCGGATTGCGAATGACCATATCGGCCCAGATAAAATCCTCGTTGCGATGCTCACCCAGTATAAATTCTATCGGCAACCCGGCCAGTGCCTTTACGCTTGGAGCAAGGATCGCTGGCGATTTCAGGTCGGTCACTCTTACTACTGCTCCTTGCTGGGCTGCATAGCGAGCAGCCGCCATGCCCGAACCCTGTAAACCCAATCCCATCACCAGTACACGCTTTCCACGCAAATCCATGAACATGTATCCTCTTCTTAATCATGTGAAATCGGTTCCTTGTTGCACCCATAGTAACAGAATCTGTCTTTTGATACAAATCTGCTTGTGACTATCACTATGAGAAAAAAGCGGTATACTATATACAAGACATTTTAAATATGAAAACCTGAAGACTTGAGAACTTGAGTATACCCGGTGAGTAACTAGAAATTGTAGCCATGGAGCAAGAGCAATCGACACAACTTGAACATATTCTTCGCTACATGTCGGTGGGCGTTGCCATCCTGACTTGCCCAGACATGCGACTGCGCTATGTCAATCCTTTTCTCTTATCACTGCTCGATCAACCGCTGACGGCGGATGAAGTGATTGGAAGAACACTCGCTGAAATCATACCTGACGAGTTATTTAAGCTCGCGATGCCCTTCTTACAACACGTGTGCGCGACCGGTAAACGAAAACAATGGGCTGATATTCCGTATGAAGGTTTTCTGGCTGCACGAGGACGCACATATTGGCATGTCACGGTCGAGCACACACCCACAAAGGCCGAGTTGAGCACATTTTCCACAGACGAGACGACATTGCTGATCACGATTGAGGACGTGACCGACCTGGCTCGCTCACGTCTGTACGTGAATGCTATCCATTCCATCACCGCCGCAATCGTCGGACCGTTCGCACTCCCCGGGGTACTTGACCGTATTCTGCAAGCTGTTCAGGAGATGGTGGGTTCGACTCGCTGTGCCATTCTGCTAATAGATCATTCGGTTTCAGGGACAGAGTTCCGCTATCGAGGCCACTTATCCCAGCCATCCTCACCAACAAATAAGCCGCTGACCGTGACTATGGCGGCACAGAAAGGTGTCCATCTACTCTCACAAGATTGGCATACCGAATTGAGCGAACAACTGCTGCTAGGACATGTTGTGCGCGACAAGCAAACACTGGTGATAAAAGATACAAGCATGTTTCCTGAGATGAATTTGCCTCTGCTCGATGATGGTGGGACACCGCGACGTCCAGGTTCTGTGCTGTGCATTCCGATTTTTGAACCAACTGATAGACGCCGCACGAGAGATCCCTATACACAATCGTATCGAGAAGGAACCTCAACGCAGAAAAAAACGGTGCTTGGAACGATTGAAGTGTATCATCGACGAGTTCGTGGTTTTCCGCATGAAGAAGTAGTTTTGCTCGAACAATTTGCACAACAAGCCGGGCTCGCGATACAAAACGCCCGCTTATTCTTACGCATCGATCAATTAGCAAAAGATGCGCGTCGCAACCTGCGCCAGCGTGAACACATCATGCAAGCTATACCCGATGGCGTCATCATTTACGATTCACGTTGGCGCGTAGCGGACGCTAACCATGCCATACGTAGGCTACTCGGCTGGTCCACCGATGTGATCGGTTTGCCCATTATGCAGGCCATGGCTAGCAGTACAGCCATTCTCCCGCCAGAATTTCTCTCTGGCACCAATCTCATTCAAGAGCTTGATCAGCGTGTGATCGAGCGACGCAGCGAGGAAGTAAAAATGGTTGGGGCAGATGGCGAACACTATACTATGCGCTACTCGTATGCCCCTATTCTTGACGACCAGGGAGATATCTTTGCCTCAGTCGTGCTCTTTCATGATGTGACTGAACAAACGGCGGCACGAGAACGCATCGAGGCTGAAGTTCGCAATCGCACGGCGGAACTGGCCCAGCGCAACCAGGCACTTGAATTGGCAAGAGCAGCGCAGAACCTGGCTAGTGCGCGCATGGAACTGCTTTTGGAACGTCTGCCATCAGGGGTCATGCTGGTTTCCGCCGAAGATAAACGCATCACCATTATCAATCGACAAGCGACGCAAATTTTGCAAGCTGTGGGCTTGCCCTTACAACCGTTGCACGATCTGACGGCTGCCACACAAAACGCGGTAGGTAGAAACGCGGAGGAGCTCCTGCGCATTCCTACGGTTTTGAGCTCGACAGGCTCCCCACTGCCATTCGAGGAAACACCGCTGGCCCAAGCTCTCTACCATGGTGAAGCAGTGGAGGCGGAGTTACAAATCATTCAGCCCGATGGACAGCCACTCTTCTTGCTGGTCAGTGCTGCCCCCTT
>JBBQXY010000165.1:0-12724 GCA_038209195.1 Ktedonobacterales bacterium | reverse complement strand
AGATAGCTCCGGCAACGAGAGAGACTGTGCGGTAGAATGCATGAGGAAGGCTCCTTTTTCTGCGATGATCAAAACTGGACAGTTCTATCTTAGCAGATGGAGGGGCCTTTGTCTCTCAGCAATAATTCACAGACCCTGTATTGCCGGTGCTCTTGCTTGAACGAGTCGGCGACGCGAAGAACGCCACCGCCTCGGCGATATCCTCCGGCAGAATATTGACCCCCAGCGTCGTTCGTTTGCGGTACACTTCTTCCAGTTGGTCAGGGGCCACGCCATAGGTTGCCGCACGCTCTTGTCGCCAGGAACTGCCCCAGATGCGCGAGCCAGCCAGCACGGCATCGGGATTGACGGTGTTGACACGAATGCCAAACTGCCCGCCTTCTTCCGCCAGGCAGCGCGCCAGATGCGCTTCGGCGGCTTTGGCAGTCGAATACGCGGCGGCGTTCTTGCCCGCGACCAGCGCGTTTTTGCTGGCAATGAAAACCAGGTTGCCCCCGCGCTTCTGCGCCTCGAGCAGCCGGAAAGCTTCACGCGACACGAGGAAGTAGCCGGTGGCTAGCACATTCCAGTTCTTGTTCCACTCTGCCAGGGTTGTCTCGGTGATGGATGCGCTGGAGGCCAGCCCGGCATTGTTGACGGTGACATCGACGCCACCGAAAGCCAGCGACGCCTGCACAAAAGCTGCACGCACACTCTCCTCGTTGGTGACATCCATTTTCACGGCGACCGCTCGTCCACTGCCAAAGTGCTGATTCAGGTACGCCGCCACCTGCTCGGCTCCCGCGAGGTCAATGTCGGTGGCGACGATATGTCCTCCGTCTTGTGCGATGCGCCGACAGGTGGCTGAACCGATGCCGCCCGCTGCGCCTGTCACCAGCACGACATGCCGCGCAAATTCGCGCTCAGGGGGGGCCATTTTCAGTTTGTATTGTTCGAGCGGCCAGTATTCCACCGCGTAACTCTCGGCATCGCTAAGTGAGATGAAGCCTCCACAAGCCTCTGCACCACGCATTACGGCAATGGCGCGGTGATAGAGTTGGGCGGAGACGTCGGCCATGGTAGCGTCTTTGCCGGTGGTGAACATGCCTACGCCAGGAATCAGGATTACACGCGGGTGTGGATCAGAGACAGCATCACTCGCACGATAGACAGGAGCGGCGGCATCGGGATCAAGGTTTTGCTGCTCGTTTGCTTCCAAGTAGCGCTGGTACTTTGCGACATACGCCGTTACTGCTTCTTGTAAGGACGAAGCGAGAGCTGCGCTGTCCTGCTCTGGCGTCCAATCGACGAGCAAAGGCCAGGGTTTGGTATGCACCAAGTGATCGGGACAGGCCGCGCCGATAGTCGTCAGGTGCGGCGCGTCTTGGCTGCTGGCAAAAGCTAGCACATCGTCCCCGTCTTCAAAACGCATGATCTGCCGTTTCTCTGCCGAGACCAGTCCGCGCAAGATGGGCGCGACCTGCGCCGCGATGGCGCGCCGTTCCTCGGCTGTCAGTGGGGTGACGCGAAGGCCTCCAAAGAGGGCGCGATCAGCACGGGCGATACGGGCTTCGACGTAATCACGTGCTTGGGCAATGGTTGAGAGTGTCGAGGCGTAGCAGTCCTCGTCGGTCTCACCCCAGGTGATGAGACCATGTTTTGCTAGGATGACGAGCCTCACGTCTGGCTTGGCGCGGACCGCTAAGGCGACGTCACGGGCCAGCCCAAAGCCAGGTCGACGATACGGAATCCAGATCAAATCGTCGCCAAAGCACTCACGCGCCAACTTCTCGCCATCAGCGGCACAGGCGAAATAGTTGGTGGCATCGGCATGCGTGTGATCGATATGGGCGTAGGGGAGAAAGCCGTGTAAGAGCGTCTCGATGGAAGGGCGCGGACGACTCGGTTCGTAGAAGCAGTGGGCAAGATACTCCACCATCTCGCTATCGCTCATGTATGCTCGCTCCAGCAGAGGCAGCACATCGTCCAAATACAGACCAGTAAACGAGGCTTCCGTCACGCTCGCCAAGTCAGAACCGGAGCCTTTGACCCACAAAATGCGCGTTGAACGACCACGAAAATCGACCTCATCTGCCTTGGCGGAGGTGTTACCCCCTCCCCAATTACAGACTGTACGATCGGCTCCCAATTGACGTGAACGGGCCACGAGTTGTGCCAGCGTCGTTGACGGGGAAGTATTTGTCATGCTTGTTGTATCCTTTTTCTGCGTTAGGCCGCCAGGGCATCCGTACAGGACTGCCAGCGAGAAGCGATACTTACTATATTGCTATAAGACGAGTCGCTACTAAGCGCTTATTCGGAAACCGACCTGATGCCGCGCCCCATCCCCCTGATGCCGCGTCCCATCCCCCTGATGCCCACAAGGGGCATCACTACATTTTGAAAACGGCGGGCATTCAGGTTCCCGAATAAGCTCTAAGCACCGGGATAGCCACTGGCGGTAGCGAGAGCCGTGCGCTCCAGGGCTACGCGCTCAGCATAGCCACTGGCTGCAAATGTCGCGAAGGGATCGGGATGAAGCCCCTGCCGTGTGCGCGCCTCGGTCAGCAGTGGGCGCACATCCGTCTCATAGGCCGCCTGTAGCACACGATACGCCCCCAACACAGAGTTTTCCTGCTGCGCCTGGCGCAGTGCGGCGCGATCTACCAGTAATGCTTTGGCATAGGCGATCTGTATGTTATAGACACTCTGAATCATCGCCTCGATCTTCGGTTCGATGTTGTGCGATTGGTCGATCATGTAGGCAATGCGCCCAGCGTTGGCATTGCCTTCGTCACTGGCATCGACGATTTCGTTGAAAATGCAGAAAAGCTCGAAAGGGTTGAGCGAGCCCGCGATCAGATCATCATCGGCATACTTGCGGTCATTGAAATGGAAACCGCCTAGTCGCCCTTCATCGAGCAGTTGCGCGACAATCTGTGGGATATTGGTGCCTTGCGGGTGGTGACCGGTATCCACCAGTACCTCGGCCTGTGGCCCCAGTTTCTGGGCCATGAGTAGCGAGGTTCCCCAGTCGGGGAGGTCGGTGGAATAGAAGGCTGGCTCGAAAAACTTGTACTCGATCAGAAGGCGCATACCAGCAGGGAGGGCCGCGTAGATGGTCTGAAGAGATTCCAACAGGCGATGTCTACGATGGCGTAAGCTATCTTGACCGGGATAGTTGGTGCCTTCGGCTAACCAGAGGCTGAGGATGTCGGAGTCAACTGCTTGCGCGATCTGGATGCATTCGAGCACATGCTCGATGCCTCGTTGCCGCACCGACTTATCACTGTGGCTCAGGCTACCGAGACGATAGCTCTCTTCCTGAAAGAGATTGGGGTTGACCGCACCAATGCGCAAACCAAGGGCCTGTGCCTCGGCTTTCACGGCGTGCCAATCAGCTTCCATGTCCCAAGGGATGTGAATGGCAACGCTTGGACAGACCCCCATCACCGCGTTGACCTGGGCTGCGTCAGCCAGCTTCTCGCGCAGAGTACGAGCCGCGCCTGGCCAATGGAAGACCTTGAAGCGCGTGCCAGAATCGCCGTAACCCCATGAGGGCGTCTCGATGGTGAAGTGTTGAATCTTCTCTACAATGGCGTCACTATCAATGTTTTGTTTTCTCAAATGATTGTTCATAAAACATTTCACCTTTATTTTACGGCGACTACTGCCAATCACTTTTTTGCAAGAAGCTTCACATCGTTCAATCGAGATGAAATACTTCGGGAAGAACGGGTGGGAAACCTGTAGCACCCTCGGTTTCGCGGAGCAAAATATCGCTCATCTGGGCCTCCCAGCGTTCACTGGCCGTGCTGCTCGCCATTATCTCCAGATAACGCTGAAAATCATCGACTTCCATATACGCGAACAGCTCTGTCCCTCGCAGATAGATGGAGTAGTTTTTGCATCCTGCCGCCTTGAGATCAGCCAGGAGCTCCGGCCAGACCTGCTGGTGGCGTCGTCGATACTCTTCCTCTGTGCCGGGCTTGATCCTCATCGTAAAAGCGATGCGCTGCATAGAACAACGCTCCCTTCATGAACCATCCGGGGGGGACATGCGGAGAAGATATTCTCTCCGCATGCCTCCCAGTACAATGGCGAAGCAGCCTAGAAGTTGAACTGGTCGATGTTTGCGCTGTTGAACACCGTTGGTGGGCCAAGCAGCACGACGTTACTAGCGCCGATGGTAAAGCTGCCTAGCTTGCCAGCCGTAAACGTCTCGCCAACATTTCCCTTGATCTTGCCTTCAATTAACAAGGCTGCGACATAATAAGCCAGATAGCCCATGTTGCCGGGATCCCACAACTCAAAGCCCTTGATCGTGCCGTCCTTCACATACTGGCGCAACTGATTGGGCGTACCGAGACCTGTTAAGGCCACCTTGCCACCTTGATGCACCGATTCGAGCGCACGGGCTGCGGCGGCGCGCCTGGGGCGCTATACCTATGCGCTGGGCTCCAATCGGGAGGCGGCACGACTTTCCGGCATCTCCGTGCGTAAATACCTCATTGTCGTCTATGTCATCTTAGGCGTACTCGCGGGCTTCGGTGGTATGGTCGCTTCCTCACGCGTCTATTCAGGCCAGCCCAATTTTGGTCTGGGACTTGAGTTAGATGTGATCGCCGCCGCCGTTATTGGTGGGGCGAGCCTCTTTGGAGGTCAGGGCACTATCCTTGGCACGCTCATTGGTGCGTTTCTTATCGCGCTCATCCACAATGGATCAGTATTACTGGATATCAACTCTTTCTATCAACAAGTCATCATTGGTGCGGTAATCTGGCTCGCCGTCTTCTGGGATCAATTCAGACGCCGCCGCATCTCGTCTCTTTCCTGACACTACAGCACAACAACTGAAAGCAACGTTCCCGCAAAACTATTCCCGAAAGATAGGAAAGGGGGTGATTCTGTCCCTTTTACACGTTCCAGGCCAGCTCGTGTCTCTACGAAAGTCAGGCACCAGGAAGTGTTTGACCAGTTTACTTCAGCAAGAGGAGAGTACACAATGTCTAGACTGTCCAATCGCATGCCCTCAGTGATTTTGATGATTGTTCTCGCAGCAGTGATCGCTGGGTGTTCGTCGAATTCCACAACCGCCAGCGGTGGCGGAACACCGTCAAGTGGCGGTAGCTCAAATTTGAAAATTATTGTCGTTCCCAAGACCCTTGGGAGTAGTTACTGGGATGTTGTACAGCAGGGAGCGCAGTGCGCCGCTTCGAAACTGTCGAATGTTAGTATCGTTTGGGATGGCACGACAGCCGAAACCGACGTGAGCGGGCAGATTAGCCTGTTGCAAAACTATATTACCCAGAAGCCCAATGGTATTATCTACGCAGCCACGGATGCCAAGGCACTGGTACAGATTTCAACTACGGCAACGCAGCAAGGCATCCCGGTAGAAAATATTGACTCCGGTACCAATCCACAGCCAACCGATGTTCCCCTATTCGCGACAGATAATACGGCCTCTGCCGCCAAAGCCGCGGACTTGCTGGGGGCCGCATTAAATGGCAGCGGCAATATCGCGGTCATCGAGTTTGTGAAAGGCTCTGCCACCAATGACCAGCGCGTCAATGGCTTCAAGACCGAACTGGCTGCCAAATATCCCAATATCCACATTGTTGCCGACCAGCAAAGCAATAGCGATGTGAATACGGCGTTGAGTGTGACACAGGATATTCTAAGCAAGTATCCCAACCTCAATGGCATCTTTGCCGCCAATGACCAGAGTGCGCAAGGTGCTGCCGGGGCTGTAAAAGCCGCGGGGCTCAAAGGCAAGGTCAAGATTGTTGGTTGGGATGCATCGACAACCACGATTGCGGATCTCAAGGACGGGACCATATCCGATCTGGTGCTGCAGAATCCTTTCAAAATGGGTTTTGATAGCGTCAAGGTGATGGTGAACCAGCTCCGTAACAACGTGAAGGCCACGACTGGAGATACGGGCGTCACCTTCATCTCGCAGTCGAACATCGACAGCGCGCAGATTCAGGCGTTACTCACCCCGACGTGTGCCAACCAGTCCAGCTAACCCTTTGGTAATTTTCTCGTAGCGCGTTTTGTTCGCTAGCGGGCATGTCTTGCTAGCGAACCAGGCAAGGAAACCTGTGATGAGAGCGATTGTGCTCGAAACGCCCGAACAATTGCGACTCTCCGCTAGCGGAGAGCCGCCTGCACCAGGGCCGGGCGAAGCCCTGGTGCGCGTCCATCGTATTGGCGTCTGCGGCACGGATTACCACGCTTTTCGTGGTAAGCAGCCATTTTTTACTTACCCACGCATTTTAGGGCACGAGTTAGGTGTCGAGGTTGTGGCTATTGGCGCGGAGGTACAAAATGTGACGGTTGGAGCCCACTGTGCCGTGCGTCCTTATTTGGCGTGCGGTCATTGCCCGCCTTGCCGACGTGGCAAGCCCAATTGCTGCGCCAACATGCAGGTGTTTGGGGTGCATATCGATGGTGGCATGCGCGAACTCGCACTTCTGCCAGCTTCTCATTTACATAACGCGGAGGGCTTAACCTATGATCAGCTCGCGCTGGTCGAGCCACTTGCCATCGGCGCACACGCGGTTGCGATAGCACGGCTCGCGGCAGGAGAGCGCGTTCTGGTTGTTGGGGCCGGACCAATTGGTCTTGCCGTCACACAATTTGCCTTATTGAGCAATGCACAAGTGATAGTCATGGATATCAGCGAGCAGAGACTTGCCTTTGTGCAGCGTACCATGCCGACGGCTACCGTCATTGATGGACAGCCATCGGGCCTCGCTGCCCTGGGGCGTATTGTTGGCGATGACCTGCCGACGGCGGTGTTCGACGCCACTGGCAACCCACACTCGATGCAAGCGGCCTTCTCCTATGTCGGATACGGAGGTCGCTTGATTTTCGTTGGGCTGTTTTCAGGCGATGTCACATTTCACAATCCCCTCTTTCACAGCCACGAGTTGACGCTACTGAGCAGCCGTAACGCACTCAGTGCTGATTTTCAGCGTAGCATCACCGCCATCAAGCAAGGTCAGATCGATCTCGCGCCGTGGATTACTCATCGCGCCACCATGGAGACGCTCATCGAGGTCTTTCCCCACTGGATCGATCCTGCTAGTGGCATTATCAAAGGGCTTATCACCGTCCAATGACCGCATCTGCTCATCAGTGAGCATCGAGCGGATGGGGGTAGTGGCAAGGAAACTATCATGAACGATCACTCTAGCGATACATTAGAAAAGGTACTCGCGCAGTTGCATGTGCATCCCCTATCGATAGTATGGCAGGACAAGGTCAGCTATGGACTCAGCGAAATGGTGCCTGGGCAACGTCAACTCGCCGTGTTTGCGCCAGCCGATGCGCCCCTCTTGGATAGCTTTGATGGCGAGTTGACCACAATCTTGACGCAACCAGTGCTGTTGGGGCCGCTCAACGCGCACAATGCCGCCGCCTTGCGCCGTCAGCTTGCGTGGCTAAAACCAGTTGTGCTGGGGTTGGGAACGAGTGCAGGTTTTGGTGATCGACTGGGCATGGCTACGCCTGGACATTTGCGTGCTGTGCTTGCGGTGGGTGGTCATATTGCGCCCATTCCCGCTCAGCAGTCGATACGCGAGATGACGCGCACTGGACGTAGTCCTCAACAGGTGCTAGATGATGCGATGTGGGGCGTCTTTGCCGAGGGTTGGCGTAATGGCTTTGGCGCGGATGCCGACCATCTCAAAACTCTGGCAGACATCGATCGTTGCCTGGCTGCTGGCTATACATTCTACACATTTGACCCAGGTGAGCACGTTGATAATACTGCGGATAGCGCGTCACTGCCCAACCTCCGTACCAAGTTTGCCGCCTTACCCTGGGATCGTCTGGAAGACACGCCAGAGGCGTTGTTAGCGCGTTATCTGAAAGTCCCGCTGGACATTGAGGGGCAAATTATCTCATTCGACGAAACCGCTCTTGTGCGTGCTGCTATCAAATATGGCCGGGCCATAGCCCATGTTAGCGAAATGTACTGGCATCTGGCAAGAGTTGGAGTCGGGCAAAGCTGGGAGGTCGAGGTTTCGGTGGACGAGACCGAACTGCCCACGACACATGCCGAGCACATATATTTTGCGACCGAACTGCGCCGCCTTGGTGTGCAGTGGGTAAGCCTGGCCCCACGCTTTATTGGTCGGTTCGAAAAGGGCGTTGACTACATAGGCGACCTTGCTGCCTTTAGCGCAGATTTTGCCGTACACGCGGCGATTGCGCGTGTGCTGGGTCCCTATAAGATCAGTCTGCATTCTGGCTCCGATAAGTTCAGCATTTACGCGATTGCAGCGCAGGAGACACGCGGGGTTGTGCATCTGAAAACCGCGGGGACCAGCTATTTAGTCGCATTGCAAACCATTGGTCAACTCGATCCTGTCTTGTTGCGTGAGATCTATGCTTTTGCCTGTGAGCACTATACAGAAGACCGTGCCAGCTACCATGTTTCCGCGCAACTCGATCACGCGCTAGCTCCCGCTGCGGTAACGGACGCGACCGCTCCAACTTTGCTAGAACAGTTCGACGCACGCGAAATCTTGCATGTCACCTTTGGCTCGGTCTTGACCGCGCAAACTCCCGCTGGCGGAAAGCGCTTTTATGACGCGATGATGGCACTCTTGCGATCTCATCCCGATGCCTATGCAACGAATCTTAGCGCGCATTTCTTGCGCCACCTGCGCCCATTTGCACCATACAGTCAAGCGAAATAGAGGCCATTGGAAACGCTGGAATAATGGAAGGAAAACCGTTCGATGATGCTCTCCCTGCGCCCGTTAGGGGCAACCGGATGCCATGTGACGCCACTGTGTATCGGCTGTGCAGCAATAGGGAATATGCGCGAGACATTTACCTATGATGTTGGCGACTCTGCGCGCTCTCTTCGCCAGCTCTATCAATTTTGCTGATACGGCGGCTTCTTATGGCGATGGTGAGAGCGAGCGACGCGTTGGCATGGTCTTGCGTGAATTGGGCGGCATTCCGCCGGGTTTTGTGCTGGCAACGAAAGCAGATCGCAACTTGCAAACTGGCGAATTCACTGGTGCGCAGATACGCCGTAGCGTTGAGCGCAGTTTGCGTCTGCTAGGGCTGGAACAATTACCTATTTGCTTTCTGCATGATCCCGAGCACATTGGGTTTGCGGCGGCAATGGCTTCTGGTGGGCCGGTAGCGATGCTTCGTCAATGTCAGGAGGAAGGGCTGATCCATAGTATTGGCATTGCAGGTGGCCCTATTGACATGATGACCCAGTTCGTTGAAACGAACCTCTTTACGCTGGCCATTAGCCATAATCGTTATACACTGCTTAATCAAGAGGCCGATCATTTCTGGGATGTGTGTGTGCAGCGGCAAGTGGCGGCCCTCAATGCTGCCCCTTATGGCTCCGGCATCTTGGCGAAAGGGCCCAGTGTCTTTCCCCGTTACATGTACGATCAGGCAGCAGAACAATATGTGCAGCGTGCGTTCAGGATTGAGGCTCTCTGTCGGCACTATGCTGTGCCATTGGCGGCGGTGGCTTTGCAGTTTTCGCTGCGCGACCCACGTATCGTCTCGACAATTGTCGGTGTCAGCAGGCCTGAGCGCTTGGCGGAAACCGTTGCTCTGGCGGAACTGCCGATCCCCGCTGACCTCTGGCCGGACATTGCCTTGTTAAAAGGAGAGCAATCGCATGCGTGATGTGTCCATTGTTGATGCACATGTCCATCTCTGGAATCCGCGCTTATTCCCCATACCGTGGTTGGCAGAGGTACCTGCAATCAATCGTCCCTTCGGCTTAGCTGAATATTATGAACAGACAGCAACTCTTCCGCTAGCGGGTATGGTCTATGTCGAAGTTGATGTTGCTCCGCAGTTTGCACTGTTGGAGGTTGAATACATCATTGGGCTGGCAGCACATAATCCGCGCATACAGGGCATTGTGGCAACAGCACCCGTCCAATACGGCGCGCAGACGCGTGTCTACCTGGATGCTTTACGAAAGCTGGGGCCACTGATTAAGGGCGTACGTCGCAACCTGCAAGGAGAAGTCGATCTGGGCTATTGCCTGTAGGCACCTTTCGTTCAAGGAGTGCAGTTGCTGGCTGAGTATGGGTACTCGTTCGATCTCTGCATCCGCCATCAGCAATTGCCAGTCATAACGGAACTTGTCCGCCGCTGCCCGGATGTTACGTTCATCCTGGATCATTGCGGCAAACCTGGTATTCGCCAACAGTTGCTCGATCCCTGGCGCGTGGAACTCGAACGATTGGCAGCGTTCCCCAACGTGTGTTGTAAAGTGAGCGGTCTGCTCACCGAAGCGGACCCACAAAAGTGGCAGATTGCTGATCTTGTACCGTATGTCGCGCACGCTATTGCGGTTTTTGGGGAACGGCGCATTCTCTTCGGAGGAGACTGGCCAGTCATGCTACATGCAGGCTCATATACGCGGTGGGTCGAGGTTGTAACGCAGCTTATCGCCTCTCTACCAGCGTCGGCTCAACGGGCGATCTGGCGTGAGAATGCAAGACGCTACTATCGCCTCGGTAGCGAGGATACGCTATGATGGGAAGCGGAGTTGAAAGAGGACATCTTACCCTTCCTACTTTTTTTATTCATCAAAGTTGCTGATCAAGTCTTCTTATGAACGAGACAGGCAGAATGAGAGAGAGCAGCCTTTTGCGCAGCGAAGCATGCGGTGGTGGGATGAGATAAAGCGTGAAGGCCAGCAAGGCGAACAGCAGGGCGGCAACGCTGAGGACGATGCTGGGGATGGGACTGCCCTGTGGGCCGCTGCTGGTTGGTGGAGTGCCGTTATTTTGTTGGCCGCCGCCGTTGGGAACTGGCGTAGCTGTGGGCGTGAGACTGGTGGTGGTTTGTGTTGGAATAGCGAAAGGCGTTGCTGGTGGTGTAGGGGTAGGAGCAATTGTTGGTGTTGGTGTAAATGTAACGGGAGTAGGCGTCACCATGCAACTCCAGGAGATAGTGACCGAGTTCATCGGCCCAGTAATGGTGATCGTGTCATTGGCAGGACAGGTAATGTTGGCGGGCATCGTGATGTCCAGAGTATCTTTCCCTTTGGCTTGCAGTATGCCATGTGCCGGCTTGATTGTCACGCCAGCTATACCATGGCTGGTTGCCGACCATGTCAGGTTCCGATTGGGGTTTTTGTTCATGATAGTGACCGTACATTGTTTGCAATTGGTTAAGCTCGTGGGAGAGGCCTCTATCATTGCGCCTACCAGCACAGTATGGGCAGCAGAGGCTGCTCTCGTGCCGGAAACGAGCGGCGCAAAAATAGCCAGTACACTCAACGTGATCAGCGCAAAAAGCGCGCAGAGTAGCAGGAGATGTGTACGCACACTACGCGGTTCCATCATCGTTTCCTCTCTGCTGCCACGGAAAATGTATCTCATCCTCATACTGCCAGCTTCGATCTTGGGAAGGGCTGGCAAGCGGGGCCGATGATGGCATGGATACAGCAGTATAGGGCGGTGTAAGCTGGAGAGAGACAGGGTGTGATGGTGAACTTGGCTGCATCCCTTGAGATGGTGGAGCGGGTTGAGCCGTGAATGTCGATACTTTGGGAGGCTGTTGTGGTCGTATGGAGCGTGGCAACTTTGGTGGGGTAGCTGCGACTTCAGTAGGTGGTATAGTCGCGGTTTGTTGCATATGTTGCATGGGTTGCATGTTTTGCTCCGTTGCTATCTTGTAGAGTGGCTGAGCCAGGGGATAGGATGTTGGTGATGCATATGGGTTGGGCTGTACTTGAGTATATGAATAAGGCTGCATAGGCAGAATAGGCAGAATAGGATGTGTTGCCTGGTTGATTGAAGGCCTCGCAGAAATAGGCTGCGGTGATTTATCGCCCAGCCACAAGATGAGGACACGCAGCGCGAAAATTCCCACGATGATGGCGAGAATCAGCTCTGAAACACCTTGGTGCAAGATGATACCTAGCAGCGTGAGCAAAATGCTCACTAATGCTAGGACGCCTCCCAGCACACGCAACAACGAGTTATCCGCCGCGCTCGGCTTCATAGAAGGTGGATAAGGCAACATGGGCATCATCTCTCCCTAATAGTTAGTATTGAAATATGCTGATATAGAGATAAACATCACTATATTTGACGTTAGAAGGTGCCGTAGTGAACAGGGAGGGCCAAAAAGTCATATTTATACTAAGAGCGGTCTGCAGGACTGACGTTCGATAAACTGCGTGGGGAGCACCACATGAGGAATTTCCATCGATTCCCTATTGATTAGACGCAGGAGCATTGCCGCTGCTGTGCGCCCCAGTTCCAATCGTGGTGCATGTATCGTAGTCAAGGGAGGACTAAGTAGTTGTGTGAAAGGGAGGTTATCGAAACCGATAACACTGATATCGCCTGGTACAGTCATGCCCACTTCGTGCAGGGCCCGATAGACGCCCGCGGCCTGGCGATCGTTACCAGCAAAGATCGCCGTAGGTGGTTCTGGCAACGCCAGCAAAGCTTTGGTCGCGGTATAGCCATCAACTTCGTTAAAATCTCCAGATCTTTCCAACTGTGGATCAATGGGCAGATGGGCCGAATCCAGAGCCGCGCGATAACCGGCTATGCGCTCGATCGCATCCCTTGCCTTTGCGGTCTTGCCGATATAGGCAATGCGTCGATGCCCAAGATTGATCAGATGTGAGGTCGCATCAAAGCCACCTTCCCAACTGGTGATCCTTACCGAGGGCATCATGCTCAGCAAGCCGCCCTGGTTATGAATGAGCACAAAGGGC
>JBBQXY010000164.1:0-12832 GCA_038209195.1 Ktedonobacterales bacterium | reverse complement strand
GGGTATCATGAGAGCGTACTCCTTTCAGGGCGAGAATTTGACAAATACTCTGCAAAGGAGTATCATCTTTCTCAAGCCCATTCGCAACCATTCATCTGGAAGTACTACCTTTTTTCTACATTTGAATTACTTGCGACCCTCATCTCGCCTGAGATTGAAACAACCTCTTCCGCTTTTTGACCACTGGTTAAGAAGTGGTCGCCAGGGGTCTGGCATCTCGCCTGAGATTGAAACAGGTATCAATGGCAAGCGTGGTATTGAGCGGTAAGAAGTCGCCAGGGGTCTGGCATCTCGCCTGAGATTGAAACTCACACCCCACAAGTGGAGCGGCACATCTGGCAGAGTCGCCAGGGGTCTGGCATCTCGCCTGAGATTGAAACCCTGGCACAGCTCTGGAGAGCGTAATGCTCGTGAGGGTCGCCAGGGGTCTGGCATCTCGCCTGAGATTCCTGCGAAAATTTGTGGGTGTGAGTGGAAGAAGAAACAAGGCACACGAAAGAAGCCCAGAGAAACATCTCTGAGAGCAAGGAAGCCGTATTGACACCCTCCGGTTCGTTAGGCACTCACCTCCGTGTTCTCTTCCAAGCTGACTTTATACCCCAGCGCCTGTAACCGCCGCACCGCTGTGTCCCGCTGACGCGTGGTATCCAGGGTCGCGAAGTAGTCGAAGCCGAGCTCGTGGTAGTCCTCGTTGTCCAAAAGCATGTGGTAGATGATGGTGACGAGACTGTGGCTGACCGCCACAATGGCGCGTTTCTTGCCAATGCGATGCGCAAGGCGGTGGTACTGGGCCGAGAGGTAGTTGTCGTGGGTGTGAGAAATGACCCAGACGATCTCCGCGAGCACACCGCGCAGATGTCGGTTGCCTTTGTTGGTGTGCGCCTTGAGGCGTTTGCCGCCACTCTGCTTGTTGCCGGGTGCCACGCCGGCCCAGGAGGCCAGATGCTTGGCCGACGGAAAGCAGGTCATGTCCGTGCCCATCTCCGCGAGGATGACGGCAGCCGTGAGTGGGCCAACGCCAGGAATCTGCTGCAAGCGCGTCAGCAGCTTCTCGTGTGGTTTGAGCAAGGTGTCGATCTCGCCGGAGATGGCGTCGATCTGGCCTTGCAAGAAATCGATGCTGTCGAGCAGTTGACGCAACAGCAAGCGATGGGTGACCTCCACGCATCCTGTGAGGGCCTCGCGTAACGCCGGGAGCTTGGCGCGCAGGCGACCCCGAGCGAGACCAGCTAAGGCCTCGGCATCGCTGATGCCTTCGAGGAGGGCCTCGATCATCTCGCGTCCACTCTTGCCCATGACATCGGAGGCCACCGAGGAGAGCTTAATGTTGGCGGTCTCCAACACCTTTTGCACACGGTTGATAGCCTGGGCGCGGTGTTGCACGAGGGTCTTGCGATGGCGCACCAGGTCACGGATATCGCGAATGGGCTTGGGCGGAATGAAACTCGCACGCAACAAGCCGTGGCGCAACAGATCGGCGAGCCATTCACTGTCTTTGATATCCGTCTTATGACCGGGCACAGCCTTCATATGCTGGGCGTTGACCAGGGTGACCTCAAAGTGGCCTTCCAAGATGTTAAAGACGGGTCGCCAATAAATCCCGGTACTTTCCATGCCGACATGGCTCACCTGGTGGCTGCTGAGCCACTGGGCCATGGTCTGCAAGCCCAGCGTGGTGGTGGCGAAGGTGCGCACCTCTCGGGTCACCTTGCCGGAGGGAGCGGTGAGCATCAGGCAGGCTACCACCGTCTCCTTGTGGACATCCAACCCGGCACATCGGGGATATAACACACTCATTCCCATTGCTTTGTGAGACTCCTTTCTGCTATACTAGCAACGGATGACAAAAAGGGGGGCGGCGAGAGGCGCGTAAGGAACATCAAGTTTCCTGCTCGTACTCACGGGGACACCCGTGGTGACACTCAGCTCTGCTGGACGCGCCAGGATCAGCTTGAAACACGGACTTGGGTGGTACCAAATCCCAACGATCTCATCTCGTTGCCGCCTCGTTCATTATAATCCATTTTCATGCTCTTCTCTGACACCGCCGTGTCATACCGCTTGAAACAATTATCGAGATTTGAAACAATTATCGAGATTTAACTTGAGGCGGCGGGCAAAGAGTCGCCAGGGGTCTGGCATCTCGTTTGAGGGTCGGAACTATTCCGCGGGTTGAATCCAAGCGTCTGTTGCAGCACTTATCAAGAACAAAGGAAGTTCAGGTTGATGATCTAAACTTCCTTTTTCTCGTAGTGCTGTGCGTCATCCTCAGTGTCGGTTACCCAAGCGCTCGTCCCTGATGCGAGTCATCCATTTGTTGGCAGTGCTGGTACTGATGGTTAACGCTGCTGCCACATCTCTCACTTTGGCCTCCGTATGCATTGCCAGATACGCTTTCAC
This sequence comes from Ktedonobacterales bacterium, assembly GCA_038209195.1. Classification (GTDB taxonomy): domain Bacteria; phylum Chloroflexota; class Ktedonobacteria; order Ktedonobacterales; family Ktedonobacteraceae; genus JBBQXY01. Next base: position 10,432 of record JBBQXY010000164.1, on the reverse strand, counting down.
CCGTTCATAGTTCTGCACGCCGTATTCATGGTCTGCGGTAGCTTCTTGGGCAGCGTTTGCTTCTTGCTCATGCTGTGGAGAGGGTAACGCTTGGAGGCTGTTCTTTTCCCCAGCGGAAACCGTAGTTTGCGCCAGCAATGCTCGGAGCGCATCCACCAGTTCGGGTGTCACCACAAGAGACGGGGATGGTGGCAGTGGCTGTGATGCAGGTGCTTCTGTCTCGGCACACTCGCCATGGACATGGCGCATGGCGTGGGCCACAATCAGGAGTACGACAGAAAGGGAGCGGATCCAGATGAGGGCTTCTACAGGAATAAACACGTGTAAGTATGCCTGGTCGAGCGCGATGTTGAGCGTCTGCTGGACACTTTCAATATTGCTCACAATAGCAGCAGTAAACAGGAGTAGGGCCGACAGGAATCCGTAGAGCCAGGTCTTCACCCGTTCACCTTCGGCACGGTAGCGGAACGCGCGGATAATGGTTCCGGCAACGCTGGCATCGATGGCGATACACTGTGTCCAGGCCCATACGCGTTGCATGAGTAGATTGTCTGTCAGCACAGATCCTTGTGTGAGCACGTTTGCCATACTGGCGATAAGCCCGAAGGCTAACAGTAACACGGAAACGCTAGATGTAAGCTCTAATACGTACAAAATCCCAGTGTCTAATTTCTCAATGCTCTGGAACTGCTTCATTGCTCCCTCCTTTTCGTGATTCGTGTTTTTTAAGCAGGATGCGAACCTGGAGGAGCAAGCGTTCTAATTCTTCCCTATTTGTAACCGAGGAGGATAGACAACACATTTTTGAGGCAATTTGGCGAAGAGCGTGAAATTAGCCCGATGGTACCAGGGGCGTTGACAACTCTCTCGCCCAAAGATTACCATTGAGGAGACTACTATCATAGAGAAAATTGAAGACGCATTAACCTTGACGTTTTCTGATTGATATGCTAAACTAAAACGGTGTAGTAAGAAAGAAACTGCAGGCTATTCCACCCCCAAATGTGAAGTTTGCAGCGGACAATGTAGTCTACTCATTAATAACTATCACAGGGAGCTATCTCCAAAGTTTTCAGGAGGAATCAATGCGGACCACGTTCAGCTATGCGAACATTTTGCTTGCGGTAGGACAAGTGCTCGATCAAATCGGCGTGAAGAGTATCGCGATCCACGAAGAAGAGGATGGCCTCTTCGTAGAAGGATTCAATAGCGACGGTCAACTTCAAGTTCAAATGCGTTATGATGTCGCCAGCCTCTATGAGTTGGTATGTAGGTCAGAAGGTGGAGTAGAAGAGAAGCAGCCAGCAGAAATTGAAGGCGTACTTCATCGCTTCCTAACGAATCGTGAACTGGTTGGTGCCGTCCGCTAATTCACTATCCTTGTACTTTGCGCACGCATAAAAAAACCGGGGTTTCATCCCCGGTTTTTGTACAATTACTGACTATAAGCTACAGGTAGATAAGGAAGCGGCGAGGACAATTTAGGAATGATACTGCTTCTCATTGCCACAGAGCCAGCGTTTACCATACAAGCGCATACTATCGATAACCTGGACAAGGTCCAGACCCTTTGGGGTAAGCGAGTATTCTACACGAGGAGGTACTTCCGAGAAGGTCTGACGCGTAATAATGCCATCCTCTTCAAGCGAACGTAAACGCTCTGAAAGAGTTTTAGGGCTGATACCATGTAATGAGCGTTCTAACTGGTTAAAGCGTTGGACACCCGCAGCCAAATCACGAATAATGAGCAACGTCCATTTCCCACTGATTATCTCAGCGGTTCGTGCGACCGGACAAACTGCCTCATCGAGGTGATTGATTTTTGTTAACTCCATTGTATTTACTCTTTGCTAGCCATTTCTAATGAAACTATATCATAGTAGTACCGTAAAGTAAAGCGCAGACCTCTCGACTTTACTCATAAAGTATGATATGCTCTTAGCTATAGGATGTACTGGAAGGTCTCCGAGCACCTGAACAAATCATAATAAAATCTTGGCCTGCGCGGTTTCTCCCCACGAGAGGAGAAGAAGATAATGCCCGAAGATATTGCTCTATTCATCGATTTTGAGAACATCCGTTACAGTATGTTGAATATACAGAGGCGAGAACCTGATCCCCAGGAGCTTATTGCTGTCGCCCGTCGTTATGGGACGGTTATGGTGGCACGTGCTTACGCGGATTGGTCACGACAGCCAGAGCCTTTTAAAGGTAGCCTGACTGCGGCGATGATCGACCGTGTCGATTGTCCCGCGAAGCAGCGCGACCGTATTCGTATGGGAACTGTCCACTACCCTGGTAATACCCCCACCGGTGCCCTTGGAGCATCCGGTTACGCCGGGGAACAGGGAACAGGTAGTTTACCACGTCAATGGCCGACGACGACTGGCAATTCTGGACCACTACCCGCTCTTACTAACCCAAATGTTGGCAATGACTGGCCTCCTTATCAAGAAGCACCGCTCCCTATTCAGAACGATCTTGATGAGAACATGTTATTACCAGCAGAAGAACCACCGACTGATGAGGGCTATGGCATAGCTGAATATCAACAACGCGAAGCAGCTAGGCAAGCTCTCCCCTATCAGAATTCTTATGGCCAATCTACTCCAACCGGCCCTCTTGGACAGAGTAGCACTGGTCCGCTGGGATATTCCAATACTCAACATACTGGTAATACTGGTCACATGCCCGCTGTCAGTACGGGTGGCTCCGGCACAATTGTACAGAGTACGGTCGTACAAAGTACGGTTGATCTAAATATGTTGATGGATATTATTGAAACTGTTTTTGATCGTCCCACCATTTCTACCTTCGTCCTGATGACCGGTGATAAAGATTTCACACGTATCAGTGCCCGATTGAAGTTACGTCTAAACAAAACTGTTATAGTCGTTGGTATACCAGGAACCGTCAGCCGAGATTTGATCAGTAGTGCGAATCAATTTGTGCCTTTAGTGCCAGGGGGAACGCCTCCTGTCCCTGCTATACTCCCGACCAATACAAATGGCGGCTATGGGCAAATGCCTTCTTCCGGTACTACCGGGGCCATGCCCGCTATTTCAATTTCCAATGGCACGGGCACCAGCAGTCAGTCCTATAGTAATGGTACGCCTCCCATGGAGGTGCTTGACCCACAGTTTTTACAATTTCTCGATTATATCGATCGCAATTGGTCCTGGCGGACTATTATTGGCGTCTCTAACTTTATTGGCGACCCAGTCAATCCCAAAAACCGTTTCCGTGGACGACTCACACGAGAGTCGGCCCGAGAACTGCTGAATACATGTATTCAGCAAAGCATTTTGCTTCTTCATACGGACCCTACAGGAGCCGAGGATTTACGCCTCAATCGCTCGCATCCGGGTGTTGATGAAGTGCTCAAGCAGTTTGTACGCTAGCCAGCTACCTATGGCAAGATTTTCCGGGCATCCTGCTGAGCTTATTCGGAAACCTGCCTGATGCCCACAAGGGGCATCACTACATGTAGTGATGCCCCTTGTGGGCATCAGGTTTTTCACCTTGCAAAAAGGAGCAGTTTTATGGAAGAATCTCGTACTGCCTTTTTACGCCGCATGATCGCGGCCCCTAGTCCTTCCGGTTTCGAGCAACGGGTCCAACAGGTTATTCGCGAAGAATTGCAACAGATCAGCGACGAGGTACGCACAGACGTACACGGCAACGTCATTGCTACACTCAATCCGACCGGTACGCCGCGTGTGATGTTGACCGCCCATTGCGATGAATTGGGCTTCCTGGTGCGCTATATCGACGACAAAGGCTTTATTTATTTCGCCCCTATCGGCGGCTTCGATCCTTCTACGTTGCCCGGTGAGCGCGTACACATTCATACCCCACAAGGCCCAGTCCTGGGCGTTATTGGGCGCAAACCCGCCCATCTCCTCTCCGGTGAAGAGCGCGGTAAAGCCCCCAAGCTCTCTGAACTCTGGATTGATATAGGCGTCGCCAGCCAAGAAGAGGCTCAAGCACTGGTACAGATTGGCAGCGTTGCCACACGAGCAGCCGAACTTGAACCGCTCCGTGGCGATTTAGTGGTATCGCGCGCATTAGATGATAAATCAGGGGTGTTCGCGGTCGCTGAAGCGGTACGCCGTATTTACGAGCAGCGCGACAAACTCAAAGCCAGTGTTTTCTTCGCGGCAGTAGTACAGGAAGAGGTCGGATCACGCGGAGCGCGTACCAGTGCTTACGGGATTGATCCGCTCATTGCCGTAGCGGTTGATGTGACCTATACTTCCGACCATCCACAGACCTCTAAACACGAGATTGGCGATGTCAAGCTCAATGGCGGGCCAGTTATCACCATCGGTGGCAACATCAACCCTCGCGTCTACGCCATGCTGGTAGCCGCCGCAGATGATGCTGGTATCGCCTATCAGATCGACCCGCAAGCGGCTGGCACAGGCACCGATACGGATATCATCCAGGTGACACGCGCTGGCGTTGCTACCGGGCTGGTCAGCATTCCCTGTCGCTATCTGCACACGGGTTCTGAAATTGCCTCATTGAAAGATATAGACGAAGTTGCCGAGGTACTCGCCCGCTTTGTCCTTGCCCTCAACGAGGAAACCAACGTCATTCCCTGACAAGAGCACAACAACCCATCCGTAGGGCGCGCACCCTGCCTGGGGGCAGGTAATAACAGGTAATAATCGGCCCGTCCCGTTGACCGCACCCTGTCCGGGGGACAGGTAATAATTGGCCCCTACCCACCAATCATAAACCTTTGGATCATGCTTAATAGTATCTTAAACTGAGGAGCTAGTGTTGGATGCTGGCTTTTCTTCAAGCTGCACCTTCTGCCCAATTTTGCGCTCTGTGCCAGAGAGCAAGCGACCGATGTTATCATAGTGTAAGATGATGACAATAGCGGGAGCTACGAGTAAATAGACCAAATCGGCAAGGGTGACATGCACAAAAAAGTTGGGATTCGCCAATCCGACGAAGAAAAATATGAGTCCGAAGACAATCGAGGAGAGAGAACCTACGATTGAGCCCAGCGAAACGTAGCGTGTAGTAGCGATGGTGAGAGCGGTCATGAGCAGAGCAATCAAGAAGATCACGGGAGAAATAACCAGAAGAGCACCGCCTCCAGTCAACACACCTCTACCACCTTTGAAGCCGATGAACACCGGGTAACAGTGACCAAGCAAAGCCATGATACCAGCCACCGCTGGCCCCCAACCGGACACATGCAGGAACGGGACGAGGAGCGCGACAAGCGTTGGCCCCACCCCTTTTGAGAGGTCAAAAATAAAGACTATTGCGGCTGGCCCTTTGCCTAGTGTACGCAGAACATTGGTTGCGCCTATCTTGTGGCTGCCATAGTCTCGAATATCAAAATCTTTGCCACGAAGCAATTTCCCCATCCAATAACCAGCGGGGATGGAGCCCCAGAGATACCCAATGATCGCGGCAAGTAAAAGCTGACCTAGAATGATAGGCATTATGGCCTCCTTCATCATGCGGTAATGCAAAAGTAGCTCCATTGGTTGAAGCACAACCGCTAATCTAATTATAGTGGCAACACTGCCTAAAAGTAAACATGTTTGCTAGCGATCACAACAACCAGTGACCACCACCCAACCAGACGATATTGTCTGTGAGGCGTATATTTCTCATGTGGGCGACAATTGTAAGCATAGCTCTGGGAGCTACTTCGTCCAACTCGTTGAACAGGTCGGGGTGGCAAACAGCGGCATAATCCAATGCCAGCAGAGGTTCGGCAGCGATGTGGGCTTGCATAGCTGTGATGATGACTGACGAATGTCGCTCCCCTCCTTCAATCAGGGCTTTACCTTTCTGCAAAGCGGCATAGATATTACTGGCAGCCTGTCTTTCCGTCGTAGTCAGGAGGTGATTATAGCCACTCATCGCCAGGCCACTATCCTCACGCCTCGTTGGCAGAATACGTAGACCAACATCAATATTCAGGTCACGAACCACTTGGCGAATTAAAGCCACCTGGAGAGCACTCTTCTGCTCAAAGTAAGCCACATCAGGTCGCACGAGTTGCAACAGTTTCATCATACCAGTAGTAAAGTCACGTACAAAATCAGCACTACTGATACGTTCCAGTTGTTTAGCAATGAAACCTACGGGTATGATATGGGTGGAAAAATCTGTTGGGAAAAGATCCTCGACGTGCGGAAAGAAGACAATATCCACCTGCGCTGTCTCCAGAAGTTGCAGATCACGGGCGATATCAGCGGAAGAACGCGTCAAACCGCCGTACTCAGAGCTCATGGGTTGAGCAGAGATACTAACGACGCTGATTTCACATTCTTGCCGTGCAGCCTGTATCAGTTGTAACAGTCCTTCGTGTACTGGTTCTGCCGTAGGTATATACCCTACTGATCCGCCAGACAGCCAACCACGCGCAGTTTCAGTCATTTCGTCTAAATGATGAATGATTCGCATATTATACCCAGCAATACCTTTTCAATCAGAACCATTAAGATCATCGAAGTCACGCCAAATTTCATGTATTGTAGTTTGCATAACGTATGGTGTCAATGAGAGTAACCCGCGCTCCTTTAACATAGTAGACAATGTAGTAGACGAAGGGTAAGCGGTGAAAGCAAAATATGTGCTCTCTTGCACTTGACGTCCGCTACTTTCCACCGTATAATTCCATTCATGTGTATTGAGACTTGCGTATCGTTATCGCCCGGTACGTACTAAATTGTCGCCTCAATCAATGTAGACCTGGCAGCAACCCAATACAACCATTTTCGTGCAAGCTTAACCGAGTGCTGTCGGGGAATCCGTCCGCTTTCCCAACCTTTTACCAAGATATATACTGAACGAAGGGTATAAGAAGAATCTTCTTCTCAAAAAAGGGAAAGCCGAGAGCATAACGTAGCGGTTGTGACAAGGGGGAAGAACATGAGACGAGAGCAAACACAGCGAGTGACGGAAATCTGAAAGAGGCAAGAAATCGTTCGAGTGCCTCAAGTCCAGGGAGGAGTTTTTTTATGAGTATTGGTGGACAGAGTGACGCAAAGTCTGAGCGCAAAATTTATCATTTGACGCCCGAGGGCCTCGCGAGAAAACAGGAGCGGCTTGAGTATTTGCGCACAGTGAAGCGCAAAGAAGTTGCGGATTATATTCACGATGCCAAAGAAGCGGGTGATATCAGTGAAAGTAGCGCATACGAGGAAGCGAAACACGAGCAGGCTAAGGTGGAGGGTGAGATTATAGAACTGGAGAGATTGCTCGCGGTTGCAGTGGTGATGACCCCTGATATGCACGGAGCCTCAGATGGTCCGAGGGTAGCCCGTATCGGTATGCAGGTGAATGTCGAAACGGATAGCGGCGCGACGCGCACATTCAAGCTGGTGGAGACATTTGAAGCCGATCCCAAAACAGGCCTTATCTCCGATCAATCTCCTGTCGGTAAAGCGCTGATAGGTCACAAGGAAGGCGATGCAGTAAGTGTATCGACGCCCGGTGGCGTCACAACATATACGATCCTCGCGATTAAGCCTATGCTCTAAAGAAAGAGGGCCGCGCAACCTGCTGCCCCTTGTGCTCAATACATCTCAAATAAGCCTGGGGAGTGGCGTGTGTAGGGACAAGGGGCCGCGGCGGCGGTCGATGGGGGGCCTTGTGCTTGTCCTCGTCCTGTGAGAAGTCTCGAACCCCCACCAAGGACAGGCACAAGGCCCCCACATCCATATCCCCTCATCCCCTGTCCTTACGCACACTCACATGCCGTGCTGCTCCGCTTACTGAATGAAGCTTGACAGTCTACTAGACGACAAATTCTCCATCTTTGCAGAAGAGTTCATCATCAACACGAATCTCACTGCCATTGCGCAGGTCGCAGACCATATCCCAATGCAACACCGACTGGTTCACACCGAGCGTCTGCGGAATGCTCGCTCCCAAAGCCAGGTGAACTGTGCCGCCCATTTTCTCGTCGAAGAGGATATTTTTCGTGCAGCGATCCACGTTGCGGTTATTGCCGAAGGCAAATTCGCCCAAGTGCCGTGCGCCTTCGTCGAGGGCTAACATTTTGTCCAGGTAGTCCTGCCCCTGGGCAGCGGTAGCCTCCACAACCACGCCATTTTCAAAGCGTAAACGCACATCCTCAACAGAACGCCCACCAAATGAGGCCGGGAAGCTGTAGCGAATAACGCCATTCGCCGAATCCTCGACCGGTCCAGTGAAGAATTCTCCGCCTGGGAAATTGTAGTGACCGGCATCGTTGATAAAAAGGCGTCCATCAATCGAAAAGGTCAGATCAGTATCCTGGCCGCGCACATGTATTTTGCGTTTTCCACGCAACCATTGTACCAGGCGCTCCTGCTTCTGCCCCAGCTCTTGCCAACGCGCCACCGGATTCTCATCGTCCAGAAAACAGACGCGATAGACGAAGTCTTCAAAATCGCTCAAGGACATGTTCGCATCCTGAGCATAGGCATTGGTGGGGAACATGGCGATAGACCAGCGCAATGACCCATCCGCCGACCGCTGCATGTACGTATGAGACAAGTCACGTATGGCCTGCTGAGCCAGCGCAGTACGAGCCGGATCGACACCGCTCATACCTTTTGTATTATCCTGGGCCAAAATCTGCAGTTGTGTCTCATATTCCTCGATAACCATGCGCAACGAGGGTGGGATATAGGCCAATTGCTCGTCCGAACCCTCTTTGAGCACAATCTCACGCACACCGGGGATAGCAATAAACGTTTCTGGGTGCGCGCCGACCCGCATGGCCTCGCGCACGACCTCACGCACCAACGGAGCAGCCGCTGGCTCGCTTTGAATTGCCAGACGATCACCTTTTTTGATACCTAGCGAGTAATGCACCAGCACCTGGGCCATACGTTGTAAACGAATGTCAGCCATTACATTTTCTCCTTACAGTGGTGTTGACGATAATTGTTTAGACTGCTCTTTGGCTGGATTGGGCAGGGCAAACCAGCCGAAGAGTCCCGCGATGAGAACCAAAAGACCGCCCAGAGCAAAGATGATGTTGACCGGCACAAACTGCCCCAAGTAACCAGCCAAGCCGATGGAAACAAGGCTGATACCAAACATAGCTGTTTCGATCACCGATTGCACACGCCCCATCATGGTTTGTGGAGTAGCATGAATCAGCAATGGGCCAAAGCCAACATCGATCCCACCTTGCGGCATACCGGCAAAAAAGTTGACGATGATCGCCATAACGATCCACGTTTGAAACGAATAGACAATAATGCCCAATCCTAGCAGGAAGACGCTCCCGGCCAGAATATATTTCGGCGCAACCTTCCGCGCTAACAAGCCAATAGCGACGGCACCGATCAACGTGCCAACCCCACCTGCCGCCACCAGGGGGCCATAGAGAGAGGGATCAGCATGCAAATTGCGGCTCACAAAAATGATGTCCAGCGCGTTCAAAGCACCCGCTCCCAACATCGCTATCAAGGCAAGAAAGGTCACCATCAGCAAGACCCGTGTCCGCGCCACGAAGCGCAAGCCAGCGAGCAATTCACGCACGACCACGCGTACCCCCATCACTGACTGCTCCCTAGCAAAAGCGTAAGGATGCAATGCCTCGCGTGGTGCGCGAATAAGGCTAAGGCACAACGCGGAGACCAGGAATGAGAGCGCGTTAATGAGACAGGCGACAAACGGCCCCACGAGAAAGTAAAGCGGCGAAGCAATGGCTGGACCAACGATAAATGAGAGCGCAAAGGTCGCCTGGCTGATAGAGGCCGCCTGGGTCTGCTGCTTGTCAGAAACAATCACCTGCAAAATACCAGACCGGGCGGGCATAAAAAAGCGCGAGAAAGACGAAAGTAGAAAAACGCTGACATAGATGGTCGGCAGACGTAAGAAATCCGGCACGACAAAGGGCAACAGAGCAGCAACGGCCCGCACGATGTCAGTCACGATCATCGTTTGGCGGCGATTCCACCGATCGACAAAGACGCCCGCGATAGGGCCGAGCAAGAAGACCGGAGCGTATTGGGCAATCAAGACACCACTAATTGCGCCAGCCGAGTGGGTCAGTATAAAGACCCAGACAAGCAGTGTCGTGCTATAGACAAAATCCCCTATATTGGAGATGGCTTGCCCAATAGCCAGCAGAGCAAAATTCCGGTTGATAAGAAAACTGCCACGCGTCTCTTCTTCCTGCGTCGGCTCCTGCTCCTGTAGCGGAGCGAGTGTTCCGGTGGACACTATAATATTCTCCAGTGGTCCGCTCGGCATAATAGACCTCTCAAGTACTAACAACGACTATCGGGATAAGGCAAAGTTCACCCTGAGCGCAGCTTTGTCATGCTGAGCCGCAGCGAAGAATCTCCGTCATTCTGAGCCGCACCCTCCGTCATTCTGAGCCGCACCCTCCGTCATTCTGAGCCGCACCCTCCGTCATTCTGAGCCGCACCCTCCGTCATTCTGAGCCGCA
>JBBQXY010000163.1:0-12849 GCA_038209195.1 Ktedonobacterales bacterium | reverse complement strand
CAAGGTATTGGCCCCGAGCAATTTCGGCACCTGGAGATCAGCTATTGCATCCGTCCCTTGCGTTTCGGCGATCTGCGCTACATTTTCACGGTTCGCCCTTGCCTCGGCGGTATCCGCGCCTGGACGCGTATCTGCCAGAATCAACCCCTTGACCCGCTGTGGATATTTACGCAGGAAAGCAAACGCCACGTACCCACCCATGGAAAGCCCGCAGAGGACAGCATCTTGCATCCCCAGCGCATCCATCAATCCAGCAACATCATCAGCCAACGTCTCCATCGTCGTAACATCCGTTGGAATATCGCTTTCTCCAAAGCCGCGCCAATCCAGCGATACCAGGCGATACCGTTCCTCCGCGAGCAATGCAAATAACTCGCCACTCCACATGCTTTTATTGAGCGGAAAGGCGTGCAAAAACAGCACCGGTTGTCCTATGCCATGATCGTCATACGCGAGGTTGAGCTGGTTAATGGCTGCTCTCATCGCTACTCACCTGCCGCGTTCACACTCATCGCTCCGTCAGCCTGTTCATGAGCATGATATGAACTGCGCACAAATGGGCCGGATTCCACATGGCGGAAGCCCATCTTTTTGCCCTCAGCCTTTAACGCGGCAAATTCTTCCAGTGGCACATAGCGTTGAATGGGCAGATGATTGAATGACGGTCGGAGGTATTGCCCTATCGTCAGGATATCCACGTCATGCTCATGCATATCGTGCATCACCTCAATAATCTCATCCCAGGTTTCACCCAACCCCAGCATAAAGCCCGACTTCGTGCGCGCCATGGGATTCATCTCTTTCGCCCACCGCAAGACCTGGAGCGAGCGTTTGTAGACCGCCTGCGGCCTCACCTGTTTATAGAGTCTTGGTACGGTCTCCACGTTATGATTATAAATATCAGGCTTCGCATCAATGACGACCTGTAATGCATCGTGTACGCCCTTAAAATCTGGGGTCAACACCTCCACCTTACAGTCCGGGTTCATTCGGCGAATCCAGCGAATCGTGGCAGCGAAAACAGCCGCTCCACCGTCTTTCAACTCGTCGCGATTGACCGAGGTTACGACCGCGTGACGTAAGCCCATCTTCTGCACAGCTTCAGCCACCCGTTTTGGCTCTTCCCAATCCAGGCCAATCGGGCGTCCCGTCTCCACGGCACAAAAACCACAACTGCGCGTACAGACGCGTCCCAGGATCATGAAGGTGGCCGTTTTATGCCCCCAGCACTCGCCAATATTCGGACAACGCGCCTCCTCGCACACCGTATGCAGTTCTTTGCTGCGCATCAGTTGCTTTAAATTATCGTAATTTTCACCCTTTGGCGGTCTCACCCGTAACCATTCTGGACGTCGCTCTGGAATGATGGTCGTCATAATTTGTTTCCTTGTTTGGGTAAAGGAGCCTGTAGACACACCGGACGCATTAGGCACATCATACCATCATGCTATGTCTGTGGCTATCAACACCTTTACTACTAGCCATAATGTCTCTTGCACTAATATACGTCTATCTCGCGTCCATAGCTCTGCAATTTGGTACGCACAGCCTGCAAGAAGCCGCCCGCGCCCGCGCCATCCAGGATGCGATGATCAAACGAGAGGCACAGATACATCATCGAGCGTACCGCGATAGCATCATCCTCGATCACAACGGGTCGCTTCACCACAGAATCCATGCTCAAGATACCCGCGTGTGGCTGGTTAATAATCGGCACTGAGATAATTGTACCAAAAGTTCCCGGATTATTCACCACAAATGTGCTATTCTGCATATCTTGGAGCGTCAGCTTATTCGCTCGCGCCCGTTGCGCAACAGCCGCGATCTGCTTTGCTAAGCCAGCCAGCGTAAATTGATCCGCGTCATAGAGCGTCGGCACCACTAATCCGGCATCGGTAGCCACCGCCATACCGAGATTGATGTGCCTCTTCACAATGATCTTGTTATCTTCCGTCCAGCTTGAATTCATCATCGGAAACTTGCGAATCCCCTCACAGACGGCCTTCATCACAAACGGCACATAGCTAATGCTATAACCCTCGCGCTGCTTAAACGCCGCCTTATTCTTTTCCAGCCACTTCGCGATGTTGGTCATATCGACCTCTACCACCGTAGTGGCATGCGGCGAAGTGCGTTTGCTGCGCACCATATGTTCCGCAATGGCCAACCGCATGCGACTCGGCGTCACCAATTCTTCGTCTGGCCCCACCTCAGTTGTCTGCACCGGCTTCTGCCCTACAGGTACCGCTACTGCTGGCGTACTCGGCTGTGCCTCCATTGTCCTTGACGCCACGGCAATGGGAGCCGCCTGCCGCTGGGCCACATAGGCCAGGATGTCTTCCTTGCGTACACGCCCGCCTGTCCCTGTACCCGCGATATCATTCAGGTCGAGATCATGTTCACGCGCCATGCGACGAGCCAGTGGCGAAATACGCTGCCGCTCCTCCTCGTCTTGCCGCGCCGGAGCCACCTTCGCGCCATTCCCAGAGCCATTGCTACTCTGCTGCATCACGGGCGTAGCCGCCTGTGCCACCGATTTTACCGGAGCCGCGTCGGGCCCAGGAGCGGCCTGCGCCGGAGGGGCTGCAGAAACGTCAGCGTCCTCCTCGATCAGCGCGATATCCACCCCGACGGCAACCGTCTCGTCGGGCTGAACCAATATCTTCGTCAATCGTCCCGCCACGGGCGACGGTAGCTCAGCATTAATTTTATCGGTAATAATTTCTGCCAGCGATTCATCTCTCTCGATCCAATCGCCCTCTTTTTTCAACCAGGAACCCACAGTCCCCTCGGCTACCGACTCCCCTAAACGTGGCATCTTAACCGGCGTTGGCATGTACGAACTCCTTTGTACTACATTTCAAATTTCAAGAAATACCCCGGCCCTCCGTATGACCCAATTATGCTCATTGACGAATTACCCCGCCTATCCGTAGGGCGCAATTTATCGCCGCCACTGCCGATTTATCGGCCCGTCCTGTTAAAACCTCACGCTAGTAAGCGGCCAGCTTCCGCGCCGCTTTAAGAATCTTTTCAGCATTCGGTAGATACGCCGCCTCCAAGGGCGGTGCATACGGGAAGGCAACATCGGGGGCTGCGACACGCGTAATTGGCCCATCCAGATACTCGAACAGGTCCTCGGCCAGAATAGCGGATAATTCCGCACCGATGCCACCAGTCAGCGTATCCTCGTGTACAATCAAGACCTTATTCGTGCGCTTGACCGATTCCAGGATCGCCTCGCGGTCGAGTGGTGAGAGGCTGCGCAGATCGATCACCTCGACCTCCAGGTCGTCCTCTTCCTCCAGCGTCTGGGCCGCCTTCAAGCATTGATGCACCATCGCCCCATAGGTGAGCAGCGTCATGTCCTCACCCTCGCGCCGCGTAATAGCCTTGCCCAGTGGCACGATATAGTCTTCCGTGGGCAACTCCTCGCGCAGTTCCGGCAAACGGTAGAGCAGCTTATGTTCCAGATACAGCACGGGGTTGTTGTCCCGAATAGCCGCCTTCAGCATCCCCTTGGCATCGTAGGCCGTCGAAGGCACCACCACCTTGATCCCTGGTGCGTGGAAAAACCAGGCCTCGGGACTGGCTGAATGGAACGGGCCTCCTTTGGTACCACCACCCGAAGGGCCACGGATCACCATGGGCACCGGCATCCCTACACGCCAATACATTTTGCTCGCCATATTGATGATCTGGTCAAAGCCGCAGGTGATAAAATCAATGAATTGCATCTCCGCGATCGGGCGCATGCCCATCAAGGCCGCTCCCACCGCCGAACCAATAATCGCCGCTTCAGCCATCGGCGTATCAATCACGCGCTCAGGCCCGAACTCTTCCAGCAGACCCGCGCTCACTCTGAAGGCTCCACCATAGTTCCCGACATCCTCACCCAGCAGGAATACGGCTTCGTCGCGTCGCATCTCTTCACGAATGGCCTGCCCAATCGCTTCTAAATAGGTTACTGTGCTCATCGCCGTCCCACCGCCTCCTCTATCTCTTTTACTGTGTTGAACGGTTCGCCAGTTCGCCGATCCAGGGCATTGACATAGCGCGCATCCTCGGCACCCGGCTCGCCAACAATTGCCACAGGCCCATCGGGCGCATACACGTAATCCGCCACCGTCTCAGCATCAGGATCAGGGCTATTCTCCGCGTAGCTCACGGCATCATTGATCACCGCTTTAATCCTACCCTCTATCTCTGCCTTATTGGCCTCCGTCAAGCTATGCTTCTGCATCAGGTACGCTTCAAAGCGCACAATGGGGTCTTTTGCCAGCCACTCTTCGCGCAACTCTTTTGGCACATAGTCGGCCTTATCCGCCTCTGAATGTCCGCGCACACGAAATGTCTTGCACTCGATAAGGACAGGTCCCTGTCCGCTGCGTGCATGCTCCACCGCTTCCCCTACCGCCTCCATCACCGCCAGCACATCGTTGCCATCGACCGTCTTGCCTGGCATCCCATACGCCTGGGCGCGATCCGAGAGGTTTTGTATCGCAAATTGTTTAGATGTCGGTGTCGAATAAGCATAGCCATTATTTTCAATCACAAACACAATGGGCAGTTTCTGTACGGCGGCGAAATTCAATGCTTCATGGAATGGCCCGGTGTTGGTTGCGCCATCACCACAGGAAGCGAGTACAACGGTTGATCGCTTGCGCATCTTCATCGTCAACGCTACCCCACAAGCTACTGGCAGCGATTCGCCCAACAAACTGATCATTGGCACAATACCATGATGCATATCGCCAATGTGCATCTGTCCATCACGCCCCAGCGTGGGCGAGTTACCGCGCGCCAGCCATTGACACATCACTGCCCGTGGCGATCCACCACGTACCAGATGCATCCCCAGATCTCGATGCTGTGGTACAATGCAGTCCCCGTCGCGCAGCACCATCGCCGCTCCAACGGTAGTTGCCTCGTGCCCCTGTGCCGTGTACACACCGCCCATGACACGCCCCTGTAAAAACAGCGTTCGTGTACGATCTTCCATAGCACGGGTGAGGCGCATAAAATAATAAATCTCCAAATAGTTATTTACGCTCAAAAACTAGCTCCTTTGCTGTCTAACTGCTACAGACATTCTATCACAAACATCAACCAGGGAAAGAGAATAGTAAAGTACAGTAGACAGCGACCTATTTCTCAACTATACTGTCTTTGATACTCAAAAGGTCCTAAGTACTGCTGAAAGGGTATTTCCTTACTAAAGGGGTATTTCCTACTGAAAAGAGCACATTTTTCATAGCAGAAGGATCATGTATTGTGAAGGATGGAGACTGATGAAGCAACCTTATACTATGGGGACCATTCTGCGGAAAATACACCTGTTCCCGCTCTCTTTGCTGAGTCTCTCCCGTGGCAAACGTCTGCTTATCGCTATTCTCTCCTACGTGGTAGCAATTCCTGGACTCTGGTTCTTCTTTCCTCGCGTGGAAAATGGAGCCAGCATGCTCGTGTCCATCATCTGTCTCTGCTGGCTCTTTCGTTATCGAGGCTTCCTCATCAGTCTGTTATCCACTGCTCTGGCTATGGGGCTGATTTATCGCTTTCTGTTGGCGAAAGGTGAATCTACTCCGGTTTTGGCGGAGAGGGTAGTGCTGGGCTTTGGCATTGCACTCCTGCTTGGTCTGACAATCTGCTGGTTACGGACAGCCGTTGACCTCGTCCATCAGGCTCGCCTACAAACACTTGTTGCGCAGCAAGAACGCGTGCATGCCTTAGAAGCAGAACGCCATCAGGCACTTGCCTTTGAGCAGCAGTGCCAGATCAATGCCCTCCAAGAGCAATTTCTGGAGCATGTGAGCCATGAGTTACGTACTCCCCTCACTTCATTGGGCGGCTTCCTCGATTTGCTCAAGCAATACTTTGATCAATTGAGCCCTTCAGAACGCACCCACATGCTGAATCGGGCCCTCGCGAACTATACAGAGCTCGTCAGACTAGTTAATGGAGGTTTGGATGCTGCCACCGCCACCGGAGCGTTTCCTCCCGTTCGCTGTGAAAGTGTGGCGGTGCGCCAGGTTGTACAAGAAGTATTGACCAATCTTGATCCTCGCGATGTTCAGGCCTATACGTTCCAGTTGCAGGTGGACGAGCAGGTCATGGCGTGTGCGGACCCTCGCTCCCTGTATCATGTACTCCAAAATCTCGTTAGCAATGTTTTCAAATATGTGCCCCCACACACCATTGTTACCATTGAGGCCGCGCAAACAGATCCCTCTTCTCCTGTCTATCTCAGTGTGCAAGATGCCGGTCCCGGCATTCCCCCAGAGGAACTTCCTCTACTCTTTAAGAAGTTTGTGCGTCTCAAACGCGACACGGGCGGACCAATACGCGGGACGGGCCTGGGACTCTCCATTTGCAAGCACCTGGTCGAAGCCATGGAAGGACGCATCTGGGTTGAAAGCTCAGGTCGCACCGGAGAGGGCAGTCGCTTTTGTCTCACCCTGCTCCCCCTCTCTTCATGCTCGCTTCCTTCGTTGGACTGACGTGTTCCTCTGTCACATACAAGGGCGTAGGTCAACAAAAGCTACGCGATGAACGAATAGCAGAAGCGATACAACCCTCCCTTCCAAATAGATGCTACAATAAAAAGAGCATACTCCTACACAAGCAAGAACAGTCACTAACCACGAAAGCTATAGAACAATGTCGCGCTTAACGCAGTCCTTTGAGCAAGGGTATGTTATTGCCGGCCAGGGGACACAGCTCATGCGCGATTTTAGGCAGTGGTGCGCCTCACACCATCAACCGCTCATCTACGCTAATCGCCAGAGCCACGCTACCCATATCGCGATGGACTTACTTTTTGTCCCCGACGAACAGCACCTGAGTGCATGCTCGCAAGAGAAGCTACGCACCATCTACGATTATGTCGCTCACCCCCGCTCACACTCTGCCGCTGACGCAACCTACAGCTATATTAACGGCATAGCCAATGACCAGGCTGAACACGTTATCCAGGCATTCCTCGCCATATTCAAGCAAAACCAGGGCATTGACGCGACGATCCCCACATTTACTCCTCGCGAAGATAGCCCAACCTACGCGCGGATGACAGAGGCAAAGCAGAAAAAATATATCATAACCCATGGCTCAAAGGACAGTTTTCCTATCCGCTGGAGCCTTTTTTGTACTTCAACTGCCCTCCCCTACATTCAGGTCGCCGAGCAACGCAAAGGCTATGCCAAAGTAGAAGCAAAGCTTGCCAAAGGACAACTCTTCACCCCCCCTCTGGCACAGCACATCAAACGGGCCACACGCCAGCTAGGAATACTCGATGACGATCACTCAATCGCGGAGATACGCCGCAACCACGGTCGCTTCTACAGGCTAGATGACAGATCAGTAAGCATGTTACGCACGATACCAATAGCAACGGCTATCTCCTTCGCCGAAATCATCGCCCACGCCCTCACCGAGGCCGCCTATTTTGAGCACTTGCAGACCACTTGATCACTCTGAAGGCGTAAGCTCTTCATTTTCAGGAAGAGTAAAGCAAAAGCGACTACCTTCTCCTGCCCGTCCCGAACTTTCTACCCAGATATGGCCCTCCATCAGCTCCACAAGTTGTTTGCAAATGAAAAGCCCCAGCCCCGTTCCTCGCACCGAACCGGTAAGGTCGCGTTTGAGTCGTTTGAATTTCTGAAAGAGCTTGGATTGTTCAGCTAGGGGAATGCCAGGGCCGTCATCTTGCACACATATACACACTTGGGGAGTAGACAGAATTGTTTGGGAGCTATCATCTCTGTGCGTGGCACTCAGCAGAATGGACGTCTGCTGTGGTACATACTTAAAGGCATTGGAGAGCAAATTTCGCAGTACCTGCTTGAAATACAGTTTATCTGCCCATACGGTAATATCCTCTGGGATCTGTACGGTAAGCGCGTGTGCCTGTTTAGCATCTAAATCGAACTGTGCCAACACTTCACGCACGCACTCACTGACCACCAGTCGCTCCAATCGCATTGGATGCGTGGCAGCACCGGTATGCAGGACATCCAGCATGGAGTTGATCAGGTGTTTTAGCTCCAGACAGTTTTCTAAGGCTCGCTCGAGGAACTGAGCTTGTTTCGCAGGATCAAGCCGCTCTCGATAGTCCCTCAGCAGTTCCAGAAAGCCGAACACTGCTGTCAGGGGAGTACGCAACTCGTGGCTCACGCTCACGATAAACTCATCCCTCCGCTCCTCAAACTCTTTTTGCTCGGTGATATCCGTAGACACGCTGACTACAAATTGCACTTGTCCCTCTTTATCAACAATGGGTTGTGCTTTCACTATTATCCAATGTCCTTGGTCAGTTACCGTATCTTGATACTGAATAAGTGCTTGCGCTTTTTTGCCTTGCAACGCTTCAACGATTGGTTGTTCTTCAAAAGGCATAATGCTGCCCCATACATCCCATATCACAAAACGGCTGAATATCTCGTCCAAAGATGCCTCTGGTGCAGCTAACATCGCGACCGCCGAGGGGAAACCAAATGTGCGAGCTGCCACATCATTGACATAGACAACGCTGCCGCTGGAGTCTGCCACTAGAATGCCATCAGCTACATTGTGCAAGATGGCTTCCAATTGTTCTTTCGCCTTGGCGACCGCCTCCGTCAACTGTTTCCGCTGCGTAATATCACGGAAGTTCCAGACGATGGCCTCAACATTCGGCTCATGCAGCAAATTAATACCAATGGCTTCCAGCCAAAGGAGGGTTCCATCCCTGTGTGTGGTGCAGTATTCCAGCAAATGGCTTTTCCCCGGTTCCTCAAATACCCGCGCCAAAAAGCGATTGGTCTCCTCGCCATTATCAGGGTAAACCTTCCTCTCAAAAATACGATGACCAATAAGCTCATCAGGAAAATAGCCTGCGAGGTGTATCGTCGACGGGCTGACATACGTCATAATCCCATTCGCATCAGTCAGGGTCATCCCATCGGCGTTGTGCTCAATCAAGGAGCGGAAATGCTTCTCACTCTCTTTTAGACGCTCTTCGGCATGTTTGCGCTCGGTAATATCTTGGAAATAAATACAGATACTCTCTTCTGAAGGATAAACTGAGACCACAAACCATCTATTGAGTAGAGGAAAAAGCTGTTCAAACGAGACGACGTTGCCTGTGGTGCTGGCTTGCTGGCAACATTGGAGGAAAGGGGTTTCTTGTGCTTTCGGAATGGCTTCCCATATAGTGCGGCCTAGCAGTTCTGCTCGCGTTTTCTGCAAGAATGCTTCTGCCTGGTGGTTGAGGTATATGATGCGCCACTGCATATCCAGGGCCAGGACGGACGCTGGCATATGTTCAAGGATCGTTATGTAAGGCGTAGCTGAGTCTTGCATCCCTTGCGCAGATACGTTAGTGTCATCATCTCCACTATTCAGGAGACGAGGCTGATTGGGTATACGTTCCATACTCTATTCCCTTCGATCGACCACGCCACTTTTAAACACTGCGCTTCTCGCATGAGTATAACAGCTAATGTCAAATAATGATTGTCTCTACCGCTTCACCTTCGCTTCTGCTACGATGATCTCCTGCCGCAGGCGTTTGATGCGCTGGCGATAGGCGTCCTCCGGTTGCAGATAACCCAACTTGGGCTTATCACCCATACTGACATGCCATTTACGAAAAGCCAGCCCAATCTCTGTCTGATACAATGCCTTTATCCGTAACCACTGTCTGAACCCGTGCTTGCGCCACACGCGCCGTTCCGCCTTCGTGCGCTGAAACGAGTTCTGCAACAGCGCATACTCATCCACCTTCACCACACCGTTGCTCACCTCGACCGCCAAAAACTCACGGATCACCGCCGCTTCATGGGCCAACGCCTTAATAAGGATGTACAACAGGAACATCTGCGCCAGAAACGGCGGAATGTAATCGCCTATCAGCGCGAGCAGCGATAAAAACGTTACATCGTTATTGCCAGGAGAGGCATTCAATGCTGCACTGGCCTGGAAATCGACAAAGTCAAAGAAGCTATGCAACCCCACGGCCACGACATAGCCCAGCAGTGGGATGAGTATCTGTCGCCAGCGCACCTTTGTATGGCGCACATAGCCCAGTGCAGCCCCAAAACACACGGTAAAAGTCGAATGTCCTAACCAACCCAGCACAATGCGGTAGACTATCAAAAAGACAGGAAATGACTTAAAATCAACCGCAAAATACTGGAAATTCTCCACCATCGCGAAGCCTGCCCCGATCAACGCCCCATAGACAATACCATCGGTCACATTATCAAATTCATCACGTAATATAAGGAAAAGGAGCAACAACCCCAATCCTTTAATGGTCTCCTCGGTAATGCCAGCATTCAAGCCCTGGAAAGCCGAGCGCAACACATCGCTCGTATTTGGCCCCAGCAACCCTTGGAGTGCGGCATCCACCTTCTTTTCAATAAATAAAGCTGGTGGAATGGCGATAGTCGCGCCCCATAAAAAAGCCGCCAGGCGTAAAAACCAGGGTTCACGCTCGTAACGATCCATAAAATTGACCAGCAAATTAATGCCCACCGCCGGCACCGCTGGAATGAGCAGAGCCGCCAGGATACTGGGCACCCCGTACAAAGCCAACGCCCTGAAGCCAACCAGACTGTTAAGTACAAGCGTCACAATCGCACTGATAAACAGGATAGCCACGCCAACGCCCGCGATTAGCCAGCGTGTGCGCACACCCATGCGTTGGGGTAAAGCGAACTGCATGGTCACACCCGCGCCCATCAAACTTTCCTCGTCCTCCTCATCCCACGGCACGGGCGCAAATTCAGGCTCAGGCTGCACTGGCAACGGCGTGGGTTCGGACAAGTGCTGTTGCACACTCTGTGGTGATGGCACTACTGGTGATCGCCCCCATCTCTTACCACCCAGCTCCTGTTGCGTCCTCCACGCGGTGGGTACTTCACTGAAAATAGAGGGTTCGTCATCCACCTGCACAGGAAGCTTCATCGTCGCCATCTGCTCTGTATCAGTCTCTTTCGGTGGAGCGACAACCACCACGTTCGTCTGCGGCGCAATCAATTGCAGCATAGTGCTTCCCAGGATAAGGATATCCTGCGGATGCATCGGAAAACTCGACCCGCTGAGAACGCTATGCCCATTGACACGCACAATATTGTGCGTCGTCAGATTGGTAATATGCCATCCAAAGCTATCCAAAACCAGGCGTGCATGTTCCCTTGAGACCGTGGGGTCCAGCAAAACAATATCGTTCTGTAATGCCCGTCCAATCACTGTCTCACTCTTTGTTAGCAGGTGAACCAATCGCTCTTCCGGCAACCAACCAGAGGGATATTTATCCTGTAGATTCGTCGTCGCATTCGCTGGTAACCGCACCCGTATCACCCGCAACACGCCGTAATTTTGCTTCATGTTTTGTACCGGCTTCATTAACCTCGGTTTCCTTACCTCGGCTCCCTTAACAAGTCTGCCCGTTTCTCCTCAACGACCATATTCCAATCCCACATCCAGGACGACTTCCCCACTATACTCTCCCACCAGATGACATATATGCTCCCATTGCATGAGAATAGCCGCGTAACGTTCCCAGTAATCCGGTGCCTCTTCCTCAACTTGCCGCCAATACGTATAGGCGCTACGGTCTACAAACGTCGTTGTCAGCACATAAGCGCCCGTTCTATCGCCATCCGCCCGTAATAGCGAGACATGCCGCACTCCTGGTATCCAGCGTTGCATCTCCAAATAGCCAGAATTCGCTAATGCCTCTAAATCCGCCCCTGTATGGCCCGCTTTCAGTTGCCATAGACGCACAGCATAGTAATCACCCATGCCAAACCCACTCCTCAATTGTTCTTTCTCTTGCCCTACTATACACGGGAACCTCCCACCTGACAAGATGCACACGTATTTCGGGTGCGTTTCATTTTTTGCACGAGCGTCACAGCGTGTGTAGGGACAGTGGGTGGAAGTGGATGTGGTGTGGGGGCCTTGTGCCTGTCCTGGTGGGGGTCGATCCTTCCCACAAGATGAGGACAAGCACAAGGCCCCACATCCACTACCTCATCCTCTCCTTGTCCCTACGAACGACGAACACCCCCTTCATGCCAATAGTGGAATAACATAGCCAACAAGCATGTTGTAATTTCATAGAAGTACAATCTCTTATCCGCTTGACAACAGATACCTGATCTGACTTCAGCCATTACTTGCCATCCCTTTACCGGGAACAAAAATCACTCACCTAGATGGAGACTATTTTCATGCTCGATTTCACTGCGGTAAGAAACCGCACCGTATCCCTAACCGACCTCGCACAGAACCTCAAGAAAGCCGACCTTTATAGCGCGACCGACGAGATGGTCGATACCATGCTACAAATCGTCGCTGACGCAACTGATGCCGACGTCGTATTTGTACCACAAGACCCGCAAGCCAATGACACTTTTGGCGACCCGACTGAACGCGAATTGTCCTGGACACTTGCTCACGTCGCTGTCCATGGCACCGCGTCCTCCGAAGAATCAGCCGCCTTAGCACTCACCCTCGCTCGTGGTCTTCCCGTCGAAGGTCGCTCACGCTACGAGACTCCTTGGAGAACCGTCACAACCATCGCGCAGGTTCGCCACCGCCTTGAAGAGAGCCGTCGCATGCGCAAAGCCATGCTTGATGCCTGGCCGGACGAGCCACACCTCGATGTCACCTACTCACCCTATACACAACTCGGCCCACTCAACGCCATCACACGCTTCATCATGGGCCTACTACACGAAGATAGCCACGTGGAACAGTTGCAAGAAATCATGCGCCAGGCTCACGCGGTAACAACACACTAATACACAGTAATAAAAATATAATAACAGGTTGCGAATGACACCAGGCCATCCTCGATAA
>JBBQXY010000162.1:0-12965 GCA_038209195.1 Ktedonobacterales bacterium | reverse complement strand
CCTTCCACTCCTCCCAGCCTACCGACTCGCGGCGTAACACAAAGAAGTCGGGGGTATGCCATTGAGTGGTTCGGTTGCCTGATTTGGCACGATAGCTCAGCGGAATGCGAGACGACTGCTCGTAAAATTCCAGGACATCTTTGTCTCGTTCCATTCCGTAAATCGCCCAAAACTCCACCCGATCGCTTTCAAACTGGATAGATACTCCCATTAGACAGTAAACCCCTTCGTAATATAGAGCCTTTGAATATTGTCTACCACTCCTTTCAGCTACATAATGGTAGCCACTACGACTATGTAACTGAAAGGAGTTTTTCTAAGATGGGTTCGTATTGGTTTGTACTGCGTCCTAAAGGAATCGAACATGGTCATCCTTTCCTTGTTTTTGACTGCCAGGATCGTTTGCATTTACCCTTGACAGTGTTTGGCAAAGAGGCCAGCGCTCGTCTTTCTCCTAAGACCGTCCAGACCTACCTCCACTCGATTCTTCCCTGGTTTACCTGGCTAGAAACCGATGTGTGGCAAGTCCGTGCTGGTGTCACCTGGGATGCACCTTCACGACAGGTACAGCAAGCTGTAGAAGACTATCTGGTGAGCAAACTGCAATGTAAAGTGCAGCTGCACCGACAAGGATGGAAGTTTGTTGCCATTACCGCCGGAACGCGCAGTACCTTGCGCATTTTTCTCGCCTCTTTGAAGCTGTTCTATCAAATCATGACATTGCGCGGCTCCTATGCATTTTTCAATCCACTCGTGGAGCCTATCTTAGCTACCGTTGCTGCGGTTGAAGCTCGAATTGGCTTTGATGAGCCCGAGGGAACGATTCCTAGAATGCCTGAGCAAAGTGGTGTGGTCGAGTCTGAGAAGAGACCTCGACACCGATTATCGGATAGCTACTTTAAGCTGGAGCATGAAGTTTGGAAACCACAGATTGTGGATGATCCGAAACTGCCAGGATTGATCCTCGAAGGCGGGAGACAACTTGCCCTCAAACAGACCCGTCAGCGCGATGAGGTCGTGACCTGGCTGCTCTTTGATACTGGTGCAAGAGTCTCCGAAGTGACAGGGCTGATGCTGGGTGACTGGGTAGCTCAGGGAACCCATCGGAAAGCCAATGCCTTCAACAAGGGCAGCTTCGGGAGACGAACGAAGGTGCTCACCTTTGCCGATGACACGGTCATTCTACTCAAACGATACTTTGATGAAGAACGTATTCGCTTCGATCCTCGTAGCTACCGACTTGAGGACTACTTACTCCTGGCGAAAAGCAAGCAGATCGACCTGCAGACGGTCCCGCTGTTTCTCACCACCCAGCAGACCCAGCTTACCCCTAAGGAGTATCGAGAACACTACTGGAATCCGGCCTGCCAAACTGCTGGAATTGAGGCTGATGTCCACCAAGCGCGTCATTGGCTGGTCACACGATCAGTCCGAGACATCTATGAGACTGCCGCCAATGAAGCAGAGATCAAGCAGCGGTTGCGCGGCCTGGTAGAGTACATGCAATGGCGAAGTGAAGAGACATTAGCCGCCTATGAGCACTACTTCGACCAACAACGCCACGACGACACGCGTGATGCTTTCCACCAGCATATGCATGAGGAGGTGGAGTGTTATCTAAAAGAGCGCAGAGCAGGAAAACAACAGGCACCAACTTCTCGCAAGGATCGCAGCAAGCATACGAAGTCGCTTCATGTAGAAGTGATCCAGTATCCCAATGCGCCTGATCTGGCATTTCTGTACAGTTTAGCAGGAGAACAGTAACATGTCATGGAAGAAGTATGAACAACTGGAAAACTATCCTTGGGAAACCCTCGCCGGAAAAGTGGCTCCAGAGGTGCTCTCTGCTCCGAAAACAGGCGGTGAGCACCACGCTGAATGGTTACCTGTGCATGAACGTATTGTGCGATATCTTCTCCGCCACGTTGTTGAGCAACCCTGGAAAGATCATCTGACCCTCATCGCGTCTGTGCTCTCTGCGCGAAATCGCGATGTGAGTACAGTCGAGCTAATCGTGCAATCACTTCATGTACGCTTCTCTCGTATTCTGCCTGCTCTGGGACTTGAAACAATGGATGAGTGGAACGCTGATCTTCACATTCCCAAGTATCTCAAGGGGGAAATCGTTCCTGAGGAGAGTTCCTATGTGCGCTTCTCTTTTCTGCGTTACTACACCAGCTCTACGAAGCAAGTGTGGTACTGGTTCAACACGTTGCCAGAAGCAGAGCAGCATATCTATCGACCATTTATTCTTCCGGTCGTAAATCCCTTTACGACTGAAGGACTCGATAGGCGAAAAGAGGTGCAGCAGCAGCAACAGAAGACGCGGAAAACAGAAACGGAAGCCGTTGTCCCGCACTTTACCACGTTGCGTGCTGAAGCTCACTTTCGCTACAATCGACTCTTGCATATCCGCCAGGCCTATCAGCAGGCCCTGACAAAGGTCCATCCAGATCACTCAAACCTCCCGCTCGACTTTAGTTACGAAGAAGGTGACCCACCTGTCGAGCGCCTTCATTTCCGATTATGGGACCGAACCAGCTTCGTCCTGGCTCCAGAACAAGCAAAGAGATACAGTAGGACTGTGCGTAATCAGGCAAAGAGAGGCGTGTTCGCCTATGAGAAAGATCGGAATGGGATCTTCTTAGAATTCGTGAAGGCCGAACGGATCGCCGATGAAGCACCAGCGGAAGGATTATGGTTCAGTGATCTCCTGAAATTCCATCTGCTGAGTGCCAGTCCATCTCGCGGGGACAAGACCGTCGTAGCTGACCGACAAGCCTGGTTACAACAATGGGGATATCGAGAGGAGCATACTGATACACCCACATCCCCATTTCGCTCGAACGTGGCTGGGATACTTCGCTGGAGAGGGAATCGTGAGGCAACCTTTCTCTCGGATGCACAGGACCACACTGACGGGGTGATCATCCCGCTTGAGCCCCTGTACACCGCCGCTACTTTTGGATTGTTGGCCCTTGATCTGCTGACGACGACCGGTATGCGTGCGAATGAGTTACTTCAGCTCAATCTTTTATCAGATTGTATTGTGCAGTTAGTGGATGATCCTCCTCCAGAAGCAAAAGATCAGTCCCCACGTATCCGTTATGTGCTACGCCTTCTGCCCAAGGGAGAGCGGACTGAGACGCGTCACAATTACGGAATTGGCAAGGAATCAGTCCACTTGATCGAGAAAACCGCACACATGCTCTGCGAACATTATCAATTGCAGCCTGGGGAAGTCCTTCCACGTGTTCCATTTGATCCAGCTCATCAGCGAAGCCATCGTTTCCCCTCTGCACCCTATCTCTTCCAGTACACCCGGAAACATCTCGATGACCATACCATTACCGCTTGCATGCGTTTCCTCTTGCACGGCCTGGTCTTTCAGACGAGTACAGGGAAACCGGTTGTGCTCAAAGCGCATTTGCTCCGCCACGCTTTTGCTACTTTTGCAGTCCAGATCGAGGGAGTTCCCATTGATCTGGTAGCGGAGTGGCTGAAACAGAAGAATTTAGAGACGACCGAGTATTACAGTAAGAAAACTCCTCAAATGGTTGCTGAAGAGCATGCTTCTTTTCTTGCTCGATTGTCAACGAAAATCAATGTGCGTGAGGCTATTCTCCGTTCTCCAGAGGAGATCCAGAAATATGCAGAGGCAGCCAGGAAGCGCATTGGGATGCTGGTTCCCGTAGTTGGCGGAGAGTGCATGCTCGATGCCTATTGTCCAAATCAGTTTGACTGTATTCATTGCCCCATGAAGGCACCAGAACCTGAAAAGCGCTATCAAGTAGAAGAGAAACAATGCTGGGCCAAGGAGCGCCTTACCTACTATGAGCAGGAAGGACTGATTTTGGAAGCCGAGAAGATGAAACAACTGCTGCGAGCCTGCGAATTGGAGCTTCGCGAGATAGATCAAATCATCGCCTACCGAAAGGACGAGCGTCATGTCATCCAGATCCAACCAAGGCCCAAGCGACCATCATGAGCCCCATCCCTGGCTAGAGGAGAAGGTCTATGCCAAACTTCGCCAGCGTACCGTTGACCTGGTGAGGCAAAGCGTCGATGCGCTCTACAAGAAGAAGCAGCCGGTTTCCCTGGCAACAGTTGCTGCCAAGTCCAAAGAGCTAGACCCTGAGCACCGGGGTGTATCTGAGAGCGCCATTCTTGACAATCAGGAGGCCAAGGCGTACTACGAGCAGCACCGGAGCTGGCGAGGCTCGTCAAGAAGGCGAGCGAAACCGCTGGCCATTGCGCCATCTGCACAGCCTCAAGCAGTTAAACTTGATCGAGATGAGCAGCGCGTGCACCAGCGCTACCTGCGCATGAGTAAAGACGCTTTGGTAGACCGTCTCATCACCGCTGAGCGAACGTTGGCCGAGCAGCGAGATCGTTGGCTTACGCAGCAGGATGAGGTGCTGACCTGGCGACTGCGAGCTGAGGTGGCTGAAACGCAGATCGCTGACCTCACAGCGAAGGTGAACCAACGAAAACAGTAGAAGAGAGGCCGTCAATATGACAGGAGATGACAGGAATACAGAGGTATATTGCAACGAGCTGGCATTTGCCTTGCGATGAATGAACACGTAACGGAGGAAAACATGAAATTTGGACTGGATGTCCCAACGACAGGTGCCTATGCAGATGCGCGTGTCTTAGCGCAGCTCGCGATGGAAGCAGAAGCGGCGGGATGGGACGGGTTCTTTGTGTGGGATGTGCTGCTGGGCAATGAAGTGGTCATTGACCCCTGGATCGCCTTGACGGCTATTGCTCTTCAGACATCTTCAATCAAGATTGGTCTCCTGGCTCTCCCTCTGGCTCGTCATCGTCCCTGGCTCGTGGCTGAGCGGCTTGCCAATCTTGATCAGCTTTCGCTTGGCCGGCTGATTTGCACCGTAGGGTTGGGGCACTCGGAGAGAGATTTTGCCGCCTTTGGGGAAGAGAGTGAGCCATCGGTTCGAGCTAAGCAACTGGACGAGGGGTTAGAGATCCTCTCAGGGTTGTGGACTGAGGACCAATTTTCCTTTACGGGAGAGTACTACACAGTGAACCAGGTCACCCTTCCCGCCAAACCAGTCCAATCCCCTCGTATTCCGCTCTGGGTGGCAGGGGGATGGCCTCGTCGAGCACCTTTCCGTCGCGCCGCACGTTGGGATGGAGTATGTCTGAAGGCTATTCATCATGAGACCCACGAGTGGCTCACGCTGGATGAGTTTCGGGCATGTTTGGCCTATGTGCGTGCTCATCGCACACCTCACACCCCCTTTGAGGTAATCATGAGCGGTGAAACACCGGTCGACCAGGGGGCAGGAAGTGAGGTGGTCCGTCCTTTTCAAGAAGCAGGAGCCACCTGGTGGGTAGAAGGAGGATATGGCTTCACGCTCGAAGAGTTTCGTGAGCGGATTCGCAGCGGGCCGCCACGGAGATGAGCACCGCTCATCCTTCAATTGTCCCCTAGCTCTCTGCCGCTTGCTGATGTTGTATGCCAATCATGACGATCCACCCTAGTCAAGCAGCAGCGACGGGATGTGAGGTGCATACAAACTCCCATTTTGTAGAGGCCCATGGCTTGCTGTGCGCCTCTAATTTACCTCGGCGTACTATGGTTAAAATTTGGGACTCGGATAGCGTCCGGTAATGTTCCCAGCACGCCCACTTACCCGGCGAATTGGACGCGATGAGCGAATAGATGCGATGAGCGCTTCGGTTTCGGAACTCAACCGAAGGTGTTGGCTCCAGGTATGGAATGCTTCGAGCGTCATTCTCATGAATGTCTTCCCTTGAGTCGTGCTGGAATCGCGTGTCTCTTCCTCTCTCAAGAACAAGTATACCTGAGATGGGCCGGAAATGCGACCTTTTTCAGGCATTTCTTGGCGCATTCTCCAAATATCTTGGCGAAAGAGTCGAGGGGTCTGATGAAAAAGAGAAGGAGCGAACGACAAAAGAGTTTCTTCTGATGCCACGCCATATTATGTGAGAGGACCGATTTGCTGGAGGCGCTTGGCAGCGTGGCAAGTTACTTGGAAATCAGCCTTCTTTAACCGATAAATGACATTGATTACGTTGCGTCCCAAACATGGCTTGCCTGTGGCCCTAGTGCCGACGGCTCATGCTGGATCGGTGCCTGACGGGGAACAGTTGCCGATGAGGATTCCTGAGCATAACATAGACAGGTTCGAGCGCAAGGGATGTTTGGGGGCAATTGCGAATTTGTTGGGTGGGTTTTCGTTGTGATGGAACGGTAGCTGAAGGAAGAGAATAAACATGTACACCCCGCGCACAACGTTCCGCGTGGGGTGTACATGTTGCTGGACCGGTTAGGTCTTAAAGTTGTGCGTTACGGAAGTTGATAATCGAGGGAGAAAACGGCTTCACCATCGCCGCCAGTGCTACCTGAACCTTGCAGTCCGCTCAACTCGCCTGTCGCGGAAGCAGGGACGACGGTTACGGTGTCTTTGACGGCTCCTGCCTCGTATGTGCCGTTGTGTTGGAGTACGAAGTTGCCTGAGCGATCACCCAGGCGGCCTGTCATCTGCTCATAGCCAATAAAATAGGCGATGTTGTTGCTGGAATAGCACATCAGATAGGCTACGCTCCCCTCACCCTCAAAGTCTCCATGGTACTCATAAACTACATCGGCACGGGTGAGTTTGGGTTGACCATCGATTTCACTATAGGGTTTTTCATCCCAGCTTTTCACTGCGAAACTGCCTGTGGCGTGTATTGTCATGTATGTTCCTCCGTAGCATTTCTGGTATGCTGACTAGCAAGCAAAATATTTCACAAAAGACGTCTTAATTGTACCACTTTTCGAGAACATATGTACAAAGCTGAAGTGTAGTTCTTTGCGAGATACAGACGCGTTCCTCTCATATGCAGTTGGGCGTGATAAAGAATGAAAGAGGTTGTCGATGGGTACATTCTTCGATGAAGAGACGCGTTCTTTGGTAGAAACGCTTGCGGCAGGATTCTATCGTGACGAACTATGCATGTGTTGTGGGAGCCAAGTTTCATATACGCAAGAAGGAATTACTCATGCACACGCGGAGGAATGCCCGGTACGTCGTGCGAGAACCCTGCTTGCAGCGAATGGAACACCAGTAAAGATGTACCAGATTTCATACTCCCAGCGAAGGACCGACAATGGTCGTTTCTCCAATGCGTCATTGCACGTGATACGATGTGCATTGAGTGCTGGTGATGCCCTCAAGCTAGTGAAAGATACACTCGTTTTCCAGGGGAAACGAGATCTTATTGAGGGGAGCGTTGAGTTCCAAGAAATTGCCATGTGAGCGAATATTGGGTATAATCCACAAGGTACAAAAAGTGCCATCAAAAAGCATAAAGTGCGCCTGACTCAGAAAACCAGGGTATTAAGGATCAAGTGAAAAGCATTACAAATAGCAACGTCCAAGAATATATTGAAATCCGCGGCGCCCGCGAGAATAATCTAAAAAGCGTCTCCTTGCGCATCCCTAAACGTAAGATTACTATCTTTACCGGGGTGTCAGGTTCCGGCAAATCGTCAATCGTCTTTGATACTATTGCCAACGAATCGCAGCGATTGCTCAGCGAAAACTTCAGTATGTTCCTGCGCAACTTCATGCCCCGTTATCCGCAGCCTGACGCCGATGCGCTGGAGAATTTGAGCATGGCTGTGGTCGTAGACCAGAAGCGTTTGGGTGGAGGATCGCACTCGACCGTGGGCACCGTCACCGATATTACAACCATACTCAGGCTCCTGTTCTCCCGCGTAGGCGAGCCGCATATAGGCAAAGCAAATATGTTTTCGTTCAATGATCCAGCAGGAAGGTGTCCAGAGTGCGAGGGTCTGGGGCGCAAGGTCGGCCCAGTGGCTGACAAAATGCTGGATATGTCCAAGTCGCTCAATGAAGGTGCGATACTGATACCGATGTTCGGAAAAGAGGTCTATCAGGCCTCCGGCTTTTTCGATAACGATAAAAAGCTTTCCGACTACACGCCAGATGAGATGGAATTGCTGCTTTATGGCAAGGACCGTAAATTCAAAACACAATTTGGCGGTAACACCTTCAATTCCAGCTATCTGGGGGTTGTGGAAAAATTTGCCCAAGCCTTTATCCGTCGGGACCTCAAGACCCGCCCTGAACGCACGCAGAAAGCCATTGAGCCCTTCATAGCCATGGGCCCTTGCCTCCTCTGTCACGGTGCCCGCTTGAGCCAAGCAGCACTTGGCTGCAAGATTGGTGGGTACAACATTGCGCAGCTATCCTCTATTGAGGTAAGTGAGCTCATTCCTGTCATAATGGCTATCAAGAAGGATCCACTTGCAGCCGGTGTTCTCAAAACAGTGACTGCCCGCTTGCAGAATATCATCGATATCGGTCTTGGGTACCTCAGTCTTGAGCGCGAGACCGATACTCTCTCAGGCGGTGAATCGGCGCGGCTGAAACTGGTGAAGCACCTCAACGGTAGTCTAGTCGATGTCGCCTACATCTTCGATGAACCGAGTGTTGGTTTGCATCCCCACGACGTACACCTCTTAAACGAGTTGCTACAAAAACTGCGCGACAAAGGCAACACTATCCTTGTGGTGGAGCATGACCCTGATGTAATTAAAATTGGTGACCACATTGTGGATGTCGGCCCTCATGCGGGCACGCACGGTGGAGAGATCGTCTTTGAGGGAAGCTTCGCCGAGCTGCTCCACGCCGATACCTTGACCGGAAAGTATCTTACGCGGCGACTGCCGATGAAAGAGAACTTCCGCTCGCCGACCGGTCAACTCCCGATCAAACATGCCAGAGTGAACAATCTTCAGAATGTCACTGTCAATATTCCTGTCGGAGTACTGACAGTGGTGACTGGAGTTGCTGGATCGGGCAAGAGCTCACTCATTAACGAAGCTTTTCTGGCTGCACATCCCGATGCCATAGTTGTCGATCAGTCCGCTGTGGGCGTTTCGACACGATCCAATCCGGCCACCTATACTGGCATCATGGACGACATTCGCAAGGCCTTCGCAACCGCCAACAAGGTCAATGCGGCGTTGTTCAGTTTCAACTCTAAAGGCGCCTGCGAAAACTGCCAGGGTTTGGGAGTGGTGTACGTTGATCTAACGTTTCTAGAAAGCGTCAAACTCCCCTGCGAAGTCTGCGAAGGTAGGCGCTTCAAGGATGAGGTGCTGGCATACAAGTTGGGTGGAAAATCGATCAGCGATGTACTCGAAATGACGGTGGATCAAGCCCTCGATTTCTTTGACAACAAAGATGTCCGACCAAAGCTGCAAGCGTTGAGCGACGTGGGCTTGGGCTACATAAGGCTCGGTCAGCCGCTCAGCACGCTTTCAGGAGGTGAATGCCAGCGCATCAAGCTTGCCAGCGAACTGCACAAAAAGGGTAGCATCTATGTGATGGACGAACCCACCACGAGCCTGCACATGTCCGATATTGAGCGTTTGCTGACGATCTTTAACCGCCTCGTCGACTCGGGTAATACAGTGATTGTCATCGAGCATAATCAAGATGTCATTAGCAATGCCGATTGGATTATTGATATCGGGCCCGAAGCAGGAAGCAAGGGCGGAACCGTCGTGTTTGAGGGTACGCCCAAGCAACTCCTAAAGGCGAAGGACTCGCTCACGGGCAAGTACCTCCGAGCAAGGGAATAGGGTGAAATGCTCCGGTTCCACACCTCTTCCCAAATTCATTCCCACCGTTACCCAGTGACGACGAGTGGCAATGCTGCCATTAACTGGCCGTGGATGTAGGCAGTGATAGCACCGGCTTCTCCGGGCACTGGATCAACCTGCTCATCTCCGTTGATGTCGACGCCGTGATAGGCGTGATCGGAGAGGGTCACGATCTCTTGTACGACGGAAGTGTCGTTGGGGTTCGCGAGCAGTTTGAGCGCGTCTTGATCGACGGTTGTTACCCAGCCTTTGATATTGTTCGTGGCAATGATAATGTGACCAGCGTGGAGGCGGATGTTCGCGGTACTATCGGTCTGGTTGGCAGCCAAAGAAGCGTGAGATGCCGCAGTGATAAGGTAGCCCTGCCCCAGAATACCAAAGCCATCGCCAGTCTGGGTAACGTTGAGGGCGGAACAGTTAGCATCAAGCGGCGGATAATTGGTGCCGTTTTTCCCCTAGCTGATATCAATGATGCTTTGGGCTAGGCATTGAACGGTGGCGTGACTGCCGCCATTGACCACGTTTTGCAGGATGAGTGCTTGCCCATTCAATAACTGTGTCTGGTTCATCAATCCGACCAATAAGCCGATGTTATGTGGCGTGGTTGGAAACTTGAACAGCAAGTGGCGAATATGGACAAATGCTTTGGGTGGGAAGACGCCTGTGAGGAGAACTTTCCCTGTTGGTAAGCTGACCTGACCTTGTTCTAGAGTGACCTCGATTTTATTGCCAAAACCGATCAGGTTCGTTGCAGCCGGTTGCGTATTCCCTGTGGTGCCATTATAGGTCAAGGAGAATTGCTTCCCATTTGCTACGAGTGTGCCCAGGGAGAGAATTTGTTCTGTCTGGTCATTGACGAGCCATGCCATGTATTGTGAACCAGAGGACGGCGCGTTGAGACCGTTGATTGCTATTTTTAACCCGTTGGTTCCTCCAGAGGTACTATTGGGACTGTCGATAAAGGCGACTTGCCCTGAGGTTGTAGCTGTGACACCTGAGTTTCCCCCCGCCGGGCTATTGTTATTATGCAGAATAAGAGCAGTAGCGATGGTTCCACCAGCCACGAGTATCACCAGCAGCGCGACTATCAGTATGACACGTCTGCCGTTATTGCGCGGTGTCGTCTTAGGGAAGGCTGGAGGTGTGTCTATCTGTTTGGGGACGCTGGCAACAGCATTTGGCGCGGTAGAGGGCAAATAGGTTGCCTGTAATGATGTTTTTTGGGACTGGACTGTGTCGTAACCGCTATTAGCGGGTGGGACACGGTTGTTCATTGGCTGGTCGGCGACAGTTTTTTCGCTGACTGTGGTTTTTCCATTATTGGCAAGCGATGTTACTGGAGTGCCGCAGGAACCGCAAAAAGCGGCACCGTCCTCCAGTGGTGTATTACATTTAGGACATAACATGTGTTTACCCTCCTTAACCTTTCGTTACGAGGTTGCTGATTTGATAAGGTTAGTATACTCCTTTTTGGGAAAGTAATCATGTGCAAGATTACCCAGTACAAATTATGGCTCGACTTTCTGGCGTACTTCAGACAGGTAGCGTTTGGCGGCGGCGCGTGAGTTAATGGAATGAAAGTATATTGTGCGTTGCGCTTGCTCTGGTGGTGGAGATGCCTGCCTATCGCGCAAGTAGGCGACGTGCAGGAATCCCTGTAAAGCGGCGTCTAGTGGCGCGGCAGCTTTAGCAGGGTTCGCGGCCATTTGGCTTACCGCAACATGCTCTTCGGATGCTGCTGCCAAAGCGATGCCGGACTGAGCGGGTTCAGGCAAGGACTGGGGTGCATCTGTGCGTGGTGTCAGGAGCGAAAAGAGATGATAGAACGAGTTTGCCAGCTTATCACGGTTGGTCAATGGTAGCACACCTAAGATGTGTTCAAGCGTGGCGAGAACAGAGGTGTGATCATAAACGGTATGGTCGATGGTACTTCTGGGAATCAGCGGCGAGACGATGATGGTAGGGACGCGTACTCCCAGTTGCGTAAAGTCGAAGCCGTAGCGGTTGTTTTCTGGATCAGTCGGTGTATCACCGGGAGCAATGGTTTGTGGTGGAGGTACGTGGTCATAAAATCCGCCGTGTTCGTCATAGGTGACGACCAGAACGCTACTTTCCCAGTGCGGCGAGTTGCGAATAGTTTCGTACACTTGTTTAATCAGGGCTTCACCAAGCGTGACATCATCTTTGGGATGCTGCGAATTGCCGCCCACGAAGTCTGTTATGACGTGATAGTCTGGTTCGATAAAGGCATAGGTTGTGGCATAGTCGGCATTTTGTACATCCGCGTTGAAGTCCGCGAAGTCTCGAAAACGCCCCTCTGCCAGTTGCAAGGTCATGCCGTTAATAGCCAGGGTCTGGGGGAATGCATCGCCCTTGTAGACAGACCAACTGACTCCTTCCGCATCGAGGCGATCAAAGATGGTCCCATTATCAAATTTGTAGCCATTGATGAGGAGAGAGGTAGCGA
Organism: Ktedonobacterales bacterium; assembly: GCA_038209195.1. Lineage (GTDB taxonomy): Bacteria > Chloroflexota > Ktedonobacteria > Ktedonobacterales > Ktedonobacteraceae > JBBQXY01. The sequence continues at coordinate 828 of JBBQXY010000162.1, read as the reverse complement.
CATTCTCGGTTGACGGACTGTGATCCAGGCCGCCAGATGAGGCCGCGTGGATAAAAAAGCGGTTCGGCCAGGTCGGGCCAGGCATGGAGGAGAACCAGTGATCGCACACGGCAAATTCCCGCGCGAGTGTAGTCAGGATAGGAAGTTGTTCAGGGGCAAAACATTTCATGATTTCAGCAGGTTGTTTGGGGTCGATCTTTGCAAAGTTGGCGACGAAGCCGCTATTGTTGATGTGAGGGTAAGTGCCATTGACACCACAGAGTTGTGTTCGGACATCAAGAAATTCGTGGCCTGGATCGTCTGGCATCGTCCAGTCGGCGGGGGAAAAGACATGTATCGGCTGCCCATCCGTATTGGCATTCCAATCGCGGGCCGCGTCCAGCCCTGCGATGGTAGTGGGCTGGCCAGTGAGAGCATCGACGCCCTGGAGTTGTGAAAAGCCGAGCATGTGATCGAAGGAGCGGTTTTCGAGCATAAGCACAAAGACATGTTTGATGCGCTCTGGTTTTGCTGTGTTGCGCGCAACCATTCTGCAAGATAGCCACATGAACTGCGTGCGGATCAACCAGAATCCGTTGAGGAGGTTGGCATACAGCAGAGCAAAATATTTTGCGACAACATAAAAAGTACGGCTGACGAAATTGCTGTTGAGCCGGACACCGTCATCGGCCCATTGCGTAACGCGGAAGGTAAATCCGATGAGCCAGCGACTACGCGCACGATCGGCCTGGAGTTTACGAAATCCACACAATAACATTCGTATGTAAGTCCCTTTCATTTACTTTAACCAAGGCGTATGAATGGTCTGTAGGGGCCGCTTTAGCGCGC
>JBBQXY010000161.1:0-12979 GCA_038209195.1 Ktedonobacterales bacterium | reverse complement strand
CCTCTATGCTATGCTGGTGTTGCATCACTTGTCCTCGTTTTGATCTGGCGTTTTTGTTCATACCAATCTAACGAAGGACAAGCTGTTTGCTCACTTTTTCACGATTTTCCTCCTACTTTCCCCCGGAAGGATGCAGAGCCTGATTCGCCAGTCAATGAGGCTTGTTGGATATGGAGATCGGTTGCTTGCACTAGGCGTGCATCGGCGGGTACCAGGTCGCCTGCCGCTAGACGGAACATATCACCTGGCACGAGATTACGGCGTGGTAGCTCACTCCATGTACCATCGCGTAACACTGTGGCTGTAGGAGATACATTTGCACGTAGCTTCTCGACGGCATTCTGCGATTGATATGTCTGGACAAAATTCAAAATATTGCTAAGTACGACGATTGCAACAATAATACTGGCATTGATGCGATCACCAAGGATCGCCGAGACCAGCCCTGCAACGAGCAGAATGGCTACCAGCGGATTCAAGAATAGACGCAGAAATTGGACAACAGCCGAGTTGCGTTTCACGCTCGATGTATCGTTCGGACCGTATTTGTCCAGCCGCTTGCGTGCCTCCTCACTAGTTAGCCCCTGTTCGCTACTCTTTAGCTGTTCAAACAGCTTTTTTACGGGGAGCGTGTGTGTGGGCACTGTCCTTCACCTGGATGTTCTGGTGTGGCTTGTGAAGTAAATGCGCTTTGCATAGTACACTCCAATGTTTTTCCAGATAATCGACACAATAGTATGACCATACTCTACTGGTAAGGGTATCCACCAAGCGTTATAAAAAGCGTTATATTGCCATAATTTCCCGTCATATGTTAAGTGGGGATGCAAGGGGCGACAGCCCCTTGACTGCACCCTGTCCGGGGAACAGGTAATTAGGGCGCAACTAAGTCCTCCCCCCCTTGACTAACGGGGATGCAAGGGGCCGCGCCCCTTGACGGGGTTCTAGGGCTGCGCCCTAGTCCTCTCCCTCTCTCCCTGCCGCCGAAGGCGGCATGTCACATGAAGTGAAACAAAGCACTACTTCCACAAAACAGCCTGTACAGAATTTCCGTGAGATAGAACATAGCGTTATTCCGTAATTTGCAGTATGATATATAGTAGGGTTACTAGATATATCGTATTTTAGGATGGCGTGGTGAGTGGGGGGCGGGTATGACGACAATCAAGGAGCAGCGCGAATATGGCTTCCTCAACCTTCTGTAGCAACTGTGGAGCGGAAAACCAGCCACAGTCAATATATTGTAATGCTTGTGGTTCTGCTCTCCAGGACGATATCTCGCTGACAGCTTCAGTGTCAGCCCCACTGGCCTCCCTCTCTCAAACTGGGCAACTACGCGCTGACCATATCCTGCGTGAGCGATATTGTATCCTGCAAGAGATTGGACAGGGTGGTTTCGGGGCTGTCTATAAGGCTCTGGATACACGTATCGCGGATAGAATGGTGGCCCTCAAAGAGATGCGGCAGGGGAGCGTCACTACGCAGGAGATTTCCGATGCTACGGAATCCTTCAAGCAAGAGGCTTTCATGCTGGCACGGCTCAAGCACCCGAACTTACCGAGCATCTACGATTACTTTACCGAGTCTGGTCGTTGCTATGTGGTGATGGATTTTATCGAGGGTGAGACCCTGGAAGATTACCTGGCAAAGGGGGGGAATGGACGCCCGCCGGGTATCCCGCTATCAGTCGCGGAAGTGTTGCAGATCGGTATCCAGTTGTGTAATGTGCTGGATTATTTGCATACACGCCAGCCACCCATCATCTTTCGCGATCTCAAACCAGCCAATATCATGCGAGCAGTCGATGGGCAGCTTTACTTGATTGACTTCGGCATTGCGCGTATCTTCAAGCAAGGCAAAACGAATGATACCACTGCCCTCGGCTCTCCTGGTTACGCCGCCCCGGAGCAATATGGCAAAGCGCAGTCAACACCGCGTTCCGATATCTATGCCCTGGGCGTCACTATGCATGAACTCTTGACCGGCAGTGATCCCTCGCTGTCGCCATTCATTTTCGCTGCCCCTGTGCTCCCTGGCTATGCCGAGTTGAGTGCTTTGATTCTGCGCATGGTGGAGAAGAACCCTGAAGATAGGCCGTCGAACGTTGCGTATATCAAGCTGGAATTAGAGCGTATGGCCAACGGACGTTCTCCTGGCCTGATGGAACAGCTACCGAAGCCGCAAAATCAGCAATACATGCCGCCGCCAGCACAGCCCGGTAGTTATCAGATACCATCGTCGTATCAGTCCGAGGACAGCTTGCAGCGCATGCGTATGTCGTACCAGCCCGATCCTCAGACGTATCAGCCTCCTAACACTTCCCCTTATCGGCAGTCATACCCCCCACCGTATCAGCAGCCGACTCGTGCTAAAGGCGGCATCTCGCGCCGTAGTGTGGTGATTGGTCTGGTGGGCCTGGTGGTTGGTGGTAGTCTCATCTCGCAACTTTTCTCAAGTCACCATGACGATAATCACTTCCAGGGTTTTCATGATGGTGATCAGAACGCGAACTATGGGCCGGGAGGAAATAGTATGCTGCCTGCTGGCGTTGGTCCCGGTGTACTACTTGGTCTCGCCTGGTCGCCTGATGGTAAGTCTATCGTCACCGGTGCTGGCGATGGCACTGTTCAGGTGCTGGATGCCCGTACGCGCGCGGTGCGTTTATCTTATTCGGGTCACTCTGCTGGCATCTCTGCCGTGGCATGGTCGCCGGATGGAAAACGCATTGCTTCGGCGAGCTACGATCAAACAGTGCAGGTGTGGGATGCTCAGTCGGGCCAGACCCTCCTTACCTCTACAGACCAAAATAGTCCCGTGCTGTCGGTTGCGTGGTCGCCCAATGGCAAGCAACTGCTATCAGGCAGTGTAGATCGTCAGCTAAAAATCTGGGATGCCACGCCAGGAACAACCATCGACACCGATTTTGGCCATAGCGACCAGGTGACAACTGTCGCGTGGTCGCCTGATGGATTGCATGTTGCTTCGGGGAGCGCGGATAATACCGTTATCGTGTATCAGGCTGGGCCGTTGGTTCCTGTCTATACCTACCAGGGGCATTCTGATGTGGTGCAAGCTATCGCGTGGTCGCCGGATGGCAAACGCATTGCCTCAGCCAGTAACGATCAAACTGTACAGGTTTGGAATGCCACGAATGGCGGGAATGTCTTTACTTATCAAGGTCACAAAGACCTGGTTTGGGCCGTGGCGTGGTCGCCGGATGGCAAACGCATTGCCTCTGGCTCCTTTGATGATACCATGCAGGTCTGGCAAGCGAGCGATGGTAGCCTGGTGAATATATCCCAGGATGATGGGCATGTGGTATCAGTGATCTGGTCCCCCGATGGCCACAGTGTTGTTTGGGGCGATAGCGATGGCAAACTAGGAGAAGTGCAGGTGTGATAGACAATCTATCACATTAAAGTATAGAGCAAGCGTAGGGGCCGCATTAGCGCGCCACCGCCGATTTATCGGCGGTGGCGCGCTAATGCTTAGTGACAAATTGATCTGGTAATCCTATGCGGAATTATTACCAGTTTATTTCGTCACTATGCATTATCGCGCCCACTGCTGATTTATCGGCCCGTGTCCACACATGTTTCGCGCCGACCGTCCATAGTAGGGGTGTCCTATCGGTGCGAACTTTACAGGGTTGATGCCGGGTCTGGCATTTGGAATGCTGCCTCAATGGAGGCATCAACTGCTTTGATAGGTAGAAGAACAGTGAAGGTGCTGCCTTGGCCTGGTGCGCTTTTGACCGCTATCGTTCCTCCCAATAGCGCGGTCAACTGGCGCACGATGGTAAGACCAAGGCCCGTCTCGCCAGCTTTCCGCGTGTATGACCCGTCAGCTTGATAAAAGGCTTCGAAGATACGTGCTTGCATCTCGGAAGAAATCCCCATGCCACTATCTTTCACCTCAAACGCAATCTGGTGCTGCTCTGAGGAGATCACGCTTGTCGCCGAGATCGTCACCTCACCTTGCTCTGTGAACTTGAAGGCGTTGGAGACCAGGTTGAATAGTAGCTGGTGTAACTTCAGTTGATTACTTTCGAGGAAGTCGATCCCCTCTGCAACCTCTGCTCTCAAGACCAAGTCTTTCACCATAGCCATGGGCTGCATTTCTTCGACCACTGAAGTCAGCAGTTCTCTTACATTCACTTGGCTGTACTTGAGCTCCATATGTTTGGTCTCAATTTTCTTCAGATCGAGCACATCGTTCACCAGCGCCAGCAAATACTGACTGTTTTTGAGGATGCGCTCTAGATGATTGTGTTGCTCTTGATCCAGATTGGCTATTTTTGCCTCATCTAACAACGTCTGGCTGAAGCTGATAATGGTGGCCAGTGGGGTGCGCAATTCGTGTGATATCGTGGAGAGAAACTGCTCGCGTACGCGATTCCCCTCTGCCAGGGCTGAATTCAACGCAATTAGTTCTGCGACCACGCGTTTCCGCTCGGAAATTTCATGGGCAATCGTTGAAGACGCGATGATTTTCCCATTGGAGTCGCGGATGGGAGTGTCAGTGACTGACACGTCTACAAGGGTGCCATCCTTTCTCAGCCACGTCGTCTCATAATCCTTCATCACGTCTCCCTTCATGATCCGTTCGATTACTTCCGCTACCTCTTTTTGGCGCTCAGGCGGTACTAGAAGATAGAGAGATTTGCCGATAATTTCATCAGCAGTATAGCCAAAGAGTTGCTCGGCACTGCTATTCCAACTGGTAATCACTCCTTGCAGAGTTTTACTAAAAATAGCTTCGCCTGATGACTCTACTTTAGATGCCAGTTGATACATGGTTGTATCTCGTTCCTTTCGTTTATAAATTTGGGTACATATTGCCGTGTAATGGAATAAGCTCTCGCTTTTGTTTATTACAGTATACTCAGCCAACAAAATTGTAGTTCAGTAGATAGTTTTTGGTATAGAGAGCTATTAACGGTTCTTAATCAGTGCAGTTCGTTGTTCGCGCATCAACCACACGTAGCCATCTTCCAGACTGGGAGGTGTTGGTAGGGCTCCCGCTTGTGCTGTCAGTGTGCCCACTACCCGGTACTGGATAGTGGCACCCATGTTCAAGGTAGAGACGACGGTAATATTGCCTTGTGGTTTGATGCCATCGGTCGTGATTGTCCAGACTTTGTTGTGAGTCTCCTCGATGAGTTCGGTGGTGGTGCCGTGGAAAACGACCTGACCGTTCTTCATGATGGCAAGATTGCGACACGTCTGGGCAATGTCTTCCACGATGTGGGTCGAGAGGAGGACACATCTATCGCCCGCGAGCTCGGAGAGCAGGTTGCGGAAGCGGATGCGTTCCTCCGGGTCAAGTCCCGCAGTTGGCTCGTCCACGATCAAGAATCTGGGGTCGTTGAGCAGGGCCTGAGCGATACCGATACGGCGTTTCATGCCACCGGAGTAGGTCTTGAGCTTGCGATTGGCAACATTTGCCAGCGCGACGGTTTCAAGCAGTTCCGCGACGCGCTTCTGTCGCGCCTTGCGGTCGTCCATCCCTTTGAGAATGCCGATATAATCGAGGAATTCACGCCCACTCAGATCTGGATAGACCCCCAAATCTTGTGGCAGGTAGCCGAGCATCCGCTTGATCTCCGTGCGGCCCTTTTCCGTATTGCCGTCAAAGCCGCCAATGCTTATCTCCCCGCTCGTTGCACGCAAGATGCCCGCGAGGATGCGCATGAGCGTGGTTTTGCCAGCACCGTTAGGCCCCAGCAGCCCATACATGCCGTTGGGGATGGTCAAATCGACGTTATCCAGCGCCTGCACTCCGCCCCGATAGACTTTATTGAGTCGGTGAAGGGTTATTTCCATGGTGTTTTTTACTCCTTGATTATTGCCATTAACGATGTACAAACGCCCCGTAGGGGCCGGTTTACCGCGCCCACCGCCGATTTATCGGCGCGAATCCGACGCGGGCACTCGCCGATAAATGGCCCCTACTGTCGGGCTTGTACTATACGCAGGTATGCCCATAGGACGAAGAGAGCGAAGGCGGCGAAGCCGAGTAGTACAAGGATGCTTTCAACTCCCTGTAGGACGGTGGCGTTGGAGAGTTGGAAGAGATTCACATTGAAAAAGCCCTGTGATTGGTATTCGCCAATGGGCGTCAGAAGCGTGTTGTTGAGCGTGGGAATGCCGCTACCGGGAGCGAGTAGATTGCCCCAGAACCAGTAGCCGACAAAGAGGAACTGGTAGAGCGGTACCCACATAATGGCGGGACAGGCTAGCGAGAAGGCACTGATGAAGAAAATTCCTGGCAAGACGATGGACGCGAAGGCTTCCAGGGCGATGAGCAAGGCTAGCGGGTTCTGCGTTTCGTAGAGGATGACGCCCAGGCCCAGCAGATAGAAAATGAACATTGGCACCAGCGTGGCGACCATGCTGCCCAGGTATTTGCCCAGTAGACGGATACTCAAAGCTCCCGGCATGGAGGTAAAGAGTTCATCGACTCTGGTTTTGCGGTCTCGCGGTAAGCGATCTGCCAGCAAGATGCCGACAGCGATGGGCAGAACGGCATTGACTATATCCGTCCAATAGACGACGACGGCTTGGATGGGATGGTGGTTTAATCTGCTGAGTATCTGGGCTACATTCGCGTTTCTGCTCAGCAGCAGGAGTATGAAGAGGATGATGAGCAGCATGGTGATCCAGATGGAGCGGCGGCGTAGCTGCATGCGGAACTCGTAGGTGAACACACCCAGGAAGACGGCGTATTGGTTCATAGCTATTCCTCACTCGACCCTTTCAATAATCCTTCGGGGTTGCTGCGCAGCAGAAGCCAACCAATGGGCAGCAATAGCAAGGCCATGATGAGCACTTCGAGGCGATTCGCCAGCCAGAAATCTAGTGCTGGTTTGAGCGTGGTGGGAAAGAGAAAGAGCGGTTGCAGCCAGTTTGTGCTGGCAAAGAAGTCTTTGAAGACAATTTCCACAAGCCAGATGCCGCTCAGTAGCGCACCACTGGCATTGCGACTGCGCGTCAGTAGTCCCAGGCAAAGGCCCATACCCACAAACCAGAGCAAGGGCGAGAACCAGGTGAGCTGGTTGGTCAGGAACTGTGTGGGGGCCGACCATGATAATAGCTGGGTGGGTACGAAGGCCAGTTTGATAGCGGTTATGAGGCTACTGGCGAGCAGGGCGACGATGGCACTCCACAGCGCAATCAATATCAGTCGCCCCATAGCTGTGCGATGATATTTTTTCGGGACGGTGAGTTGTAGTTCGATGGCGGGGTCCTGGCTGGTGATGGTGGCGACGATGACGCCCGCCGCGAGGGGCAGGATCATTTCCAAACCAGCGGATAAGAAGCGTGCCGGAAAGACTTTGAGGTAGTGTAAAAGCAGGGCAAAGAGGGTGAAGCCCACCATTACTAGGATGGGTGTGAGGATTACTCGTTTGCCCATGAGCTTTATTTCATACTGTAATCGATCAAGATTCATTTTTTTCTCCTTCAACAGGGTACCCGATAATGCACATTAACTTACTATTCCGGCCATCCGTAGGGCGCGATTTATCGCCGCCACCGCCGATTTATCGGCCCGAATCGGCGAGGACACGGGTTGTATGGGGCGGCGTGGGGCCGCGCAAGGGAAATCCTTAACATGCTAGCCTTGGTTGTTTGGGTGCGTAAAAGATGGCGAAGGCGATAAAGAGTAGCGCGAGTAGTAGGATGGTTGGGTTGGTGTGCCAGAGTTCGGATTGGCTGAGATGGATGATGGCGGTATGTTGATTGGGGTCGAATAGGAATGCTTGTGCTGTTTCCACAATGAGGGAGACGAGCAGGGCGACCCATGAGCCTAAAAGCATCGAGAGTGCGAGGGTGAACGATGACAGGAGGAGCATTGGCCCCAGCCACATTTGCATGATTTGCCACAGCCCGCCACCGTGGGCCACAGCGATAATGCTGGAAACCAGGGCGGCGAGCACAAAGTTATAGCCGACGACCCAGAGCATGCGACAGAGCATGACGAGGCGGATAGAGGTGGGGGTTGAGAGGCTGATCTCCAGGCCCGCGTCATTTTCCGCGCCGTAGATGAAGGCTGCACTGGCGGCAGAGGAAACGGTGGTAAAGAGAGGTAACGACCAACTGGTCGCGATACTCGCTACGTGGATGACGACGATATCATAGAAGGCCAGTCCGCCTCCAAAGAGTATGACGAGCGGAGTGGCTAGCCAGATGCTGAGATGAATGAGTGGCACTTGCCGTTTGAAGACCAGCCAGAGGTGCAGCAAGTTGCTCAAGAGTATTTGCCTGTGTGTTGTTTGCTCTGGTCGTAGCGATTGTAATGATTGTAGTGATTGTAGTGGCACTGCATCGAGCTTTGCCCAGACATTGGTAAGCACATTTGCCGTGGGTAGGGGCGTTGCTGCCAGGGAAAACTGCACCGTCGCACGCAAGGTCTGCCAGGTGGCAAGCTCGTTTGAACATGTCTCACAGAGTAGCAGGTGGTGCTGAACACGTTGGCTCTCTATGGCGTTGAGTGTTCCGTTGACATAAGCTGGCAAGAGGTCGGCAATATGCTGGACATCGTGCGGTGGCTGTGGGTTCATCTGGGTCATTTCTCTGCCTCCTCTCGAACGGTGAGTAGTGTGCGCAGGCTTTTCCTGGCATTGCTAAGACGGCTTTTGACGGTGCCAACGGGGACGGCGAGCATGGTCGCGGTCTCCTCATAGGATAAATCCTGGACAAGAATAAAGACTAAGACTTCGCGGTGAACGGGGGCAAGTTGTTGAAACGCTGCTAACAGTTCGTCGCGGGCAATATTGGCCAACGTGTACGCTTCCGGTTCTGGCTCGGTGGCGACCATGCCTTCGAGGGCGGCTGCATCCACGAGCGAGATTTTATGTTGGCGCAAGGTATTATGGGCCTGTCGGCGCGCAATGCCGAAGAGCCACGTCGATACGCTTGAGCGAGCCTCAAAACTATGTGCGCTTTTCCAAACCGCCACGAGGGTGTCCTGTAACAGTTCCTCAGCCAGCCCATAATCGGGGGTGAGTTGCAGTAAATAGTGAAAGAGTGGTCGCTGGTAGCGCGTATAGAGCTCTGCCAGAGCTTGTCGGTCGCCGTGGGCGATACGTTTCACTAGCTGCCGTTCATCTTCGACTGGTAGTTCGCACATCCAGCCGATCTCCCGCGCAGCGATAGATTTCACGTTGCTTCTCTCTCTTTGCCAATCTCATAGTGCTATTCACATCCTTCTGTGTTGTTAGTAGCATGATAACATGAAAAGGTTCATTTTATGAGGGACCAACTTATGAATAGTAACGAATGAAGATACCAATGTAGGGGCCGGTTTACTGCGCCCACCAGCCGATTTATCGGCGCGAATCCGACGTGGGCACGGGCCGATAAATCGACGGTGGGCGCGGTAAACCGGCCCCTACGGCGGATTGAGCCACACCGCACGGGGTGGCATGCTTGGCTTTGAATTTACCAGATGTAGTCGAAACAGATGAGTTTAAGGTCTTCGCGTGTTATGGGGCTTTTCGTAGGTGTGGCATTCGGTGGTTCGGTGGGAAGTATTTCTGGGGCGGTATGGATGGTTTTGATGGTGGTGAGGAGGTCTGCGATAGTGCGATCGAGGAGGAAACGTTCGTAGGCTTTGCGTAATGTTTTGATGTAGACGCCGGGCTGGGGCATAATGAGCTGTTGGATGGCGGTTTTGATCTCGTTGCGATTGATAGCAGGGTTGTTGATATAGCCGCGCAGAGTGGTGGCTATGGTTTGTTGGATGGGATCAAGCACTTTGGGCGCTTCGGCGACGGCGACCTGCTCCACGGAGGATTGCACGATGGAGGCTATGACCTGCTCTTGTAGGGAGAAAATATCGACCTCTCTGTCGGCTGGCACGACTCGTGGGGTATCGGGCTGGCAGGAAATGAGGTTGGTGATAACGAAGCGGTTGTCTTCGATGCGCCCACCGCGCCAATCCTCGCTCAGATCAATGTAACGCCAGTAGTGTTGTTTGCTGCCTTTGCTGGTGTTCTCACTGACATCTTGCTGGTGTTTCTTGTCGGAGGCGGTGAAGTAGAAGAAAACGCCTCTAGCACCCTGGCGCACGAGGCCGCTATGGATGCCGTCGGGCAGGTTTTCGAGCATCTGGCGCATCTCGCTATCGAGCAGACCTTTCAAGTTTTGCAAGAGGAATTCGCTGCTGACCAATTCGACGAATTGTTCTTGCTCTTCCACCACGCTGCCATCTTCGTCCTCGATGCGGCGCAGGGTATTGAAGTTCTGCGGGTGAACCACCTCGCCCAGGATGCTGGCATCGAGCAATCCGCTCTGATCGATGGTGGCTATCTTGAGGGAGAGGCTTTCCACCAGACCGAGCAGCTTTTCCAGGCCGTCATCGGGAAACATATTCATGACCCAGAGGGTGGCAAAGTTGGTGCCGATACGGTCAATGCGTCCTGCCCGTTGCACCATGCGCGTTGGGTTCCAGTGCAGATCGTAGTTGATGAGCACGCCACAGTCCTGCAAGTTCTGACCCTCGGATAGCACGTCAGTCGAGATGAGGAGGTCAATTTCTTCGTCACTGCCTGCTAGCTCCTCGCGATGGTTGGCGAGTGGGGCGAAGTGCGTCACCAGGCGCGCTCGTTGCTTAGCGTCCGCTCCGCTATCCATGCGCTGGATGACGGGATGGCCTGCCGCAGCACGCCACTGACTGGCCGCGTCCTCATCGCTACAGAGTTGTTTGTAGAGGTAACGGGCGGTATCTTTGTAATAGGTGAAGAGGAGCACCTTTTGCCCTTTGAGTTCACCCGCGAGGAGCTCTTTCAGCTTCGCCAGTTTCGCGTCGCTGCCGGGAGTGATAGCAGCGATACTGTGCCACACCTCTTGCAGCGCGCTGACATCACGGCGCACGTCGTTATGCAGTCGCTTCAGGTCGTAACGGGCGGCGTCGAGGGCGGGTAGGGTGTCGATAAAGAGGCGTGCCTCAGCTTGTTCGTCCAATTGGTCGGAGAGCGATTTGGGCGTGGCATCGTCCTCTTCATCTTCACGCGCGAGGTAGCGCATAGCTTTCTGGAAGCTGCTGCTGTCCAGCACTTTGCCCTCCAGGATGTAACTCTCAAAGGTCTCCAAGAACTCCAGTGCGCGGCGCACACTGATGCGGAAGGCATCGACGCTGCTCTCAAAGCGTTTGAGATAGCGGCTCTTGAAGATACCAACCAACGCCTCTTCGCGTCCTTCCTCGAACTGGTCGCGCTCGACGCCTTGTTTCTTGTAGGTTTCCAGGCGATAGGGAGCCAGGCGTAGCCCTTCGATACGGCTGACCACTTTATCGTAAATGCCATGATAGGTGTTTTCCAGGTTGTAGCGAATGGTTTTCAGCTTGCGCTCCGGCCACCTGATAGGTTCGCCTTTGATGGTGGCATTGGGATATGCCTCCTTGATAAACGGGCGTGTGCGCCGAATGACCACTTCTTCCAGCAGGTTAAAGAGGGCGATGCCGCTCTCTTGCTGGCGATTTTTGCGGCGCGCCGCCATAAAATACTTTTGCAGGTCGCCTATACCAGCGGCGGCGAAGTAGCTGCGATCCCCTCCTGTGAAGAGATTGACCTGGTTGTAGAGGTCAAAGACGTTGTTGTTGATCGGGGTGGCGGTCAACAGAATAAGTTTTTTGCGTTCTCCGCTCAATTTGCCTTGGCGGTGGTTAGCGGCCAGGATGCGTTCCAAGCTTTCGTAGCGCTGGGCGTTGCGGTTGCGAAAGTTGTGGCTTTCATCGACCAGCAGAATATCGGCATCCTGCACCTCACGAATATCGAACTCGTCACGGCCCAGCACTTCCTGCGTGATGATCTGGGCGGCGATACCCGCGCTCAACAGTTCCTCGTGCCACATTTTGCGCAGAGAGGCCGGGCAGATGATCACCGCTCGATAGCGCAGGTGATAGGCATAGTCTTCCAGCAACTTCTTGCCGATCCAGGTCTTGCCGAGGCCGACGCTATCCGCGACGATGACGCCGTCGTAACGGGCCAGTATCTTGCGCGCCTTCTTCACCGCGTCCTCCTGAAACTCGCTCAATTCGACAGCGGAACGCACGTTGGCCGCACCCTCGCTCTCGGCATCCAGATCTTCGCGGAAATACTCGAAGATGACTTTCATATAGACATGGTAGGGGCTATATTCCTTGCGTCCAAACTTTGAGGCGTCCAGCAGGTCGATCAGGTCTTCTTTGAAGTCGCGCGCGCCTTCCCATTGCCGTTCATACCATGTCGCCAGTCCATTGATCGCCAATATCCCTGGCACGTTGGCGGCGATGAGGCGTTCCGGTTCGCCCACTTGCGCCAATAATTTGCGTGCGCTACTCTCGATGCGTCCCTTCAACTGTTCGGGGTTGATCTCCTCCGCTGTCAGATTAGCTCGGTGCGAGAGGTTCAGTTCCTTGTTGCTCTGCAAGCCAGCGCGTGTAAAGTTGGAGGAGCCAACGATGGCAGCAATGGGGAAGAAGTGCGCGAACCCGCCGCCGCTATAGAACAAGTAGCACTTGGCATGCAGAAAGCCCCTCGTATAGAGTCGTACCTGCACCTGTTCCTGGCGCAGGAAGGCGATCAAATCCTCGACCAAGCGCAAGGTCTGCTCATTAAAGTTAGCACTAGCGAGGTCGCGAATCAGTCCCGTGATAGGCCTCGCGCCGACTTCTTTCACCCCAAGGTCAAAACCCGCCTCCGGTTCATCACCCAACAACAACCGAACATTGCCCAGCCCCGCCAGTCCAGCGCGTAGCAGTTGCCAGCCACCCACATTAAAATATGCCGTAGCAATGTCAATCGAATGGCCCTTATGCTCCCCTAAAAGCGCGTTCAAAGTATCAGCCATAGTATGCTGCTGGTTGTCAATAACGAAGGGAATATTGTACATTTATTGCTTGTCCTTCTGAGTCCCTGTCCTACTGAGCGCCCCCCTTGTCCTACTGAGCCCCCTGGAGCGCCCCCCTTGTCCTACTGAGCCCCCCCCTTGTCCTA
>JBBQXY010000160.1:0-13122 GCA_038209195.1 Ktedonobacterales bacterium | reverse complement strand
TGTTCCGTCTCTTGCAGTAGGGCTATTTTCAGCTTTTCGTTCGTTTCCATTGGTAGGGATCCTCTCTGTTTTGGACTTTTTACTTACAGATGAGGATACCACCTTTTTGCTTGCTTGCCTACAACTTTTTCATACACCCGTTATCGCGCACCTTACCACCCCAAAAACGCCATTAACCCCACTGCTACTCCACCCGCCAGTACAATCAGTAGCGAGTAGAGGGCAAGTTGCCTACTGATGGAGCGGTTGCGCGTCACGGAATAGAAGATGGCGACATTTTCGATGAGGCCAACGACGGAAGCAAAATAAATAGCAATGGCGGCAGGATTGGCTGTGAGCATATGGAGGCGCACCTGTGTGCCCACTAAAACGGAGGACGAGGCCGCGCTGGCCAACGCGCCCAGGACAACGACTGCCAGAAAGCCAATTGCCCCGAAGAAACGTTGCGCCAGGCCGCTTACCACCGTGAGCGCGAGAAACAACAGGCTGAAATTGAGTACGGAGCGCAGCGCCAGTGGCGATGTCAGTGGCGGCTTCTGCGATGGCGGCTGCGTTTTGTGGCGCGATCGAATGAAAATAAAACAGGAGAGCAAGATCGACATTAACAGCATTGGCCCCAGTACTATCGCGACAGCAATGGTAGCTTGCAGTCCCGCGCTCCACGAGAAAATGGCGACAAGTACACCATTGCGCAGTATCATGGCCAGGTCTGCCAGCAAGAAATCGGAGGGGGCAGCAGCAGCAAATTCAGCATTGACCTTGAGTTCTTCCCCTAACAGCACTGAGGTGGCCGCGCTATTCACCAACCCGCCGAGAATGGCACTGTAGCGCATCCCTTTCATGCCGAGCTGCCGCAATAGAACATAGTTGACGAAACTCAACGCGGAGACAATAATTACGGTTAACCAGATCGAACGAGGATTGACGAGCTTCCAGGGGTCGATGTAACCTGCGGGCAAAAGGGGATAGATCACGGTGGTTATGAAGATCATCAGTAACGTGCCACGAATCTCAGGTATGGTGAGTTTGCTGGTGAAGGAGACGAATTCGCTTTTCCAAGAGAGGAGGGCAGCTATGACAATAGCGCAGGTGAAGGCGAGAAAAAAAGAACCTTCCCCAACGATAATGCCCATGACATTCGTTGCCGCCAAGGCCAGTGACGTCGTAATTTCCAGTCGCTGCTCTTCGCGTAAATTAAAGACATTGACCAACACAATCACGATCAGCACGACACTCATTTGCACAAATGCCAGCGTTGGCGAAACTAGCCACGACAACGTACCCAGGAGCGCGGTGATAGCAAAGCTGCGCACACCGGTATCTTTATGCGCCCATTCGCGCTCAAGTCCGATGAGCAGCCCAATAGCGGCTGAAGCTGCTACTTTTTCCGCGAGTACGATTGGTATGTCCATCCGATGTTCCTCCAGCGTATCTTCTTATTATTATAAACTATTCCTCTTGGATAAGCGGAGAACAACACTTGCACAGCGCGTTGTACAAGGATTAAAATGGCTATATCTGGCAGTAAAAGAGGAAAATAGCTGAGTATATGCCCCTGAGATGAGCCAATACATACCTTGCCACCAGCAAAATCGGGCAAACCACGCCAAAGGTAATCTGTTCAGTCTTGAAAAACGTAATTAAGACAAGTGAACAGAATGGAGAGACACAATGACCTGTGATGAATTTGAAGAGATATCCGGTGCGTATGCACTTGATGCCGTAACCCCTGCTGAACGGCAGGCAGCAGAAGCTCATATTACAAGCTGTGCCAAATGTACAACATTACTCCAGGAACTTCGTGGAGTAGTGTCTCTGTTACCGCTATCTGTGCCACAGATAAATCCATCACCGGCATTACAAGGGCGCATTCTGGCGGCGGTGCGCCAGGAAGGGCAGGGCGATGTTGGTAGACGTCCTCAGCCCATTATCCCTCTACGGTCAGGGCAGCGCGTTCGCTCAAGACGCTGGAATCCACAAGTGTGGGTGGCGGCTGCCGTGCTGATGTTTAGCTTAGTGGGTGGTTTAGCGGCATGGAATGTTTCATTGCATGGGCAAGTTGCCACATTGCAACAACAACTCGTCGCTGCTACTGGCACTCATGCAACGACAACTGGGATAACGAGCTATGCTGTGAAAGGTACTGCTCAGAATCAGAATGCGTCAGGGCAATTGGTATACTACGCAGCGCAGAATATCACGGTCTTGATAATGCATGGATTACCGCAATTGCAAGGAACCCATGTCTACCAGGGGTGGTTACTACACCTCAATGGGAAAAACATTACCGGAGTAACGAGTGTTGGCCTTTTGAACACCCAGGATGGTAATGCGACCGTATCATTCGCGGGCAATGTCACAGGTTATGATGCTGCCGCGATCAGCCTGGAAGCAGGGCCAACGGCAACACCGCAAGCACCCAAAGGTGGTGTGGTTGCCATGGGTTCTTTGAAAACAACCAATTCCTAATACGTGAGAAGCGAGAGGCCTGCACTCCTCTCGCTTCTCGGTAGGGGGAGTCGATGATTTTTATCTCCCTGCCTTCTTGCGCATGATGTAGTAGACGGTTGTGTAGAAAAGAAGCGTTCCCCCGGTAGAACCTCCAAGAATGAACCATATATCGTTTTCCAGCACGGCACTTATAGAAGCATCGCCACTGTGCATATCCAGCTTATCACCAACCGTACCAGAGTGAGTGCAATTCGTATTCACCGTCTTGCCGCCGTTCCCCTTTTTTTCTGTCGTTCTAGTACCGCTCCCCACTGGCGTTCCTGTATGGATTGGGTTGCGGTGCGTTTGCGTTATGATGAGAATGGGGCTACTCGTGGGCGTTGCACCTATGGTAGGAGTTGGTGTAAGCACCGGGGTAGGTGTATCGGTCGGTGTCACTGTTGGCGTTGGTGTGTCGGTTGGTGTCGGTGTATCGGTTGGTGTCACCACTGGTGTCGGCGTATCCGTTGGCGTAGGAGTAATGATCGGTGTCGGTGTAACTGTTGGCTGCACTACCACCGTGGGAGTGGCTGTTGGTATGATAACAGTTGGTGTTGGCCTGATCGGTGTGGGTGTTGGGCGTGTCGGCGTCACGGTTGGTCCTTTTACATGACCACCACCATGGTTGGCGGTTACGCTCACAAAAGCTATGGGAGTTTTTCCGCTGTGTGGCGTAAGCGTGGTACAGAGTTGCACTGTCGAAGTAGGTGCCTGAAAGGTGGCGGTATTATCCGCTATAGGCTGAATGCCACTCGCTTGTGCGGTGGCGGTCAAGTCTGTCGTACCGACAACACTCCGCGAATCCGCGGGTTTTTGCGCAAAAAGAGCTGACCAGGAACTCCCCATTGTAACTAAAAGTAGGGATATACTGATGCAAATGAGTACAAAAGCCGTGGATACCATAATGCCTCGACCACTATATCCTCGATTCCATAGGGCCATTAATGTGTCTATCATCTCCTATCCTTTCCCCTCCAGTTGCAGTGACACACTGTATCATATTCATCACTATGCAGAAAAGACACTGTCACTTCTGGAAAGCTATGACAAGAGCTTACTCATTTGGCTGTAACGAATATTAGCTGGATACAAACGATATTCCACACTTCAACAACCCATCCCCAACTACCGTTTTTAACTTATCTATCCATGCTATCGATGACTTCGGCCATTTCCCATTGCGAGTGAGATAGTGGCATAGTGTCGATTTCCGGGGCTAACACCGGTATTGCCGCTACTGGAGCCTCCTCTATGTATTGATTGAACTGAACATAAGTATTAGCAACCGGTACACGCGTTGCTGAAAATCGCTCAAGAATATGGTCCAGAAACATGATACATTCCAATGAGCGTGGTACTTCCAAAATTTCTCGTTTATACCAGTGCTCCGCCTGGAAAGCGATGGCTCCGCGCAGGCGTGAGACATGCGAAAGCTGTCCATAATCGAGCACGATTTGGCTTTTGCGCCCAAGATAGACTATGCGCTTGCTCGTCAGAATCAGTGTACCGTGCTCTTTTGCCGGGTAGGTATGATAAGTTGCGCTACTGCTCGGCTCACCACAGAGTGTGGCATCAGTACTATAATGGGCGTGTTCACCTGAGAGCAGGTAGATGGGAACGCATATTTCCGGCAGGGTGTTTTCTTTGAGGCGTCGCGCTAGAGTAGCAACATCAAAACCGTGTTCCCGCAGCGAACGCTCCACGTGCAAACGTCTATGGCGACGCTCGCGCTGCTCTTGGCGGAAACGTTGCCAGTTCTGCGTTTCGGTTTTAGCCGTGGGTGCCTGAGCAAGCGTTTGTACCCAGAAATTCTGTGTCTGCGGCAACTGTGTACTTGCTACTTGCAGAACGGGTAGCGTTTCAGGTTCAAGCGTTTCTTGCATCTCGCGCTTTATGGTCGGGTTTAACTTTTCGCTCTCGCCCGTACTATGTTGTGGCTGCTCTGGCTGAGCGAAGCCCACGTACTGCTTAGTCAGATAATCTACTACCTTGTGGGCCTCTTCAAGGGCGGCGATCCCGCGCAAGGTTATTTTCTGTTTGCCAAAGCGTAACTCAAGACGCACTGAAGAGATGCCCATGACCTGTTGATAGACGGGGTGTATGTGTGTTAGTTCGCTTAAAGGATAGGTCGTTCCGCTCACGACAAGATAATTGGCATAAAGCTGAAACTTCTGTCCCCAACCATAGGCACATACTGCTATTGGTGGTTCACGTCGCATTCTTCCATCCTCCCCACATCGTTCAACTTGTTATTGCTTTGAAAATGACTTTCCAAGATGTATAGACGAGGGGATGGATGTATCGTAACGAGTATTGATACATTCATGCATTTAGATATGATAGAGTACGATCCCAGCTTATGCTCTCCGAAATTTCATTAGGAGTAGCTGCCAGATTGAGCGTCGTAGGTGTGGCGAGAGTCGCTCCAATTCGTGTTCGATGAACGGGGGCGATTGCTGTTGCGGTGTGCCCCAGCGTTCGTGGACAAAGAGTTCGGTGAGTTTCCACACGGTGCCCGCCTCTTGCGGCACACGCCTACAGAGAGCACGGCTAAATTCATAAGGAGTTTGCGAGGAGCGTGGAGATATGCCTACCCAACTGGCTACACGGCATAAACGCCAGAATGTTCCCGCGATAAACGAACTATTCGCATAGAGATTGCGCCACCAGTAGTGGACAACTGCAGCCAAGAAGATCAGTACAGCACAAGCTAGAGCTAAGAAAGAGAGTATTACCAGCAAAAGTCCTGTCCCAGCACCACTTGCAGCGGAAATGCCCTGTGACGTGGTGGGGGTAGCACCAGGAGCTGTGCCATGCTTTTGGCCAATCGGTGTTTTTGTGGGTGACGGTTTTGTTTGAGTCGGCGTCGCCACAGGTGTGGTGACGGGATGCGGATTATTCGCGTTTTGTAAGGCAAAGCCAGGCGTTGGGTCGAAGTTAATCCAGCCGAAGCCGGGGAAGTAGGCCTGCACCCAACTATGAGCGTCACTGCCATCAACGATCCATATGTGATGCTGAACATCTAGATACCCATGGCTGAAACCATTCACCATACGCGTAGGTATACCGAGCATGCGTGCCATGACGATCATTTCGGTTGCGTAGTAGGTGCAGTAGCCGTGATGCGTTTGTAGTAACCAGTCGGCGGCGTCTACATTTGTCGGCACGGGGGGATTATCCACCGAATAGGTAAAGTGTGTCGCATCATTCAAGTGCGTTTCTATCTGCTTCAAGGCAGCATAGGTGTTGGTTGCACCCTGCGTCCATTGCAGCAGTGTTTTTTGCACATTTGGCGTCAGATCACGGGGGACATCAATATAGTTGGTCTGGAGAGTGGTATAGTTGGTATCGTTTTTCCAAAAATCTGCGTTAACCTTGGGCAACGGAATAGTTGACAGGTCTTGTGGCGTGGCGGTTGAGATAAGCGAGGTTACTTCGTAATGTTCATTTGTGCTTAACGGGGCTTGCTGCGCCCAAGCGGAGACCATGGTATCGCCATAGAGCATGGTGGAAATATCGAACGAATCTGGCTGTGACGGGCCAAACAGGAAATTTTTGCTACTCACAGGCGGCTGAACGATAGTAACAGAGGTGGTAGCAGAAACATAATTCTGCGCAGTTTCGTTAGGCAACAGGGAGTTGGCGTCGAAATTTTGCACAATTGAAGAAGATAGCGATGTCCAGGTATGACCGTCAAAGTGGTCATACGTGAAACCTGCCAGATATTGTGGGGCAGCGGAACTGGTATAGTACAGCACCTCGCCCGTCGGCAGGTGGACACTGCCCGCGATCGTCAACTGATCGCCAAAGAAGTTGGTGGGTGCCTGATAGGGTTGCAGCAGCGAGCCAGGGTTTTGCAATGACAGGTGTCCCTGCGTGATGTTGCTCCAGGCATTATCCAGGTTATTCCAGAAAGTGACTCCCTGGCTGGGTTGTCCGAGGACAGGCAGTAGCCAGCCGAACAGCAGTGCCAGCAGCATGATGACCGAGGTGATCTGTGTGATGCGCCAGGTGATGCCGCGCAACCAGGAGGCATCGGTGTATAACCCCTCGCTTTTCCACTGTACAAGCATGGCAGATGACTGGACACGCGCAATTAACAGAATGAGGGCTGCCAGCAAAATGACTACGTAGAGTGATACATCATGCCCAACATAGTTGAGATTGATCAAGAAAATAGCACAGTAGACAAGGGCCACCAGCCAGGGCAAATGAGCGCGATAGACCAGCCACGCGCCGAAATAGCCCAGAAAGAAGCTGAGAAATGAGAGGTAGAAGAGAAAAACCATCTCACTATTGTTCATCCTGGTCGGGTCAGTTATCACCGAACCGATGCTCGTAATCAATACTCCCCAGGAGATATGGAAGGCAATGGCACTGGTGAGCCAGACGGAGAGCCAGTGACCGATCAGACAGGCCGCCAGATGCAATATAGCTTGTGGGAAACGGTTGATTTTAGCGACGATCAAGCCGACGACCAGTCCAACGGCGGCACTCCAATTGAGGATGAAGCTATGATGCACCCAGCCCACGGCTGAGATGGAAAAGACAACGCTGTAGATGGCGATAGCCAGCAAAATTATCGGTAGCCAGCCCTCGGCAGGTGTCAGCTTCAGGCGATGTTGCGCGTTCTGCACGGTGGATGACTCGTTGGCATGCGGACGATCAGAATGTGGCACTCGCGTATTAAATGGTGGCTGATGGTGATTGTGTTGACCTCGAACCTCTACATTGGACGAAGGATGAGACTCAGCGACGCTCGACCTCATTCAGAACTCCTCTAGACAACAAAAAAGCATATTTTAGTGAGTATACAATATTCAGGCGTGTCATCACTGTATAATAGTTCACAATTGGCGGCAATTGCAGGCAATGGCAGACAAGATTGCTTGAGCGATACTCTCTAATAGACGTTACAATGGCTCAATTTGTTGCAAATTGAACAATCGGGCTATCGCATCGTTCCGACCTACTTCATTTGTCAAAGCACTACAGTGGCTTCCATAGTTGCACTGTGCCGTCAACCGAAGCTGAAGCAATATAGTGTCCATTGGGTGACCATGCAACAGACCAAACCTGGTTTGTATGGTGGCGATAGGTGAGCATAAGTTTCCTTGTCGCAAAACTCCAGACCTTCACTGTCCCATCAAAACTAGCGGCGGCAAAATACTTTCCATCGGGCGACCAGGCTACTGATTGTATGGAGTTTGCGAAATCGGAGAGCGCGAATGCCATTTGTCTAGCCGTAGTATCCCAGACATACACTATATTATTATCACCGCCAGAAACAATGTACTTGCCATCAGGAGACCATGCTAGCGCACGCTCTCCCAGGGGACGCGGTGCCGCAGGTGGAGTGAAGCTATAGCTCCTTATTCCATTGGTGGAGTTCCAGACCTGCACTGTACTATCTAAACTCGCGGAGGCAATAAGAGCACCATTGGGAGACCATGCCACGCTTATGACCTTGCCGATATGGTCTCGATAGGGAGAGAAAGGCAAATCACTCCCACTGGCGGCATCCCAAACGTGTACCGTCTCATCCTCACTGCCGGAAGCAATGAACTTTCCATCAGGCGACCATGCCACGCTGCGTACAGTTGCCTGATGCTGGCTATAGGGGACGGAAAGCAAAACTTTTCCACTACTAGCGTTCCAGACGTGTACGGTTTTATCTTCACCGCCGGAAGCAATGAATCTCCCATCAGGCGACCATGCCACGGTCGTCACCTTGCCGCTATGGCCTTTATAGGGGGAGGAAGGTATTTCTTTTCCACTGGCAGCATACCAAATGCGTACAGTATTATCTTCACCGCCGGAAGCGATAAACTGCCCATCGGGCGACCATACTGCCGCTCTTACGCCACTTTTCTGACCTCTATATGTCTGGATAGGCGTTCCTACAGGAACAGAGGTAGGGGTAGCGGTAGGTGGAGTGGTAGCAGTAGTTGGGTGACTTAGCACTTTGATACCTTGGGAGGGCGTCACAGTAGAACTATTTGCATGAGAAGCAAATTCCCAGGCTATGGCACCTCCACTAACTAACACCAGGACTCCCCCTAATCCTAGGAGTACCCTACGACGTGAAATCTTACGTCTGGGCGGTGCCTGTAATTGAGGTGGAACCTGAGGAAGCTGAAGAACTTGAGGAACCACAGGCATGGGAGTATTAGGTTCTCGAAACGATGCAGGAGGAGGAACAAGAGGCATAGGAGTATTAGGCTCTTTAAACGATATATTAGGAGGGACAGAAGGCATAGGAGTATTAGGTTCTTTAAACATTGCCACAGGAAGGTCAGGCGTTTTAGAAAATCCAGGTGCGTGTTTATCTTCCGCTGCTGAGGAAATCATATCGGGAGCAAAAGCAATAGCATCTTGTGCAGACGGGAAAGACTTCATCCGATTGAGGACAGTTGGAGTCGAGGTATCGAAAGCAACGGAGATTGCCGGAGGTTGCTTTGCCACAGGAGGAAGAGCTTTTTGCGTAGATGGTGCTGATCGGTCAAATCCTGCCACAGGAGGAAGATAAGCCCGCTCAAGAGCATCGGCAAAGGCTTGCACATTCGCGAAGCGCTGGTGTGGCTCTTTAGCAAGTGCTGTTAGCACTACTTTTTCAATAGCAGGTGAAATGGTCGGCATTTTCTCTCGCAACGAGGGCACGGAGGCAAACGTATGCTGGTTGAATAGCTCAGAATATGAACCACGAAAGGGACGTTTTCCACACAACCATTCATAGGCCATCACCGCCAATGCATATTGGTCGCTTGCCGGGCACGTCCTGCCAATAAACTGCTCTGGAGCCATGTATCCGGGTGTACCGCCAGTATTTTCCCTGATGCGGGACATCGTGCTATGATCTATTATGACGAGGCCAAAATCGCTGAGCCACAACTCGTCATGCGGGCCTAGTAATATATTGTGTGGCTTAACGTCGCGATGGATCAGTTTCCTGTCGTGCGCATACTGTAATGCAGAGGCTATCTGCTTGACATAAGATAGGACAGTGCTTGGTGCTAAGATACTATGGTCAGGATGGCGCTGGCGTAATGAGCCATGCGAGGCATAGTTCATCACCAGATACGGAATATGCTGCTCTACTCCACAATCCAGTACTTGTACGATATGGGGATGGATAAGACTTGCCACTGTGCGAGCTTCAGTGAAAAAGCTTTCTCGATCACTGTTTGGCAGTTGCACTCGCAGCACTTTGACGGCAACAGGCTTTTTGAGATACACATGCTCACCCAGGTAGACGTCAGCGAAGGCGCCATCACCCAGGTAGCTGATGAGCTTATAGTTGCCAAATTGCTGTCCTGCAAGTTCAGTCATCTGTCTACCCCATTTCCCAATAAAAAACGCGCTTGGATGAGTATGTTATGACAAAACGAAGTATATTACTTGTAAAGCTCTATGCCAAATTATACAGTATTTTGTCAATCACTATGAGGGCACTCGACTTAGCGTTGGGCGTTTGCCAAAGAAGAGCAACAAGACGCTAGCGGAGGTTACCAGACACGCAGCTCCAAAGATGAAAGCAGTGGAGAGATTGATATTGGTTTGCAGCCAGCCAGCGATGCTCGGACCAATACTGAAGCCAATGCTCCACGTTACCCCGTAGAAGCCGCTCAGCGTGGCCCGATAGCGATCAGAGATTTTTTCCATCACAAAGGCGGCATACACTGGCTCGATGAGGGTACGCATAAACGAACGAGCGTATTCTCCCCCGATGGCGAATGGCAGTGAGGGTGCAAAGCCAACGAGGATCATCAGGGGGGCACTCAAAAACATCACCGTGGTGATGATACGCAACTTCCCCCACCGATGCACGAAGAGCGGTGCCGTCAGTGAAAAAATACCACCCGCGACACCAGAAATGGTGAAAATGATGCCCAGTGAACCGGGCAAGAGATGGAAACGCAGCACAAAGTAGAGCTGGATCAGCGCGACCACCGCCCCTTCACCCATCGTAAATAACAGGTCGGGCAGCAATAACTTGACGAACAAATGGACAGGCAGTTTCTCTTTGGGAGCGAGAGTGCTGTCTGTGACTTTCTCGTCGACCACTGCCACTCCTACTGGTACGCTTCTTTCTGCCGTAGCGACTAGCGCGCTAGCTGGCGCAACCACGGTTGGCTGCACTGCTGCTGATCGCGTTCCGCGTTTGGGTTCGCGTAAAAACCATAGTGGTAGACCAAAGATGAGCGTGACCATTGCCGCGCTGAGCACACCCCAACGCAAGGGAACAGTGCTGGCGGCGGAAACATGCAGCAGGCCCGACACAAATTCGGGAATAGCCCCACCGAGTAGATTGCCAAAGGAGCCAATGCCGAGCAAGAGAAAACTATTCAGTGCCAGTACGCCGACGCGCTGCCGCTCCGTCGTACTCTCTATCAGCAATGGTAGATTCGTGACCCAGTAGGCCGAGGATACGATGCCCTGCAAAAGGCTGAACACGAGCAATAAAGGAGCCGAGGTAATCAGGCCCACGCTCGCCAAAAACAGCGGCGTCAGGATAGCTGTCCCGATCAATACCGGTTTGCGCCCCAGACGATCAGCCAGTAAGCCACTGGGGACGCTACTGAGCAGCGAGCCGAGGGCTGGCATAGCACTGAGTAAGCCGATAAAATCGGGCCTATAGCCAAGGCTATGGGCATAATAATTGATATTGAGCGTGGCGATGCTCAACTGAAAGCCTTTACCCAGCGTGAAAAAGAGTAAAAGATAAACATTTCTCGGTAGATGTAGCAGCGTTGTTACAGGAGAGCGTTGTTGCAATGAATCCCTACCTTGGCTAATTGGCCCAGCGGTATTGGGTACCAAAGATGTCACAGATGTACTTCTCAATTGAGAAGACATATGTGCATAACGTAACATACACCCTTGGTGAGAGGCAACAGCCAAAAGGACAGGAGGGTTTGTAAAAACGAAAGTCATGGCAGGACTTGACCCGCGTAGGTGAGCAGGTTATTATAGCAGAAAGTAAAATCAGAT
This sequence comes from Ktedonobacterales bacterium, assembly GCA_038209195.1. Lineage (GTDB taxonomy): Bacteria > Chloroflexota > Ktedonobacteria > Ktedonobacterales > Ktedonobacteraceae > JBBQXY01. Next base: position 1,641 of record JBBQXY010000160.1, on the reverse strand, counting down.
GGGTTTCACCTGGCCACCCACAGTATCGGCTTGTAATTCATTAGCTGGGGGCCTCACAAATACATCAGACTATGTAGAGAAGGAGTACTGGATAGAACCCCATGCCAAAAACAACGAAACGTGCAGTTACGCGGCGTGCAGCAAAAATAGCGAAAGCGCATGCCACCGAGCTGTCAAAATTTGAGGTCAAAGAGGCTCCGGAGCGGAAACGTTTACCCGGCTATAAGCCACCAGCCCGTGGCGTCGCTCGCTATCCTTGGGCGACCATCATTTTGGTCCTCCTCGTCGTAGGATTGAGCGCCTGGACAATGTATACCTATCATCTCGGTCCCTTTGCCCTACCACCTGCGAAGGTGAAAACAGTGGCTAAAGTCACACCAACGCCTGGCGTACCGACGGCGACCCCGACAACCACCCCTTCGCCCTGTCTATCGGTTGTCAGCAAGTTGACGGATACCGCCGCTGGACCAACGGCGGCCCAATTTAAGCAGGTTACCCACACCTACAGTCAAGCACCGGCGATGACCATTGACACGAGCAAAGTCTATTGTGCTGGCATCAATACCAATCGCGGCCTGATCGTACTGGAACTTGATCCCACGCTGGCACCTAAGACCGTCAATAACTTTGTCTTCCTGGCGCAGCATCATTTCTATGATGGCGTAGTCTTCCACCGCGTGGTACCCGGCTTCATTATTCAGTCCGGCGACCCGCTGGGCACAGGCACTGGCGGCCCTGGCTATAAGTTTAACGATGAGCCGGTTTTGGCAAATTATACCGCTGGCTGTCTCGCTATGGCGAATTCTGGCCCCAATACCAACGGGAGTCAGTTCTTCATTTGTACCGCCGACGACTCAAAGACTTTGCAAAAGTCGTATAATCTGTTTGGACACGTTGTGCAGGGCATGAATATAGCCTTGAAGATTCAAGGCCCTGGCGACGCTGCGAATGCAAAGAATATCAAGCCTGATACCATTGAGCACGTCATCGTGGTTCCGGCAGCATAAGTAGAGAAAGGACACTGTAAACAATTATGGCACAGCAACGTTATAGCTCACCACCACAAATGGTGATCGATCCCGCCAAGAAATATGTCGCGACATTCCATACCGGCGCAGGCGATTTCCAGGTCGAGCTGTTCGCCGCCCAAGCTCCTATCACCGTCAACAATTTCGTCTTCCTGGCACGCGAGGGCTTTTACAACAATACGACTTTCCACCGCGTGATTCCTGGCTTTATGGCCCAGGCTGGCGATCCCACCGGCACAGGAACGGGCGGACCCGGCTACAAGTTTAACGATGAGCGCGGAGCCTTGTCGCTGAAACATGAAGGTGCGGGTATTCTCTCCATGGCGAACGCTGGTGCCAACACCAATGGCTCCCAGTTCTTCATCACCTATGGCCCAACGCCCCACCTTAATGGTAAACACGGCGTCTTCGGCAAAGTCATTTCCGGCATGGATAATGTCCTGGCGATCAAAGAGCGCGACCCGCAACGCTCACGTCAGCCCGGCACGGAGCTTATTGCGGTTGATATCAGCGAAAGCTAGATTGAGGCCAACACAAAGAGGTCGGGCAACCATAACGGGTGCCCGACCAGATTGTTCGTGTTTCTCATTGGGATGTATTATCCGCGGGGGCG
>JBBQXY010000159.1:0-13253 GCA_038209195.1 Ktedonobacterales bacterium | reverse complement strand
AGCCGAGGATATCAGGCTGATTGAGCATCCAGGTGGTGAGCATCGCGGGTAAAGCCAACGAGAGCGTCAGGGCTGGAGCCTTCTGGATACCCCCATTGGCGAAGGTGTTCATCAGTTGGATCGTATCTTGCTTTTGGTCATAGGGGTAGGACCACGGTGGTGGATTATTGTCATAATAGGTAGAATTTCCGACCAGCGTAGCACATGCTATACCCGCGAGCGTGAAAGGAACCTGGTCGCTACTGCCTAACGTATCGTCCTCCAATTGGATGTTCTTTTGTTGGTCAGCAGTGAAGATAGGCTGGGAGACATCTTTCGTATTGCTGCCATGATAAAGCAACATCTTGTAACCCATGCTCTGAAACTGCTGGAAAACGGCAGGCACCGCCTGTTGCATGAGAGCGCGGAAGCGAATGATTCTCGTGCTTTGTGTCTGCGTAACCGCATTCTGGTGGGGATACAATTGGTTATTCAGCAGCGGGGTCATATCGACATAAAATGGCAGGACAGGATTGGACATTTGCCCCAAGAAGCGTAGTGGGTATGCAATGCCGTTCTGCTCCTCGTTAAACATCGCCATAATATTGTGCAGATCGCCATTAACGGTGCTATTTGTATAATGGAACGAACCATACAGTCCTTGTTCTTCGGCATCAAAGATCACAAAACGTAGTGTACGCGCAGGATAGGTATGATGACTGCGCCAATATGTACCCATCGCTTTGGCTATACCCAGTTCGATAGCGCACCCACTGGCATCATCATTCGCCGATTGGGTCGAGATAGCTTCCCCATCATAGTGGCAACCTATCACCACCACCTGCTCAGGATGTGACACCCCTGGCACACTGACCTCTACATTGAACGCGGGAACAGTGGCGGGACGTCCCTGCCAACCATCCACTTGAAATGGGTCACGGCGCACCAGTGCTCCAAAACCGGCTAAATCTCTGCTCATTTCCTGTGACCAATAGTTCGCGAATTCATCATGTCCGTTGAGATTGGGTGGCAAATTTGTATCATAACCCGCTTCGCGATGCTGGAAACTGGTCGCCATGTAATACAATTGGTCATACATATAATTTGGATCAACGGTGGGGAAATCGGCTAATGCTTGTTTGTTGTTCGTAGAGCTATGTGCATAACCAGGGATGGTAGTTGCGCTGGCAAACAAAATACATAGGCAGCAGACACAAATTATCCGGCGTACCATAATAAGCACTCCTCTTCAAGTGACAAGCAGGGATGCAAGAGGTGCAACACCTTGACGGTTTAGTTATAGGTATTATCTCATAATACCTATGCAAATGGAGATGGTATACCCACCATTCGTCCCTATTGAACCTTGCCTTAGCAAAAAAAATGAGGCGCGACAGTTCCTAATGCAGTCGCGCCTCTATAATAGCCGTGTAAGGAGACAAATCTGTTAATTACTGAGTCGATCGTGTTCAATGAGCCAGCGAATAAAATTAAGTCTGCGGCTCTCTTCGATCATCTCGCGATATTCAACTTCTTCAGAGACATGGTTTCGCATATAAACAAGCCGGGTGGCTTCAGTTTCGGAAAACCCTAGTGAAAGCAGATGTGCAAAATCTGCATTGTCAGTAGCATAGATGTGTTCTGGCATGATTTTAAGTTCCCTTTTTGAATACCAGGACGAACCACTACGGATTGAGCGTGTCTAAGCAATGATTGCTCTGTATGCTATATATACGCTTGGAACCCTTCTCTGGATACAACTTCTTTTTACGCGGAAATATTCCGGCATTTTGGGGAACATTTTTTCTGGAACCTACACAGTCCTCTTCAATTGAGTCCCTAGGCTGATCAGTCGCAATGCACGTTCGGTAGCGTCGCTCGTCAATTGAGCGGCATGTTCCATGGCATACGTTAAAGCCATGGGGCTAGAAGGCAGGACAGCCACGGCATCTACGCCAAGGGCATAGACAGCCTGGTAATCCTGGCCCAGACCACCAGCCAGAGCAAGCACGGGTAATTGATAGCGTTTTGCCAGCATTGCCACAGCGCCCACACTTTTCCCGTAAGCGGTCTGTGCATCAAGCTGCCCCTCCGCGGTAATGACCAAATCTGCCGTGCGAACATGCTTTTCAAGCTGAACGGCTTCTAGGACGATCTGCGCACCTGGACGTAATGTGGCATGAAGGAAGGCGATCAATCCTGCCCCTAATCCTCCTGCCGCGCCTGCACCAGGGATATCTCTTACTTGCTGTCCCAGGTCGCGCTCGATGATATCGGCATAATGCGCGAGGGCATCATCTAATTGCTGCACCATCTCAGGCGTTGCGCCTTTTTGAGGGCCATAGATCGCTGCTGCTCCCAGCGGGCCACAGAGCGGATTATTGACATCGCAGGCCACCTCTACCGTACATTCAGCGAGGCGAGCATCCATTGTTTCCAGCGCAATGTGTGCCAGGTTTGCCAGGGCCGCTCCGCCAAAGGGAATTGCTACCTCCGCACTATCAAGGAGCGCGGCTCCCAATGCCTGAGCCATCCCTGCTCCACCATCGTTGGTTGCGCTACCCCCGATGCCAATGATAAAGTGACGGCATCCGCGCTCCAAGGCGGCTCGGATGAGCTCACCCACACCATAAGTTGTCGTGATACGGGGATCGCGTTGTTCTATTGGTACAAGAGGCAGGCCGGAACTGGCCGCCATTTCGATTGCTGCCGTTCGTCCATCGCCCAGCAACCCAAAGAAAGCATGCACAGGAGTGTTCAGCGGGCCAGTCACCACCTGCTCTATGACTTCTCCGCCTGTTGCATCGACTAACGCCTGGACCGTTCCCTCGCCGCCATCTGCTACCGGAATAATATCAATCTCCGCCTGTGGATAGACCGCTCGCACACCTTCAGCAATAGCCAGACCCGCCTCCGCCGCCGTGAGACTACCTTTCAACGATTGTGGGGCAATGACGATACGCATTTGGGTTCTCCTTAGCCGTTAAAAAGCCAATAAAAGCGAGAAGAGTGTATTTTTCAGCATCATACTACATCTGTGCGGATGGAGATATCCCTGATTTGCACCCGTCGCCTTTCTGCACTATACTAGGCATGAAATACGGAACACGCTATTTTTCGCATGTGGAATAGGGAACTTGCTATGCTCTATGGTTTGGATATTTCGTGGCATTCGAGCCCGATAACGCTGCTGGGCCTGCTTATTGTATGTCTCCTTTACGCTTTTGGTGTGTGGCGAGCAAATAAGCAAGCAGGGAACGCGCCTATCAAAGGCTATCATATTTTGGCCTTTGTCACGGCGATTGGCTTGATTGCGCTGATGCTACTGACGCCTTTAGATACGATTGCACGCACACAGCTTTTCGCGGCCCACATGGTGCAGGCGGTGGTGCTGACAACCCTCTGTGCGCCGCTACTGTTAGCGGCCTGTCCCAGTGCATTTTGGGAGTCAATATTGGCGCAACCCGTTGTTCGCACAGTGCTGCAAACACTCACCCGTCCGCTCGTCGCCTCGATCATTTTCAACGCGACATTTCTGCTCTGGCACGCCCCTGTATTCTACAATTACGCGCTGGTGCATGGGACGATCTATCACGTCGAAATGCTCAGCTTCTTGTTGACTTCGCTGCTCAACTGGTGGCCATTGATTGGCCCTGTGCGCGAGTTCAGGCAGTTAAGCTATCCTATGCAGATGTTGTATGCTTTTCTGGATGGTCAGCCTGTCGATATCTTCGCCTTCTTGGTGGTCTTTACTGGCGTTACGTTTTATACACACTACGCTATCCCTCCTCAGTTCATCCAATACGGCTACTCTCCCATTGCCGACCAGACAGTCGCCGGAGCTTTCTTACTCATACCTGGACTGATTGATCTCGTTGTTATGTCGCCGCTCTTCTTTCGCTGGTTGGCCCAACTAGAGCAGAAGGAGAAACTGGCCGATCAACAGCGCATGGAAGAAGAGGCTGAAGCTGCACTTCAGGAGCTAGAGGTGGACGAGATGGATGCAGCTTTCATCGAGTCATCTGAGGCCTAATGTCACGTAGCACGTCAAGTATAGCGAAGCTCATTCTCAGTAAGGGTGACTTTCCATAACGACTGATGGGAAAAGGTAAGACGTAGTAGAAATATAGTATTTTTCGCCGCTCAACGCGCTTGACGGCATCCCAACAGTATGCTATTATGCCTTTGTAACGCAGTTTGTTTAGTGCAAGTTGTGCTTGTTCTGGCAAATTTGACACTTGTCACAACATAAGAGAATGTACTAGACTGGCTCTACAAGCAGGCCGATGTGGCGGAACGGTATACGCGCTTGTCTCAAAAACAAGTCCCGCAAGGGTTGAGGGTTCGAATCTCTCCATCGGCACCACAGAAGACTACTGGGGCGTCTCAAGCAAGGCTACAAGCGGCTTGAGGCGTTTTCATTTGTGCGGGAAACCGCGTTTGACAGGAACGCTGACAGGAACGCGCACTATTTGGCCTCCCGGCGCCCCTCGGATGGATCGAGCGCGTCGTTCAACCTGCTGATCGCGTCTTGCTGCATACTGGGCAGTACGTGTGAGTACACATCCAGGGTCATACTGATGTTGCTGTGACCGAGCAGTTCCTGCACGACCTTCGGGTGAACCCCTTCACTCAACAAGAGCGTTGCCGCACTGTGACGCAGATCGTGAAAGCGGATCGCTGGGAGATCAGCCTTCTTTAACAAGCCCTTCAACTGGCTGAGGATGTCCCTGTCTGGATGAAGGTGGGTACCGATAGAGGTACAGAACACATAATCGTGCTCCTGCCAGGACGCGCCAGCCTGTAGCTTCGCCTCCAGTTGACGTACGCGGTGTTGCCGCAACGCTTCGAGTGCAAAGGGCGCAACGATGACGCTACGGCGGCTTTTCTGCGTTTTCGGCTCGGCCTCTACATACCCCTTGCCCGGCAATTTCGTGGGTATCCGTGTCAGGATACGGCGGACTTGCCGGGTGCCGGTAGTAAAGTTAATATCCTGCCATTTGAGGCCTAACAATTTGCCACGCCTCATCCCAGTCGCCAGGGCGAGGCGGAAGAGCGCCTCCATGGAGTGACCGCGGGCGGCGGCCAGCAGTTTGTGGGCCTGCTCCACCGTTAACGGTTGAAATTCAAACCGCTGCCCGTGCGGGGGAGAGACGAGGTCACACGCATTGCGCGATGCGAGGTTCCACTTTACTGCCATGTCCAATGCCTTGTGCAGGACGTTGTGAAAGCAGGCGACTGTCGATGCCGCCAGCCCTTCGGCGAGCTTCTTGGTATAGAAGGATTGCAAGTGCTGTGCTGAGAGCTTTTGCAGTTGATGGCGTCCAAGCACAGGCACAATGTGGAGGCGCACAATCTCTTCATACCGTTCATAGGTCCGAGGTCGCACACTTTGCCTTTGCGAGTTCTCCAGCCAATCAAGCAAGTAGTGCGCTACTGTCTGCTGCGGTGCAGCAACAAACGTGCCCTGCTGTTGCTCGTGTAAAGCGACCTTCAGTTTCTCCTGGACTTCTTTACGGGTCTTGCCGTACACGAACTTCCGTTTACGGCCTTCGATCGTCATTTCCGCCACCCATCTTCCATCGTTGCGATGATAAATCGAACCTTCTCCATTGCCCCGTTTTCCCATTGTGGCAATACCTCCTTTTGCTGTATGTGAATACGGCGAACGGCGTTCCCTTGATGAACAATAAGAAAAACCGTTCTATATTGTAGCCTTATTATACAATGGAAATCATCTTTTGCCGCCCAATTATCGCCCAAAATCGGCAATGGAGAGCGGGCGAACCTTCTCTTGTCAGCTATGTCGGAGAGCAAGCAAGCACCCCGGTCGCTAGGAATGCATCTATCACTGTGCGGCGTCAGGTCGTCGCATGGAAGAAGGAGCATCGGCGATGGCTCTCGCGCACTCGCGTGATGAACGTCTAGAGCGAATGGTCCGTATCCTGGTGCTGTTGTTCCTCTACCCACTTTTCTAGTGCCGTCACCGGGATACGAACGGCTTTCCCCACGCGAATAACCGGTAGCTCGCCTGAACCAATCAATTCATAAATCTTTGTGCGGCCCAATCCCAATATCTCCATGACTTCTGGAATACGCAGCAGGAGACGCCGCGGTGCTGGTTCCTTCACGTTTTCCATCGACTGAAACCTTTCTTCGTGGCAGCTTCGACATATGCCTGGCGAAAAACACCTGGTGAGAAAGTCCCCATCATGCAGATTTCTTTCATATTACTGGGTATCCGATGAAGAACTCGCTAGCATGAAGTTGTACTTGAACAAACGTGTGCGATACGTGGTGAAAACTGAGAGACCTCTCATGACGAATATTTGTGTGATTTTGACGAACGCCTCCAGAATATTGACTCTGTGGTCCATTCTTACTTCCTCAAGGCGGCCGTTCATTCGCTTGACACGACCGACCAATCATATAAATTTAGCAACGAAGTACTTGATTGCTCTGCTCTCCAGAAATAAGAGGAAAGGGAACAACGAAATTGCGGAATCAGGTCTGGTACTTCACTGGTACATCTATCGCAATCCCTTTGCATGCGTTAAGGAATAGTCGGGCGAGTGATATACCACGCCAAAGGCTTCAGATGTATCGTGGTGCGACTCACTGCTCCGGCAACAGTGGCTCCATTGCCAATTAAAAGAGGCTACGGATACTGCCGCCATCCACGCCCCACACGTTGCCCGTCACAAAGGATGCTCGGCCAGATGCTAGAAACACGATGACGTGCGCAACCTCCTCTGGTCGCCCCAGGCGGCCCAGTGGGAGTTGCCGCAAGCTCATTTCGTGGGAAACTGCCTCCTCTGGTGGCAAATTGTGCAGGCGGGCCAACTCGTCGGCCAGACCACCCGGTCGCGTCCACAACAGCGTCTGGATGGGGCCGGGCGCGACCGCATTCACCCGAATGTGCGGGCCTTCCTCCATCGCCAGGATTTTGGTGAGCGACAGGACGGCGGCCTTCGAGGCGGTATAGTCGGGAAAGTTGACCTCCGGCTGCCGGGCCAGGTCGGAGGCGTTGTTGACGATGCATCCGCTCGCCTGCACACGCATCTGTGGCAAGACCTGTTCGCATGCCCGTTTGTAGCTCAGGCAATTCAAGTTCCACGTTGCCAGCCAATCGTCATCAGATGCCTGCTCAAAGCGACGTGGGACACAGACCCCCACATTGTTGACCAGCACGTCGATCTGCCCGGCATATACGGCGAGTGCCTCCTCAATACCTGAGCAGACCCCTTCCCTCGTGCTGAGATCGGCCACAGCGCGAGTGACCGCTACGCCAGCGGCGCGCAGCTCTTTCTCCAGCACGTTCAGGCCATGCTCGTTTCTATCGATGAGTGCCAGGTGGGCTCCTTCCGCGGCAAACGCGCGCGCCGTTGCCTCCCCGATACCGCTAGCCGCACCAGTGATCAGCACCACTTTCTGCTTCAGATCAAGTTCCATGTCTTTTCTTTCTCTCCTCTTTTCAATGCTTCATGAACTCTTCGAAATGGTTGCCGTCATTCACGTTCACTCCACCTGGTACACTTCTGTCCAGATCAGCTGCAGTGGCTCTGTGGCCGAGGTATTATGGACGCTTCTGGGCAGGTCGGCTGGTAGCGAGAGACACAATCCTGCCCCACCAGAGATGTGGTCATGCCCGAACACGATATCAGCCTGCCCCTCGACCACAAAGAGCACCTCATCATGCCCGGTCAGGGTATAGGGGCCGATCTGGCCTGCCGGGGGGAGTTCGGCCACGGCGAATTCCGCCCAGTTCCCGCCCAAAAACCAGGAGAGATCGAGCGCGGCCACAGAGATCGTGTTCGTTTCGACACTTCTCGGTGGTGAGGTGCCTGCGAGCATCTGCGTGCGGAGCGGAATGTGAACCGGCTGGCGTGGCGAACCTATGCTGCCAGGATAGACCTCGACCACGAAAAACGCCATGGGCTGATCAGAGGTATTGGCAAGGCTATGCCGCCCTCCAATGGGGGTGGTGATGAGATCCCCGGCCCACACGTGCCGTTGCTCCTCGTTAATTCCCATCGTGGCGCAGCCACGGAGAATGTAATAGATCTCCTCGGTGCGCTCATGGGTGTGCATGCCAATGGATGCACCAGGGGGGACGAGGACATATTCGACGCAGTGCAAATTCCGGTCAAGGTGCATGCCATTGATTAACTGCTTCCAGTAACAGACGCCGTTGCCCCCCAGCAACTGGTGGGTTGCGCCGGGGTGTTCTGTATCGTTTGTGATCGGTCCATAGGAATGTGTCGCGTTCATACTCAACTCGCTTTCTTCTGTTCGTTGGTTTGTTCCCTCACTCATGGTAAAAGTCACGTTCCATTCCGTTCAAGGAGCACTTGCCAGGCCAAACTAATTATTCTCGCAGGGCCTCAATCGCATCATGCAATATCTCTAGCGGGACGTGGGTTAAAAGGGTTCCCTCATGGCGATGGGGCGTGCCCAGTCGCTCTAAGAGCACCATTGGAACGCTCCCGCTCACGGCGGGAAGATAGCCACGTTTGTTGTCATGCGCGGTCACCGCCATGATGGCCTCCACGGAGAGTACCGGCGGAATCACCAAGGGAGCTCCATTGCGTCGCAGCAAGACGAGGTGCGCTTCTTCGTCAGCGGAATGGAGCAATCCCAACATGCGCGAGACGCGTGCAGCCACCAGCATGCCCAGACCGATGGCGCAGCCATGCGGCAGTGTCCCCGGTGACAGGTGTTCCTGCGCCAACATCTCCAAGGCATGTCCAACCGTGTGACCGTATTCCAGTACCAGCGCGTCCCCTTTTTCGCAGGGGTCGTGCGGCATAACCGCACATTTGGCCGCCACGCAGAGTTCGATTAAGCGCACATAGCACGTTTCCGGATAGTCTCCCGAGGCGTCGAGCAGGGAGGCAAGCTCGCCGTAGTGCTGCGGGACGATGGCGAGCACATTTTTAATCAGCTCGCACAGCGCGGACTGGATCTCAAGGGCCGGAAGAGTGTGCAGATATGCCAGGTCATTCCAGACGAATTGCGGGGTATAGAAAGTGCCCAGGTGGTTCTTGCCCAGGCGAGTGTTGACGGCCTGCTTGAGGGAGAGCACGCTATCGGACATGGCAAGCAGCGTCGTAGGCAGATGTACCAGCCTGATGCCGCGGAAGAGCAACGCCGCCAGCAGACCCGCCACGTTTCCTGCCAGCCGCCCACCGCCCAGGGCAATAATGCACGAACGTCTGCTGGCACCAGCCCGCAGTGCCTTTTCCGCCAGGACTTCCATCGTCGAGAGGTGCTTGGCGGGTTCTCCCGCCGGGAAGGTGAGCCACGTGCAGCGGGCGATGTGCGCAATGCGCAGCCAGGCCTCCTGCGCCAGTGGAACGGGAAAGGATGCCTCCGTCACCAGGAAGAAGTGGTCGGCGTGTATTTCCTCGAGATGGAGTAACAATTCGGGCCACGCCTGCGGACCCGACCTGACATAGTACGGGTACGCGTGCTCGCCAAAGGTAATGACGCGATCAAGCATGATAGAGGGATGTTGAGCGATAATTAAAACTACCGGGGCTGACAATTAAAAGTGCCGATGGCAGAGTAGACCACCGGAGAATCTGGCACTCCCACTGAACGACTATTACGTGTGCCAGTGACGGCAACTACGGCCATCAAGCTAGACAAACGCCAATTGATGGCCTACGATGACACACATCAAATGCAAAGAGGTGAGTGTCATTGAAAAAGGATACAGAAGTGAGACGCTATATGCAAGAGAGAAAGAAAGGGACAACGCAACGCGTTGCCGCCGCTCGCATAGGCATGAGTGAACGAACTGCTCGCAAGTATGAGTAAGCCGGGAAAGTTCCGTCCCAACTCAAGGGTTCCCACGATTGGAATACGCGACAGAATCCGTTTGAAGAAGATTGGCCCTGGGTGGTTGAACAACTCACGCGTGATTCCGTGCTCCAAGGATCGACCCTGTTTGCCTTACTGTGTGAACGTCATCCTGGTCGCTATCAGTCCACACAAGTGCGCACCTTGCAGCGGCACATTGCCAGATGGCGAGCCTTGCATGGACCAGAACAGGAGGTGATTTTTGAACAACGACACACGCCGGGAGAGAGTGCATTTTTCGGTATTTTGAGTTTTTACTACAAAGCGTCTTTGCTAAGAGACGTGAAGGAGGTTGAAGAGATGAACGAACTGCCAAAGCCCATCAAAATAGAGGAACATGCTGCGATACAGGATACATTTCTCGCTCGCTATGTTGAGGGTGTAGCTCGCCAGCAGAACATCGCGTTTCCGGGGCATACAAGTGACATCGCCATATTGGTAGTCTTTTTTGAAGCGAGTTCGCGGAACCGTCCTCACACTCATGAACACGACCAAACTCTGCTCGTTCTTTCAGGCAGAACCATGGTGGCAACGGAGACCGAGAAATATATCCTCTCAGCAGGCGAGGTCATCACAATCCCTGCTAACATCTGGCACTGGCATGGAGCTACCCACGACGCTCCAACGTGCCAAGTTTCCATCATGATCCCTGGCACATCAAATTTTGAGGCGGATGAGCGTAATTGGGCCACCAACTATCTATAAATTGTAAGATTATGAGAGTGAAAGCTACCCTATTCTATGATGGATGAATTATTTCATCCGGCACATGCACAAAAACAATCATAATGACATGAAACCGATTCCTACCTGGGTTTAGTAGTACACGGCACAAGTCAGTTGAGAAAAGAGTGTGCTAACTCATCTATCATAGAGTGGCGTAGATCCCACTTGTTTCATGGGGCAGAGCTACGGATCTGGCCTACTTTTGGTGATGCGAAAAGTGAGCACCAGAGGTCCAGAGCTTGGGAAAATCGCTCTAGAGCTGGTATACTGCTTCTGGCGTTGTCAATCGCCTTTGTCGTCTCTCACTGCCCTTTACAATCGTTGACGCAAACTCTATGATCCACTCCTAGAAGGAGAATGCATACGATACGACATCTGGTGAAGAGCAGAAAGATGGAGTGGATATCATCTGAACTGATCTGGGTTGAAAAAAGAAAGAAGGGCCGCTCCTCATGGACGTCGTTGACAAACACTTCGGCAAATATGCCCATTCTGAAGTTGAACGGAAATTTTTATGAGCCGCCATTCCACCTGATGCTACTTTCCTTACAGCTACTATAGACCACTCTATTCCCAATACCACGCTCCGTTTACGGAAAATGCAGACTGAGCACGAAGTCACGTTTAAGCTCGCACAAAAATTACGCGTTCATCCACACGATACACGGGTGATTTTCCATACGAATTTTTACCTCTCGGAAGCTGAGTATGTTTTCTTAGCTTCTACTCTGCCTTCTCATCACCTTGAAAAAAGACGATTCAGGTTCTATGGAGGAACGATTCCCATGGCTATTGACCAGTTTCAAGGACATCTCGAAGGCTTAGTGATGGCAGAAGTGGATTTTGACCCGAACGGTGAACCTTCATCTCTCATCATGCCCTCTTTTGCACTGGCGGAGGTGACGGATGATGAGCGTTTTACCGGAGCACGTTTAGCTTTGACAACCCATCAGCAAGTAAAAACACTTCTTGATGAATGCAACGTAAAGTGATCCCTCAGCTGAATGCATCACCTCAAGCAAGCGAGCTGAATCACCAAAAGTGGGGCAGATCCTTTTAGGTGACGGAATACGACAGCTTGCTTTTACCCTCCACATCAGATATACTCACTCCCAGAACTCATCATCAGATGAGTTCTCTTGCGCACTGAAAGGAGAAAAGAAATGAACGCTGTACCCTCTTCGAGATGGCTGTACACCACACCAGGTAAGAGCATGGTCAGTTGACAGGCTCACGTTTGATCATACCTGTCCCCGATCATCCGAGTAGGTGTTTGTTCTCCTTTGTGTGCATCGCATAAGATGCCGCCCTGCCTCTGGTAGAGAACCACTATCTCCCCTTTTTTCCTGACTACGGTGTATTGCCATGTGCATCTTCTCCGTTTGTTACATCGAAGGCAAAGCCTATGCCGTCGGAATGTGACAAATGAATGAACCACTCTTTCATGCTCATGATAGGGCGCGTGAAATGGACAGACGTTTGTGCGCGTCATATGACAAGTAAAAGAACATTCCAGGACACTCAGAAAGGGTTTTCCCTATGTACGCTCTTACCGGGGCAACCGGCCAGCTTGGTCGCCTTGTTCTCCAGCACCTTCTTGTGCTCGTTCCAGCGAACCAGATCCTTGCTTCCACCCGCAATCCGAACCTTCTCGACGGTTTCGAGACTCGTGGGGTCGTTGTACGCCACGCCGATTTTGCCGATCCGGCAACTCTGTCAACAGCCTTCGCGGGAGCGAAGAGCCTGCTCATCATCAGCACAAACGATATTGGGCACCGTGTTGAACAGCACCAGGCAGCGATAGAAGCGGCAGCGCTTGCAGGCGTTCGCCATATCGTCTACACCTCATGCCCGGAGGCGAGCGCTCACGCCTCCAGTCCTGCAAAGCTGGAGCATGGGCTGACTGAAGCCGCTCTAGCCGCCTCCGGCGTGGCATGGACAGCGTTACGCAATCACTTTTATGCCGAAGCCTTGCCATATATCATCAACCTCTTGCGGATCGGCGATCAATTGCTCATTCCCGAGGGTCAGGGCAAGCCTGCCTGGATCACACGAGAGGACTGCGCCCGCACGGCAGCTTTCGTACTGGCTGGCAAGAGCCATTTTTCTGGACCAGTTGATGTAACTGGCCCAGAGAGACTTGGCCTGACTGCTATAGCCCAACGATATTCCAGCATTAGTGGGCATACATTGACTGCTCGTGTCCTGCCTGATGATGAGATCATCGCTCAGATCATGGCGAAAGGTGTGCCAGCTCAGGTGGCAGCAGGTGTGGTCAGCATCGCAAGCGGGGTAGCCCATGATACAACCTCAACAGTCTCAACCATCGTCGAACAGGCGACTGGTACGCAAGCCTCGCCTGTCGATGTGGTGCTGCGTTTTCTGGCCGCTTCTTAAAAGAGTCACGCGGATAACGCGCGTTTCATACATGTAATAATAGACTCTTGTGAATGGAGAGACGCAGGCAAGCAGCATCTCTCCATTCACAACAGGTCGCATGAATATGCACTAGGAACGATCATCGCCATCCTCCTTATCCATGCGGTGCATTCGAGTTATCCATCGTCGTGGTCTCACCGGGTCGACCAGGGACTTGCTCTTCTCCAAACAGGCTGTCGGAAGAACGCTGATGATCCGAAGTCGCCGATCGAGGATTCAGATCAATCGGTTCAGCATGTGAGGGA
>JBBQXY010000158.1:0-13346 GCA_038209195.1 Ktedonobacterales bacterium | reverse complement strand
AGCAGTAAACAAGGGCAGGGTTCCACCTTTTCAGTGGCCTTACTTCTCGGCAAAGAAATTTAACTACTATGCCTCCAGGGGTAAGGAGGCATAAGTACGGAGTTAGTATGAATATTACAAAGAAAAAAGTCCTCGTAGTGGATGATGAACAAGACATCCTTGATTTTTTAGAGATTGTTTTGGAGGAAGAAGGCTTTGCCGTGGCAACAACGGACAAAGGGGAGTATTTGGAAAAGCTCCACGATGGAACTTTGCCCGACCTCATCTTACTGGATATGCTCCTCTCCGGCAAAGATGGACGCGACATCGTCAAATTCCTCAAGAGTCAGCAGACAACAATGCACATCCCTGTAATTATGTTCTCGGCACATCCCTGTGCTGAGGATACGGCACGCAAAGCAGGTGCAGACGATTTTATAGCCAAGCCTTTTTCTATTGAAGATATGTTAAGCAGAATAAGGAATTATATCGGATAGTTGCTATTGCATAGATTGCACAGCTTCTTTCGCTTATTTGCCTCTTGTGAAGCATCACCGGGAAAGGAAAAACTTTTGAGTAGCAGTGAACCTATCAGTGCGGCTGCGCTCGAAGAACTGGAGCGACTTCGTACTCGTGTGATGGAATTAGAAGAGCAGGAGAGGGAACGAAGATACGCGGAGGGTGCTCTGGACGAACGCGTGCGCTTGTCTACGCTCACACATGACGTCGGTGTTGCCCTCATTCAGAGCGGCTCGTTACAGGAAAGCCTGCAAAAGTGTACGTTATCCCTGGTGGCTCACCTGGGGGCAGCTTTTGCGCGTATTTGGACGCTGAATACAACTACACAGGTGCTTGAACTGCAAGCTAGTTCGGGCATGTACACCCATCTGAACGGGCCACATAGTCGAGTACCGGTGGGTACCCTCAAAATTGGCCTCATCGCCGCTGAACGCCTGCCACATTTGTCTAATGCCGTGATTGGCGATCCGCGTGTCAGCGACAAGGAGTGGGCTGTGCGCGAAGGAATGGTCGCCTTCGCGGGCTATCCTTTGCTCATTGAAGGAGAGGTCGTCGGCGTAATGGCGCTCTTTGCCCGTACACCTTTATCTATGGCGGTGCTGGATGCGATGGCTTCCGTCTCTAATGCCATTGCGTTGGGCATTGAGCGCAAGCGTGTCGAGGAAGAGCGCGCGCAATTATTGGTGTTTGAGCAACAGTCACGAGCGCAAGCTGAAGCGGCGAGAACGCGCATGGAGCGCATTCTTGACAATCTGACCGATGGCTTTATGATCTTCGATGAGACGTGGCACTATACTTATATCAATCCGCAGGCCACACCTTTTACAGGTAAGCCCTGGCAAGAGCTATTAGGCAAGAATGTCTGGGAGGAATTCCCGGCTCTAGTCGATTCCATGTTTTATGAGCAGTATCATTACGCCGTTACCCATCAGGAAAGCGTGGCCTTCGAAGTGTACTCTGCTATGCTCTCAGAATGGTTTGATGTGCGGGCCTATCCCATTCCGGGTGGGCTGGCTATCTATTTTCGCAACATTACCCGGCGCAAGCAAGAGGATGAGGAGCGTATTCACCTCCTTGAAGCTGAACAACTTGCACATGCTGAAGCGGAAGCGGCATTACAGGTGCGCAACGACTTCCTCTCCAGCGTCACACATGATCTCAAAACACCGCTAGCGGTAATGAAAGGTAACGTACAATTGCTCCAGCGCAGGTTAAGACGTGGCGAGTTGCCCGATCCTGCCTGGTGGGGTGATCGGCTGGCCGTAATCGATTCGTCTACGGTGAAAATGACTGGCATGATCGAAGACCTACTGGATGTCGCAAAGCTCCAAGCAGGGCAGCAACTAGATCTGGATATGCGCCCGCTACAGTTCGTGTCGTTGGTGCGGCAAGTGAGTAGCGAACAACAAGAGACGACGAAGCGACATCACATTGTGGTTCTGGCTCCAACTGAAGATATGACAGTGCGTGGAGATTTGATTCGCTTGGACCGCGTGCTGACGAACCTGCTAAACAATGCCATCAAATATAGCCCCAATGGAGGGCAGATCACCATCGAACTCGCACAAGAGGAAGTAGAGAGCCAGTTATGGGTCGCATTGAGCATAGAAGATCAGGGGGTTGGCATACCCGACGCCGACCTGGAGCACGTCTTTGAACCCTTTCATCGTGCTAGCAACGTGGCAGGTCGTATTCCGGGGACAGGCATTGGGTTGGCAAGCGTGGCGCAGGTGATTAGACAGCACGGGGGAAGTATTGCAGTCAGCAGTGGGGAAGGACAAGGAAGTACCTTTATTTTGAGATTGCCACTCGCAATAAGTGAAAATACAAAGTAAGTTATCATAAGCTATCAAAGGAGAGCCAGGTGAACGAGAAGCAACAAGCTGTGAACGATTCCGTTCAAGAGCTATATCGCCCGATTCTTGTGGTCGACGATGACCATAACTTGCGTCAAACCATCCAGTGGGTGCTTGAAGAAGAGGGATTTTCGGTGTGGACGGCAGGAGATGGGCAAGAGGCGGTGGAGCAAGCGATGGCACAACAACCCGGTCTCGTCATCCTGGATATGGGCTTGCCACTGTTGGATGGTAGCGAGGTCGCAGCGCAAGTTCAGGCACGGTATGGAGATGCAGTGCCATTAATACTGATTACCGCTGATGGTCAAGCTGAAGAAAAAAGTCGTCGCGTAAGTGCAGCATCGTTTCTGCGTAAACCTTTTGATATAGACGAGCTGGTTGATGCGGTACAGCAAGCGTTAAGGCGGCCCTAACAGTGCATCGTTCTTTACACTCCTTTGCTGATGATCTTGAGCTTTGCTATTACTGGGGAGAATGTTTCATCTATTGTTCTGAATTGAACGTAGTAATAGATGGACACGTTGAGCGTATAGAATCAAAAAGGAGATAGATTATGGTAACTGTAGCGCTGCTCGTTCGCCTGGAGGCAAAACCTGGTAAAGAGGCGGAAGTCGCGAGCTTCCTGGCTGGCGCTTTGCCACTGGCTCAGCAGGAGCCTGACACGACAGCATGGTTCGCGATCCGCCTTGGTCCCTCGACGTTCGGCATCTTCGACGCCTTCCCAACTGATTCAGGTCGACAAGCGCATCTTGCTGGTCCCATTGCGGCTGCTCTGATGGAGAAAGCTTCCGATCTTTTAGCGCAAGCACCGGTCATCGAGATGGTTGATGTGCTTGCATCTAAGCTGCCTAGCTAGAGACCGCGCAAGCATCGGTTTTGATGACCAAGAAAGAGAGCAACGAAGACGATATTCGTTGCTCTCTTTCTTGGTCATTGGTGAAAGCCAGGTACCCGGCGAAGGCATGAGGCAACAGAAAGCATAGAAATGGAAATAATCAACAACGCTACCTGTTTTTGTGCTATAATACGTACAGGCAGATAAACATGCGGTAAATGAATCTGGTATTTGTTTTGGAATGCGTACCATTGATGAGATAAAGCAACTATCGAGTATACACAGAGCCTTCAGCACCGTAGGCAATACTTCTCCTCGGATCTTTCGCGTCTTTATCTTATCCCCTTTACCGTGGAACTTTTAACAGAAATAGGCAGGTTTTATCCCTGTTCAAAAGGAGCCATCCGCTATGACTTACTCACGCCGCAACAGTGCTGAGGAGCAACAAGAGGCACGCCAGAAAGCAAAACAGATAACAGCCATTTGCGAAAAACTCTCTATCACACTTGATCCTGTTGACTGGCAAAATTCTGGCTTACAAGCAAGCGTGATGGTCGATACGATCAAAATAGGTGAACTCCTGGATTTCGGTCAAATGGATAGTGATTCCATTCTGCGCCGTGTGCAGATCAAATTATTTGAACACGCTGCTCTCGAAACCATTCATGCTCGTCCCGGGCTCAAAGCCCTGATGTGGAGTCCAGTCGATGTGGTGCAACCACAGGAGTTTTTGAGCCTGTGGATCATCACCATGGAAACTGATGAGCGCGTACCTATCGCTGAATACATCAGAGATGGGCAGCGTATTTACGAGTATTATGAGCTCAACGTGAACGATGGGCAGCAGCTCGCACAGCTCTTTGGGCCGGCTCAAAACGGTGAGTTCCACCTTGGTGAAACAGTGACTATCGAGGAACATCAGCGGAAATACACTGGCGAAATCATCTACATTCTCTCCCATGGCAAGGTGACCACAAGCCGAAAATATTCACCAAGAGGCTCCCAAAGCCTGGCGGGAAAAGCATACATGAACGATGCTTCGTCGAGGTATCTTGTCGATTGCAAAGATGGCTTCCCTCATTTAGTAAATCAGTCACAAATCGCCCTGGAGGTGCAGGAGACGGTCAACCCGTCATCCAGCTAAAGACTGAATAGATTGCCAATCCAATAGGGAGGCCCACCAACCGGACGCCCACAAGGGGCGTCCCTACATGTTTGAGGGACCCTTCCATTGATGTTGGACCGGGGAGAGAGATTCTTCGCTCGACGCTCAGAATGACAGGTATTTGCAGGGGCTGGGAACGCTGCCAGACCCCACCCACGGGCGACCACAAGGGTCCCCACCTCCCTCCACTCCACTCCCGCCCCTACGAGATACGAGAGGCCGCCTGTCCTTGCATGTTGTTTGGCCAGGGAGATTCTTCGCTCGACGCTCAGAATGACAAGGCTTACCGGGGAGATTCTTCGCTCGACGCTCAGAATGACAAGGCTTACCGGGGAGATTCTTCGCTCGACGCTCAGAATGACAAGGCTCGACGCTCAGAATGACAGGCTGGGAACAAACAGAGGCATTGAGGTGTTATGGTGAATAGTGAACTGAATCGTTACGATGAACGAAACAGTAACGATGAACGAAACAGAGCGATAAACGAAACAGAGCGATAAACGAAACAGAGCGATGAACGAAACAGAGCGATAAACAAAACAGAGCGATGAACGAAGCAGAGCGAGAGAGTATTATACATATGGCTACATACGAGAAAAATATACAAGCATCTAGTGAGGCGGCGCAGGCGTGGCCTTTGCATCGCGTGGGGTTAAAGGTGCATGATCTGGCTGCGAGCATTGGATATTACACAAAACTGGGATTTTCCATTGTGCGCGATGAACGAGAGAAGGGGACAGTTGGCATGGGCGTTGGCGGGAAAGAAATCCTGAGTCTGCGCACACAGGCTGGCGCACGTCCACGACCAGCACGCACGGCTGGGCTGTATCACTTTGCTATCTTGCTGCCAAACGAGGTAGAACTGGGTTCCTTCTTGCAGCACTGCATTGAGCAGCGTATCCCCATCGCTGGTGCCTCCGATCATTTGGTGAGCCAGGCTCTGTACCTGAGCGATCCGGAAGGTAATGGGATCGAGGTTTATGCCGACCGCCCACGCGATCAATGGGTGTGGCAAAATAGCAGCATCAATATGGCAACGCTGCCTTTAAACGCCCAAGCTTTGCTGAAACAGGCCAAACCTTTCGAGGGCTTTTCCACAGAAACACGTCTGGGACATATGCATCTGAACGTGGGCAATCTCGATGCCAGCCTGGCTTTCTACCAGAAGTTCGGCATGGAACTGACGGCAGATTTGTTCAATCAGGCGCGTTTCGTCTCGTGGGATGGCTATCACCATCATCTGGGTCTCAATGTGTGGGCGGGTCGCAATGCCCATCGGGTGGAACCAGATGTGTATGGCATTGATTTCTTCGAGCTGGCGCGTCCAGAGCTTACGGCTGGGACATTCGTAGACCCGGATGGTGTTACGGTGATTGTGGTAGCATAGGATGCTATGCTTTGCGTTGAAAATCGACGGTTATTCCGAGGGCTTCCACTAACGAGACGACTTGTTGCAGGTTGATGGTTGCCCCGCGAAGTTCGTTGATGCCTACACGTGCTCCATCCAGGTTGCAAGTGCTGAAATCCACGCCAATGAGTTTACAGCCGGTGAGTTCCGCGTTGCGCAGGTTGCAATCGTTAAGGACAACGTGCGAGAGGTCGGCTTGCTGTAGATCGGCCTCGCTGAGATCGCAATGCTCAAAACGGACGGACTTACAGGTAGTAAAGCGAAACTGGGCCAGATTGAGCTGACAATCCTTAAAGAGGACATCCTGAAGACGCGCCTCCGCGGCAAGAAAGCCCGTCATGCGACAACCAATAAATTCGGTGCGATAGATGCCAGCCTCGTACCAATTGGCGGTCATCAAGTCGCACTGATTCAAACGTGCATCCTCGACTCGTACCGCTTCCCACTGCGTTCCACTCATATTCACCTGCGAAAATAGTACTTCTTCAAACGAGGCGTGCGCGGCAATTTGATTGCTCAGGTTCACAGCGGAGAGCAAAAGGGAGCGATATTGCTCTTTTGCGACGACGTAGCCACCGGGTAGCCCTTCGATAAGTTTGCTTTTCTTTAGTTTTGGGGGTTGGATGATGGGGAGATCTTTAGGCATGAATGCATTCCACTTCTTATTTTGGTAGGACGACAGTTTTTGAATTGAATATTTCATATGGACAATTCACCACCGGGACGGGCCGATAAATCGGCGGTGGCGGCGATAAATCGCGCCCTACACTAGGTCCGCATGAAATATTCAATGTCCTTTAACTCACTTTGTCATATAGGCTCTGGCCTTGACCATAATACGCGTCGAAGATGTGCTGATATATTTCGTCGCACTTCTGTTTGGACATTTCGGGCGTGTACAGGCCTGAAAGTCTTTGCTTTAATGTATCGCGAACGGTGACAAAAACATTGGCACGGGCTTGTTGCTTCTTGCGCCAATCGAGAACAAGCTTCTCGCGCTTCAGGGTTTCGAGCAGGCTGCGTACTACCTTCTTCACGTCGTCTTTTTGTTTGTCAGAGAGGGGGGTATCTGAACGGGTTAGGAGGTCAAAGATGGCTAGTTCTTCTTCGGTTAGCTGCTCGGCAACGTGGCGTTGTTCCTCGGTATTCAACGCCTGGGCCAGGGTAATCAGTTCATCAAAAAGCAACTCGACATTTTTGCTACCTGCATTGTAGTCGTCAATTAACCTTTGGAAGCGTTCCTGGTAATTGGAGCGACTTTTATTCAGACGAACCATATGGGTTAGCTTGCTACGGATGGCTCCACGCAATTTCTCCGCTTCCACATGCTTACGTGAGCGTTCAAAATGCATACGCAAGGTGTCAAAGTCAATCTGACTCAGATCGATTTGTGAGGAGGTATCATAGGGGCCACTGGCTTCGCGAATGACGTAGCGTTTGGTCGCCACTGAGAGGTCTAAAAGGCGTTCAATATCTCCCATAATTTCGTCGATAGTGCTATCGGGCTGTAAGAGGCGAATTTCACGCATGAGAACGACGAAGAGGGCAACAGTCCCACTAAACGTGCTAGCGGTGGGATCGGGCAGGATAGCTTTATAGAGTTGAGCGACTGCACCGGCAAGGGAGAGGAATTTCTTTTTTATGTCATCATTGACCACCAGTGCATCTTTGGCATCCTCAATCATACTACTGCGTTGAAAATTTGCTGTGGGAGCCGCCTGGATGGCTTGAGGATCAACGCCCTGTTGTTGGCAGAAGGCGGTAGTTTCATCGATAGCTTTTCGTAGGGCGGCGACCAATGCGCTTTTGTCTTGTACAGGAATTTCGTCGGTTTTGAGGTGGCCGCCAGTGGCTGAACCGTAGATAGCCAGGGCCTTTTGCAGGTCGCGGAAGACGCCGATGTAGTCCACAATGAGGCCATTGAGCTTGTCGCCAAAGACGCGATTGGCGCGGGCAATGGTTTGCATGAGTGTGTGATTACGCATGGGTTTGTCGAGATAGAGCGTGGAGAGGCTAGGAACATCAAAACCAGTAATCCACATGGCACAGACAAAAACGATACGCAGAGGGTCTTTTTCATCTTTGAACTTCGTCTCCAGGTCTTCTTGCAGCATACGTCTGCGGTGTGTGGTGATATCCAGGCCCTTCTGGCGGAAATCGTCGATCTCGTTCTGTGATTGCGACACCACGACGGCCATATCCGTCGCTTCCATGTAAGCAATGCGCTCTTGCAAGGTTTGTCGCTCCGGTTCCTCAGGCCCATAGCCCTGCAACTGTTTGCGCACATCTTCCAAGTAGGTTTGCCAATATTTTTGTACCTTGTTGTACATGCGAACCGCTGTGGCTTTATCGATGGAGACAACCATGGCCTTGCCCATTTGACCACGCCCCATGAAGTGGGCGACAATATCTCTGGCAATTTCTTCAAGGCGATCATCGCGGGTAATCAGGTGATATTCACGGGCGAATTCGCGTTCCAGGTGGTGCTCCTGCGCCTCGTTCAGGTCGGAATCTTCGATAAGCTGCTCGATATTCTGATTGAAGGTAGCGTTGATAAGCTGCAATTCAGGGATGCGGTTCTCGTAATAGAGCGGGACGGTGCTGCCATCGGCGACCGATTGGGCAAAATTGTAGACGCTGACATAGGCACCGAAGACCGCTCGTGTTTGCTCCTCACCCGTGAGCAATGGCGTTCCGGTGAAGCCGATAAAGGCGGCGTTAGGTAGGGCATTACGCATATTGAGGGCAAGCGTATCGTACTGAGTGCGGTGAGCCTCATCGGTCATGACGATGATATCAGAACGCCGGGAGAGTTGGGGATAAGTTTTGCCTGTTTCGGTGTGGAATTTGTGAATGAGGGTGAAGATGGTGCGATGATCTGCGCGCAACAATTGTTGCAGGTGGAGACCGCTCTCGGCCTGTACTTGTTGTTCGGTGATGGCCTCGACATCTTGAAAGGTTTTGTAGATCTGGTCGTCTAGCTCCTGACGATCCGTTACAATGAGGAAGGTCCAGTTGCCAGGGATTTTACGTAAGACTTTCTGTGAGAAGAAGACCATGGAGTAGCTTTTCCCACTGCCCTGAGTATGCCAGAAGACGCCGAGGCGACCCTGGTTTTCGCGTAAGGAGCGCACAGCCGCCAAGGCGTTGTTGACGCCGAGATACTGGTGATTGCGGGCGACGAGTTTGATCAGTCCACCGCTGGCCTTGCTAAAAAGCGTGAAGTTTTCGACGATATCGAGGAGGCGTGTTTTTTCGCAGGTGCCGCGAATGATGGTATCAAGCGAGATGACGCCCTTCTCCTCTTCGTTGCTGATCTTTTTCCATTCGATGAAATGCTCCCAACCCGCTGTGATGCTGCCAAGTTTGCTGGAATGACCGTTGGAGAGGAGGATAAAGGCGTTGTACCAGAAGAGTTGAGGGATGGTATCTTTGTAGTCACGGAGGTTGCCGTAATACGCGTTTTCCAGGCGCCGATGGGTAGTTTTGAGTTCCACCAGGAGCAAGGGCAGGCCATTGACGAAACCGACGAGGTCGGCGCGGCGATTGTGCATCTCGCCCGCAATCCAGAGCTGCGAGACGAGCAAGAAATCGTTGTTGGTGGGAATATTCCAGTCGATAACACGCACCGTCTCAATAAGCTCTTCGCCTTCATCTCCGCGAAACGCCACCCTGACGCCATGCTTAAGCCAGCGATAGACTTCGCGATTGGCTTGCACGAGACTGAGGAGGCTGCGGTCGCGAGTCAGGTCCTCGATGGCGAGTTCGATAGCTTCGCGTGCCAAGCCAGGATTGAGGCGACGCAAGGCGGCACGCAAACGCGGCACAAGCACAACCTCGTGCTGTGTCTCGCGGCCTAACGTGCCACTACTGCCCAGTTGCTCCGAGTAAGCGTTAAGCGTTTCATAGCCAAGCTGCGCGAACAGAGCTATGGCTGGTTGCTCTACCAGGGCATCTTCGGAGTAGTTGCGCATCGTTGGTGTTCCTTTATGCTTACGCTTATACGGCGACTTCTTCTAAATGCTTCTCAAATGACTGACGTACAATATCCATTACATCATCAAGCTGATTAGAAGAGGTAAAGCTTATCTCTATATCTCCATTACCATGATGCCCAATCATTGAAACGTCTCGACACAACCCCTCAGGATCACGGACCTCACCAAATTTCATATTGACGAATAAACGCAAACTTCTCACTTGCGGTTCGATGTCTACAAAATTTGTCGTTGTTTTGTAAGCAACATACAGTTTTTTACACTCTTCACGCACCAATGGGTCCAGGTTCAAAATACGCTTGCGTAACCGTTCAAATAGATCACGCATATCTCCTTGAAGATATGGGTAACTATCGAAGGTATAACCATTTTTCCCATTCGCATCATTTACGTTGTCAAACTCAGGTTGAAGATCCGAATTTGTAGCTTTTGCAAACGAAGGGTGAATTTCTCCGCCAACGCCGAAGGGTAGGACACCTTTTTTATCGAAATCTCTCAACCCCCTTCCTACATTCTCCCATGAGATGGAAAACCAAGGTACTTTTCCATTACCATATTGCATCCATTTATCTCCGACGAGCCGATAGTAATGAAATTTCTTTTCCGCAAGCTGAACAACTTTAAAGCCTAAAGGAATATAACCAGCCAGAGGATGGTCAACTGGCCCGATCGCCTCGGCTAACGGCGGTTTTTGAGATCGCTTATTATATCTGTCAAGTTGCTCATTAGTTAATGAAGGAATTGACCATATTTTTATGGCTACGTCGGCAAGAGCTTGCGCCCTTCGCTCAATTTCGGACGCATTCCAATGTTCAACAAGAGCAAGGGCTCTGTTAAGCTGCAAAGGACTAAAAGCGAAGCCACCCTCTATTGTGCGCTTCTCAGAAAATGGACGGTCGCTCAATGCAGAATTATAACCAGTTAGGGTCAGGTTCCCTATGGTATGTAGAAACCTGTCGTGTACTTCTTGCCAGTTTGGCCCAAGTTCTTGCTGCCATTCAATAGAGAGGTTCTCATTTTGCGGCATGATGTGTTCGATCGTATACTCGTCAATGTAGACTCGCTCTTTACGTTTATGGTTTTCAAGCCTTGAAAGGAGGTAATGGCGGATGCGGCTGCGAACATTATAGACATCCTTGATGACAAATGCCGCTCGAAACTCTTCGTCTCGTGGGAAACGCGCTCCCCTCTCCAGCAATAGAAATGCTGCCTGCACATTTTCCAGATAGTTTTGCGGATTGATATCCTTGATGCCTTTGACAAGACTCACAAATACCTTGTTAAGCCCATGTGTTGGAATACCACACATCAGCCTGCGGAAGACAAAGCTCTCTACCAACTTGAGAATAGCGATGAAATCCTCGCGCGAAACCCGCTGATTGTCATAATCACTATAAATTTCTAATAGAAAAGGATACGCAACATACACTTCTAACGTGTTAATGTCATCTAAAACCCGTCGAATTTCGGGGTCTTTTTCACGCGAAAGCGTCATTTTGGTAAAATATTTCGAGTAACGGTAAATTTCCGCGACGATTTCCTCCATCGGGACATGCGTTCTGCCTTGATAATAGACCTTGAAGGCGGCATAAACCTTATCCATGTTTGGAATATCACTTGTTCCCTGCTTAATGGTCAGGTAATCACGCATAAAGCGGTTGAAAAGGGCTACATCTTGAATCTGATCCGACTGTGTATTGCCAAAACTCTGTTCCATCGGATGCCAGTATAATTTATAGAGCTTTTTCTGTTCTTCATTATCCAACCCCATCAAGACAAAATTACGAATCAAATCGGCTTGTGACAAATCCATGCCTGTCGAATTGAGGCTCTCAAAGATAAGCTGTGGGTTATCCTGTTGTTCCAGAGCAATATCCACAATAATGAGTTTGCTGATACCCCTGTAGAGGGAAACAGGATCAATTTCGCTCTGGCGCATCTGGTCTTTAAAGAAAAGATAGTTTTCTTTCATACGGGTTGAAAGGGCATCGGTCGCATCGCCACCATCTAAGAGATGCATTAATGTATCTTTGTCGTTTTGAGTGAGTACCAGTTTATAATGTGCATCTCCTATCTCCTCGGAATTAAAGAGGTAGTAGTTACAAATTTTCTTTTTTGTTATCTCGCTTACGACATCTTTACCTAATTCTTCCAGGGCCTCTGCAAGGACTGTCAGCAAGAGACAGAGAGAGGTCAATCTCTGTTGCCCATCAATAACTAACAACTGTGTTATAGAACTGATATGATAGATGCCCTTTTCGACATAGACAATCGAACCGAGAAAGTGGGCTGGTATGTCATCATCTTGCGCAATTCTGAGGATATCATTCCAGAGTTGCTGGCAATCAGAAATTCTCCAGCTATAGGTGCGCTGATAGATCGGAATGACGAACTGCTTCGTACCCTGCAGAAATTTCAGAAAATTTGTTGCTGTCGCTTTCATTGGTTCTCCCTTCAATATGAATTCCTTGAATATCTAACTCTTCAACATCCACCTCGCCCGAAATAAGCTTTGGTAATAAAAGATCGCGGGTTTGGCGGAGGACGGTTTTTTTTGCAATGAGATTCTCAATCTGCTTGCAAATAGGTGAAACCTTCTCATTAAATTGTTGGCTCATAATTGGGCTGGGTAAAATAATTGGTAGTTTTCGGAAGGTGGCCCTATTAATTTCTTTGAAGGTTGCACCAGATGCCAGACTATTAATTTTTTCTCTGATTTCGGCTAGCCAAAAGTAGAGTTGATACGCTGATAACTTTTCGTTTGGAACACAAGTAATGAACCCCTGATTAGTACAAGCGGAATGTGTATTAATAGCAATTACGCCTATTGTTGCACGGCTAGTCATCATCACAGAGTAGGCCGGAAACATTCGTGCAGCACTCTTTTGAAGTCCCAACAAAGTGATCTTTTTAGCCGATTGAGTGATGAACATTGTTCCTGCTGATGTAAGGTCAGTTGGAGAGTACCAAACCACGTCCCCTTCATTCCAATAGTCCTTGATACTTGTCGAAGGTGTACCCCCACCAAAAGTTTCTAGCACCTCACCAATAGCTCTCACCTCCCAACCCTCCGGTATCATCCCCAGCGCAGACTCTATCAAGCTCTTCTTTTCGTGGCCTGGAAAGCGGAAATGCACAAACCACTCGCGATAGAGAGATTGTGCCATTTCTTCTAAAATGGCGATACGACGCGTGTTGTTCTCGATCAGGTCATCGTAGGCTGAAAGGATGGCGGCGATTTTACGTTGGGTGGGAAGAGATGGATACGAAATCCTAATACTACGAACAATTCCTGTGTTTAAGTTAGGTAGTGTAGACCCAATAGCCTGATTAAAAATCCACTCAATTACTTTAGGTTGCCCTAGATAGTAATAAAGAAATAGCGAGTCGAGTATAGTATTGCCCAAGCTAATGCGCAAACATCCAGTTCCACAAAGCCACCCATCTTCTATAATGGACCCATAGAAAGAGACCAAAAAAAGAGGCCGGGTAAGATACACTGAACGTATGAAAAAACACTATACAGCAAGCTTTAAAGCTCAGGTAGTCCAAGAACTGCTCAAAGAAGAAAAAACGATAGCCCAGA
>JBBQXY010000157.1:0-13428 GCA_038209195.1 Ktedonobacterales bacterium | reverse complement strand
AATTAACTACTCTAAGAAATTAGTATTTACAGAAGTGATGGAAAAGGATAGATAAAATGGATCTTATCCTCCAGGCCCTACCAGATTTTTTGGATGGCGCAAAAAATACACTTATTTATTGTGTCGTTTCTTTCCCTCTGGCCCTACTCTTTGGGCTGCTTCTTTCAGCGATGAGTGGCTCGCGCTATATCTGGTTAAGGGGACCCGCACGTATCTTTATCGAAGTGATTCGTAGTACGCCGATGATTGCGCAGATTTTTCTGATCTATTACGGTTTGAGTGCGGTCCTGTATGACATAGACAATGCTTTTCCAAGCTTGAGTTTGGCGCAGTACGACAACGCGTGGGTGGCGGGTATTGCTTCATTGGCAATAAATTATGCGGCGTACGAGGCAGAAGTTTTTCGGGCTGGCTTCCTCTCGGTGGAACGTGGGCAAACGGAGGCGGCTCTTTCGCTGGGCATGAACTCCCGGCAGAACTTTTTTCGCATCGTCCTGCCCCAGGCTATTCCCTTAATGATTCCTCCCTTCGTCAATGACTTCATCTACATGCTGAAGGATTCAGCGGTAGTGAGCGTGATAGCGGGTTCCGAAATTACTTCGAAGCTTGACTTCTGGCGTATCCGCAATGGCAGTAATCCACTGCCCTACTTTATTATAGCTATTGTGCTCTACCTTATACTGAGCCTCCCTACCTCGTACTTTGCGCGATGGTATGAACGGAAATTGCGTGCTGCCCTATAAACAGGGAAGAAGGAGTGGTTTATGGAGCAGTCTATAACGCGTGTGGAGGCAGAACCAAGGTCGAGGAGCTGGCTCGTTCTGTTAGATTACCTGTTTTTCGTGTTGCTCGCCGCGTTTATCCTGGGCCTTATCTACTATTTTTACTCGTACCGGGCGTTGCTACTGCTTGATTTCCCTGTCTTGCTGCAAGGTGCTGGTACAACCATTTTTCTCTCGGTGACGAGTATGGTGCTGGCGACGATCTTAGGCTTTCTTGGTGCGATGGGGCGTCTCTCGCGCATTGCGCTATTACGGTGGATTGCCTTTGTCTACGTGGAGGTTGTGCGTGGAACGCCGATTCTCGTCCAATTGTACCTTTGGGGCTATGTTCTCAGTGGTGCTTTGAATGGTATTGGTTTTAACCCCCATACGATTGCATTCCAATTTATGACACCCTTGCAAGGCAATAGCCTGGTGCCGGATGAAAACACTTTCAACGCTGCCTTTTATGGCATACTAGCTTTGAGCTTTAACTATGGAGCCTATCTGACCGAGGTGTTCCGCACTGGCATTGCATCGGTGCAGGTAGGGCAGACGGAGGCGGCTTTGAGCCTTGGCCTCAATTCGGGTCAGACACTATGGCGCATTGTGCTCCCACAAGCGTTCCGTATTACCATACCGCCGTTCACTAATTATTTCATGACGCTGGTGCAGGATAGCGCGTTGCTTTCGACGCTGGGGAGTGTGATTGAACTGCAACAGTTGACGACGGCACTGGCCAGTCCGCTCTCCTCCGATTTAAACGCGCAACTTTTCGTGTATGTATTTGGGGCGACGCTTTTCCTGGCTATTTGTTATCCACTCGCGCTATTGGCAAGTTACCTGGAAGCTCGCATGGCTGTAGCATATTAAAGGCTCACACAAAACGATGGGACTCGACACGTCGAGTCCCATCGTTTTGTGTGAGCAGTGGAGGAAATTACGCCTTCACGATCTCGGTGCCTTTGGGGGTATCGCGTACCTCAAAGCCCATAGCTTTGAGAGCATCGCGGAGCTGATCGGAGCGTTTCCAGTCGCGGTAGGCGCGAGCTTGGTCACGCTGCTGCACTAAGGCCTGTATCTCGTCGCTGAGTTGGACAGGCTTTCTGGCGGCAACAGTGTTGAGCCGTAGACCCAAAACACGGTCGAAATCGAGCAAGAGGCGATAGCGTTCCGCGGGCGCAATTTTGTGGTTTCGTGCCAGCTCACGCGTGATGCTGAGTGCCGTGGGTAAATCCAGATCGTCGTTGATCGCATTGTGGAAGGCCTCTTGTGTATGCTGTGCTTCCGCTGACCACGGTGTTTGAGCTTGCCGCTCAGCCTCAGTACTGCTGTCAAGGAGTGTGGCAATATCGTCACGCAGGTTGTTGAGACCATTCTGTGCCGCGGTCATTGATTCATCGGTGAAGTTGACTTTTGAGCGATAATGGGCCGTTAGCAGCAGGTAACGATAGGCCATGGGGTCAAATCCTTGCTCTAGCAGGGTACTGACTAGTACGACATTGCCTATTGAACGCGACATTTTGCTATTGCCAAAGTCCAGGAACTCACCATGCACCCAGTAGCGCACTGGTTGCTTGCCACTGGCACCCTCACTCTGGGCAATCTCGTCCTCGTGATGGGGGAAGCGGAGATCGATAGCACCAGTGTGGATATCGAACTGCTCACCGAGGTACTTGGTCGCCATGGCGGAGCATTCGATATGCCAGCCGGGGTAGCCAATACCCCAGGGGCTCTCCCAATTCATTTGGCGACTTGCATCGCCATGTTTCCAGAGGGAGAAATCCTCTGGCGCATCTTTGTCATCGGCAACCTCCATTTGTAAGCGACCATGTCCACCGGCGCGCAAGTTCTCGACAGTATTGCCGGAAAGCATGCCGTAGCCAGGGAAACGACTGACATCAAAGTAGACGTTGCTGTTGGCGACATAGGCCAGTCCTCGCTCAATGAGCTGCGCGGTCATGGCCTGCATCTCCGGGATATGATCGGTTGCTTTGGGGTTGAGATGTGGCGGCAAGATGTTCATCGCCGCTGCGTCGTGCATGTATTGCTCAGTATAGTGCTTAGCGATGTCATAGGCTGAACGTCCGGTAGAACGGGCTTCGTACTCAAGTTTATCTTCGCCACTCTCCTCGGCATCATTTTGTAGATGTCCCACATCGGTGATGTTGCGTACTAGGAAGACATCGTAGCCGTTATACTCAAGCATACGACGTAACCAGTCCGTCATAGTGAAGGTGCGCAGGTTGCCAATGTGGGTATCTTTGTAGACAGTGGGGCCGCAGGCGTAGATGCCCACATGCGGTGCGTTGAGTGGTAGAAACAGGTCTTTATTGCGGGTCAAGGTGTTATACAGGTAGACAGGTTTATTCGAAATGGTAGTCATGGGCATGGCTCCTCTAGCAGTTGGTTTAGTTTTGCACAAACGCGTTCTTTAGAGTAGAGAGGTGGTAGCCCAGACAGGGGACGTGCAGGAAGGTGCAATGGGTCGAGAGTTTACGTTCTGGGAGAAGGCAAGGCACGATTTAACGTTCGTAGAGTGCTGAGCTACCCATGGTACCTCTACGAACGCGAGGACAGGTGCAATAGTGCATTCGATGTATGAGCTTCACAATCAATCTTCTCCAACCATGCTCAGTCTTTGCTGGCAACAATTCTTTCATAGAGTATACCACAGGCTTTGCTATTCGTAAAGTTCTTCATTGCTGAAATCAGGGCTTCTGCTTTTTCCTAAAAGATGGAGAGCCATTTGGCTTTTCGGGGTCAGCCCCAAAGCGAACTATCTTTGCAACCACGCTAATAATAGCAGGATAGATTTTTGATTGCAACATGTAAATAAGAAATATCATCAGTATTTTGATTGAATTATAGTATAATTATATGATAGAATATTTAGGATATATCATTTAGGAATGTGTATACAGGCATTGTTTTCAGTGTTCTGAGGAGAAGATGATGCAATGGTAAGACTGGGAAGCGAGAATGAGGAAGCACAGAGGGATAGCAGTTTAGTTGAGCGTACTTATACAGTGGTAATTGGGCCTGATGATAGCGATCCACCCAAGCCGCCGCCGCCGCCCAAGCCAAAAACTAAAACCAAAAAGCAAAAGGCAAAAATGAGTGGCTAGTGGGCAGGTGTCGTCGCAGACGACACCTGCCCACTAGCCACGTGAAGGAAAAGTGTTTACGCGCCGATGGCGGCTTTTTCGCGTACCGCGAAGTAGGTTGCCTGTTGGTGGTGTACCACGATGGCAACGGTAGATTGTTCGGGTACGAGCTGGAAAGCCTCTGTCAACTCTACGCCAATTTCTTTTTTGGCGGGTAGTAGTTGGAAGACTTTTTCATGATCTGCCAGGTCGGGGATGGCGGGATAGCCCCAACTATAGCGTCGTCCACGGTGATCGTCCAATGCAAGCTCTTGGCGGATCAGGCGATTGGTGTACTCGGCGAGCCCTTCAGCCATTTCGACGGCGAGGCCATGCGTGAAGTAGGCCTCGGAATAGTCGCCTGCCTGTTGTAGTCGTTGCACTGCTTCGCTGGCTGCTTGGCCCATGGTGACGACCTGCAAGGCGACGACATCCACGTTGCCGCTTTGGACGGAGGCGAAGTAGTCGGCGAGGCAAAGGCGTTCGCGTTCAGGCTGGCGGGGGAAGCGGAAACGCGTCATTTCACGCAAGGGGCTGTTCGGCTCTTGCATACTTTGGGGATCGTAGATGATCAGCTCGTTACCGCTGGATTGGCAAGGGAAGTAGCCATAGACGACTTTGGGCTGTAAATACCGTTGCTGCCGCGCTTCGAGCATCATTTGTTTTAAACGTGGACGGAACTCTAGCTCTACCAGGCGGGTGAATTCGGCACCGTGCGCTTTACCGCCCCAGTGGAGGCGGAAGAGCGTGTTCAAGTCCATGCACGGGGCCACATCTTCGATACCGATGCGATCCAGGACGCGTGGCCCCCAGAAAGGAGGTTGCGGAAGGGAGCGCGCTGGCTGCACGCTGGTCGAAGGAGTTGTATCGTCTCCTTGTGTGACGGCTGCAACGGCGGTAGCGTTCTTCTTATGCAATCGTTCGGCGAGAGCTTCTTCCTTAACGTGCTGAATAAAAGTGGCGCGTTGTTCAGGGGTACTGGTGAGTTGGTCAATGATTTCCAGCCCCTCGAAGGCGTCGCGGGCATAGAATACGCCGTGCTCGTAGGGAACGGGAGTGGCATCGGGCGTCTGTTCATCGACAAAAAGGATACGTCGTCCATACGAGCGATTGATGGCTGCCCCACCGACAATGACGGGGAAGTTTAGGCCGCGTTTGTACAGTTCTTTGACGCATAGAGGCATCTGTTTCGAGGTACTGACGAGCAGAGCGGAGAGGCCAATGGCGTCGGCATTCACTTCAATGGCTTTGTCCAAGATGGTATTGAGCGGCACTTGCTTACCTAGATCATAGACTGTATAGCCGTTGTTGCTGAGAATAGTGTTGACCAGGTTTTTACCGATATCATGCACATCGCCAAAGACGGTGGCGAGGACAATCTTGCCTTTCGTATAGCCTTCCTTTTTCTCCAGATAGGCTTCCAGGTGCGCAACGGCACGTTTCATCACCTCGGCTGATTGCAACACGAAGGGAAGGATAAGTTCGCCCGCGCCGAAGCGGTCGCCGACATCTTTCATGGCTGGCAAGAGCACGGTGTTGAGCACGTTGACCGCGGCCTCGCTGGTGGGAATAGCTAGCGACTGCGCACGTTCTTCAATGATTTGGGTGATGAGCGGTTCAATGCCTTCTTTGCGACGGTGCAGGACCTGCCAGTGGATGCGTTGCGCCATACTCATACCCTCGGTGGGGTCAACTTTGTTGGCGGCATTGTCCTGTTGGGGCGTGTGTACCTCGAAGTAGGCGATGTAGTCAGGTAGGGCATTAGGCCGATTGTAGATCAGGTTCTCGGCAAGTCGGCGTTGCTCCGTGTCAATCTCGGCGTAAGGTGTGATGTGCAGAGGATTGACGATAGCCATATCCAGGCCAGCTTTGACGGCGTGGTAGAGGAAGACGCTATTGAGGACGGCGCGAGCGTGCGGTTGCAGCCCAAAAGAGACATTGCTAACGCCCAGGATGGTCAGCACACCCGGTAATTCGGCTTTGGTGCGCGTGATAGCATCCAGCGTTTCGATGGCGGCTGTTTGTAGCTCTTCCTGTCCGGTTGTGACTGGAAAGGTGAGCAGATCAAAGATGAGCGAGTTGGGCGCGAGCCCGTACTCGTGAACACAGATGTCGTAAATTTTATGGGCGATCTCGACTTTGCGCTCCGTGGTCTTGCCCATGCTCACCTCGTCAATGGTGAGGGCCACAACGGCAGAGCCGTGTTCCATCGCCATCGGTAGGATAGATTCAATGCGCTGCCGACCTGTCTCCATGTTGATTGAGTTGATAATGGCGCGACCAGGATAGGTTTCCAAGGCGGCCTTGATAACATCGGGTTCTGTGGAGTCTATTACTAAAGGAGCTTCGACGCCCATAGAGAGCTTCTTAACCGTTTTCGCCATCTGTTCTGCTTCGTCGGTGCGTTCGGTGAGGGCGACACACATATCCAGGATGTGTGCGCCACCTTCCACTTGTTCGCGTCCAATGGTGAGGAGGGTATCGTAGTCATCGGTTAGCAGGGCCTGTTTGGCTTTGCGGCTACCCTGGCTATTGACGCGTTCGCCAACGAGCAAGGGAGGCGGGTCTTGCTGTAAGGCGGTGGCGCGAATACCACTGGAGACAAAGGGAGGCATGATACGCGTGAAATCTTTGTGGGTCAGGTTGTTATCAGCGATGGGGCGCGGACGGCGCGGCGCATTGCGACAGGCTCGCACAATGGCTTGCAGGTGTTCATGGCTGCTGCCACAGCAACCACCAACAATATTGACACCAAATTCGGTAATGAAATCGCGTAACGCGGCTGCCATGGGTTCCGGCTCCATGGGGTAGACGGCGAGACCGTTGACGTTGAGCGGGATACCGGCATTAGGAATGGTAGAGATGGGCAGTGGACAGTTTTCCGCCAGGAAACGCACGGGTTCGCGCATATGTTCTGGGCCGGTTGAGCAGTTGAGGCCGATGAGATCGACGCGCAAAGCGATGAGTGTAGTCATGACGGCGGCGATATCGGTGCCCAACAACATGCGACCACTGGTATCGAGCGAAACTTGTGCTTGAATGGGGACGGTGCGTCCCACTTGCTGCATAGCACGGCGCATGCCGGTAATAGTTGCACGAACCTCTAAGATGTCCTGGCTGGTTTCGATGAGCAAGACATCGACGCCGCCTTCTAAAAGTGCCACTGCCTGCTCACGAAAAATCTCAGCCAATTGCTGGTAGGTGATGTTGCTCAGCATGGGGTCATCTGAGGAGGGTAGCATGCCCGTGGGGCCGATGGAGCCAGCGACGAAACGGGGCTGTGCTGCTGTGCTATAGCGGTCGGCGAGTTGGCGGGCGAGTCGTGCCGCGGTGAAATTTACCTCGTACGTCAGTTTTCCCAAGCCGTAATCATCGAGCTTCAAGCGGCTGGCAGTAAAAGAGTCAGATTCGATGACATCGCAGCCTGCTTCGAGAAAGCCCGTGTGAATCTCTTCAACGATGGAGGGCTTGGTGAGGACAAGGTATTCATTGCAACCCTCGGTTGCCGGACCACCGTAATCTTCCGCACTCAACTGGTAGGTTTGTATATTCGTACCCATGGCTCCATCGTAAATGAGGACACGCTGTGCCAGGGCACCAAGAAACTTGCTCATTAACTATTCCTCTGCTAAACCCTACAACTTGGGATATCACAATTTGGAACCATTATACCACGCAAAAGACGGGAAGCTACCTGTTCCCTTACGAAAAAGGTGCTTCCCGTCTTTTGCGTGATAGAGCAGATTAGTGTTGCTGCATCGGTGGCATCTCTTGCGGATATTCGGCCTGTGGCTGTTCCTCGTAATTTTGCTGAGGAGGCTGGTATTGTTGCTCCGGTGCTTGGTAGACAGGCGGTGGGGGAGCAGACTGATACCCCTGTTGATAGGGTTCATATTCTGGCTGATAGGGCTGATCCGTTGGTTGATAGGGCTGATACGGCTGTTGGTATGGTTGCTGTGGCGGCTGGTAAGGCGGCATGGTATTTCTCGTGTTCCAGCCGCTAAACATCCCTGGTAGTGCGGCCCTGAAAATGATGGCCAAGACAACGAGCACAGCTATGCCGACCATAAAACCTGAAAAGGAATGGGTAACGAGAAAAATGATAAAAAACAGCATGAAAGGGAAGCCCATAATGCCTCGTCTGCCCCAACGAGGTCCTCGGTTACGGTATCTCATCTATATGTTCCTCTCTTAAAAGAGTGGTAAAAAACGCTTACAGGATTTTCTTTACGCAACAGTTATTATATCATTTTGGTATATAACTATTTGCTATAAAAAGTATAACAGGTGGCGTATAAATTGTCAAGGCGGTTGTTAGTGTTATAGGCCAAGAATACTGGCACCGATGGCGAAGCTAACAAAGGTAATGATGCTCCATAGCACGATATCTTCCATCATTGTCCCCACCTTAAAACGCAAAGCGGCGATGGGAGGGATGCCCAGACGCGTAGGAATAGGCCAGAACAAGGGAATACCCCCTTTCGTAAAGGCATCTGCCAACAGGTGCAGTGACCACCCCAGCACAATGGCCTTGAGGATGACTGCCCCTTCGTCTAACACGAGAGAACTTATGACGATGCCATTGGTTCGTAGGATCATGGGAAGGCAGAAAAAGAGAGACAGCGCAAATAGAACAAGGAGGAGAATGCTGAGGCAACTATGGGTGCAACCGCGATGTCCACCTGACAAGCGTCCAATCCATTTCACGCGCTGATCTATATCGGGCAAACGCGCGCAACAAATTATAATGACATAGTAGGTCAATTTGTGCAGAAATTGCCCGGATTGCAGTGCTCCATCTAATTGTGGGCTACCCACAAGTTGTATGAGTTGATGCCAGGAGTAGGACTTATCTACAATATGAAAATAGCTGTTCACAGCTACTGCTGAAAAAATATTGGTGGCGATGTGGGATGTACCTTTCATCGCAATTCCTCTTCTGTACTTATTAATAATGCTAGGTTCGCGCACTGCCAAAAGATGCACGGATAGCCACGGGCCGTTGAAAAGGGTGTATGCTAACACTGTATCCGTATGAGCATACAAAGCGTTTCTTGCTGCATTGTTATAGGTAATCGACAATTATTGGCATAAAAAGACAATAAGCTCCTATGTATCTCTTTAATGAGAAACAGAGAGGTGGTTGGAGAGGGGTATTTGGGAGATAGGGGCAGAAGAGTCTTACTTCCGATGGCTGGCTAGCGTGTGTTTGCTAAGGGGTAGCGCGTGAGGGGAAAAGTGTGCTCAGCGGTACAAGCCGTGTACCATGGTGCCAAACATGTCTGAGATTTGCTGAGGTGAGTACTGGCCCTCGGAACGGTACCACTGGGAAAGCCAGTTGCACATCCCTAGCAGACCATAGGTGGCAATTTTGGGGTCAATGTCGGGTTGAAACACGCCTGCTGCTTGCCCTTCCTCGATGATTTGGGCGAAATAGCGTTCGTAGTTCTTCTTACGGAGGATAATTTCTTTGGCAAAGGGACCGGTCAGATAATGCTGCTCGCGATAGAAGACGATCATGGCTGGTGAGCGGTCGGCGGCGACGGAGGTCTGGTGTTCCACAGCCCGCCGCAACTTTTCGCCGGGTGGGAGATTAGCTTCAACGATACGGCGCAATGGCTCTTCACTGACCGTCAAGACGGTCAAATAGATGAGGCGCAGGATTTCCTCTTTGTTTTTCACGTGGTAATAGAGTGCGCCCTTTGTCGCACCCAAGGCTTCGGCAATGTCGTCCAGGCTCGTTGCGCCGAACCCTTTGCGTGCGAAAAGTTCGGAAGCGACCGCCTCAATAGCTTTTTGTGTTAAGCGGGTGCGCTTCACTTTGGCGGGTATGCTCGCCTTGTTTTGTTTTATCCGCAGGTGATCTCGATTCAGGGCCATGGACACCATCCCGTTTCTCTTAGTTGTTGCAGTGCATGCTAGCGGTAAACAAGCGCTTTGTCAACATTTCGCGAGCCTTAAACTATCAACTCCTCTGTTTTCTTTCATTTGAAATGCCGCCTACGGCGGCAGGGGAGAGAGGGAGACCTAGGGCGCAGCCCTAGAACCCAGTCAAGGGGCAGCAACCCCTTGCATCCCTGCTCGTCACATGTAGGTAGACAGAGTACTACTGGCATACATTATACCATGTGGTAGAAAGTTTCAGCAAGATACCCTTGATTTTTGGGCGTATTTATTGTATAAACATACTAGGTGTTCAAATTATATAGCAGGGTTTTGGGGTAGGGATAAGTGGGTGTGAAGTACTTTTTCGTCCTTGTGGATTGGTAGAGTCGCTTCGGGACGGAGGTTCTGAGCAAGGAGCATTGTGTATGGCGTATCATCTAGCAACCAGGTTACAGAGCGAAGAGGCTTTGCTCGGTCGCATTCGTAAGCAGCAGCTTATTGAGTCACTTGAGCATATGAGTCCTATTTATCTTGAGGGTATGAAACGTATCTTGACCGTTTCTGCCGATACTGAATTGATCAGCGCACCCGCGTACTACCATGCCGCCGTGCATGCGCCAAATTTGAATAATTTTGGTTCGGCAATGTCGATTATTCAGGATGAGTTGTCGCACGCGCATATCGCCTACCGCTTGCTGCGTGACCTTGGCGTCGATACCGAGCAATTGATCTTCGAGCGCGAGCCGAGCAAATTCAAATATCCGTATTCCTTTGACATCCCACTGGATAGTTGGGTCGAGCTGGTGGTTGCAAACGCGTTTTATGACCGGGCAGGTTATACGCTGCTGGGCGATGTGTATCAGAGTACCACCTTTGGCCCGTGGAAGCGTGCCTTGGTGAAAGTGGACAAGGAAGAAACTTTTCACTTGCGGCATGGGGAACAGGGTATGCGCAAGCTTAATCAGGATAACAGCGGACATGAAGCATTGCAGAAAGCGGTAGACTGGATGTTTCTGTTGACCGTTGAATGGTTTGGCTTACCGGACGATCTGAAACAGCACAGTGAGCAACTTGAGTACGGTTTCAAGGGCCATAGCAACGACGAATTGCGTCAGATCTGGATGACTACGGCGGTGCCATTCTGCCAGGAACTCCACCTCAACGTTCCGGCTCATTATGACGAGGAGCAGAAAAAGTACGTCGTAGACTGTGCCTTCCCGGCACACTTCGACGCGAAGGCCAAACACTGGTTGCTCGAAGATGGTCCCTGCACATGGGATGAGGTGATAAAACGGTGGAAGGCACGCGGCCCCATGAATGAAGAGTTTGTTGGCATGGTACAGCGCGGCAAAAAAGAGATGCTGCGCCTGTTGGAGCAAGAGGCATGACGACTACTTATCCATCTTTAATCGTACAGAGCGAGGAGACACAAGATTCCTCGTGTGCCGCTCTGTGGGATGCCTTACGCGATGTGACCGATCCAGAGATTCCCATCAGTGTGGTGGACATGGGCTTGATCGTTGATCTCACCCAGCATAGTAGTACGGTCAACATCAAACTCACTTTTACGGCTATGGGTTGTCCCGCTACCGAGTTTATTATGGACGATATTCGCGCTCGTCTGCTGCGTGAGCCTGGGGTAGAAGATGTGCAGATTGAGATTGTGTGGGAGCCTGCCTGGACGAAAGCCCGGCTCAGCGAAGAGGGCATTGACATCATGCGCAGTTGGGGGATTTCGGCATGAACAACACAGGAACTG
Organism: Ktedonobacterales bacterium; assembly: GCA_038209195.1. Classification (GTDB taxonomy): domain Bacteria; phylum Chloroflexota; class Ktedonobacteria; order Ktedonobacterales; family Ktedonobacteraceae; genus JBBQXY01. The sequence continues at coordinate 1,876 of JBBQXY010000157.1, read as the reverse complement.
AAAGCATACACGCGCCATCCCAAAGACGCGATGCGCTCAATGAGCATTGTGTCTGGCAGGTGTATGCACGACGCAAATATGAAGAGCCGTTGCACGAGATCGGCAATGTCATGGCTGATGATGTCGAACTGGCAACGGTCTATGCACGCAGCATTTTTGACGAATTTAGCTGGATTGAGATGGTGATTGTGCCGCGTGAGACGATAGTCACCATCATTGCATCGTGAGGAAAAGCTATGACCACTGGGACCTATGTAGATAACGCGGCACTTTTTGCATTGCTCTCGACGCTAGCCGATAATAAACAAGCGGTAGGGCGGCGTTACGCGTACTGGTGCAATGGTGCGCCAGCTTTAGAAGCGGCTGTGGCGGCAGCAGCCATGACGCAGGACGAGCTTGGGCATGCACGTACACTCTATCCCTTGCTGGCGGATTTCACGCAGGGACAAGCCGATCTCAAGCAGGTCGAGCCGACCACGCGCAGTTTGCATTACCACCTGGCTGTGCTTGATAACAACTTTGCAGGCTGGTCCGATTTTGTGGCTACCAATTTTCTGCTGGATACCGCGCTCACGACCTTCTTTGAGGCGGCGCAGCAATCCAGTTACGAACCACTACGCCAGCGTGCGCGTAAGGTGGTGCAGGAGGAACGCATCCATTTCATGCACGCTGAAGGCTGGGTGCGCCGTCTAGCGAAAGCTGGGGGCGCAGTACGTGCGGCACTGATTGTAGCATTACAGCATTTGTGGGATGAAACCCTGTGCTGGTTCGGGCCCAACGACGATCCTAGCATGCAGCAACTCTTCCGCGAGGGCATTATCGATGGCACACCCGACGAGCTACGCAGTCGCTACCTGTACAAGATTATGCCCGTGCTGAACGAGTTGGATATTGCTATGCCAGTCACATGTAACGCTAGCACCAAACTTTGGGAGACGACGCAGCCGCTGCCCTGGTCAGCATGGGATGCCGTGGGAAGAAGGGTAGGATAAACACCATGCATTTTTCTACAGACGAGTCGGAAAAGCAGGTGGAGGTGTACTGTCCTTACTGCAACTCACACGAGACGGAATTCTTTTCACTGTTTGGTCAGCAACTGCTGACTGTGCAGTATTATTGCAATAGCTGTCATACGCCATTTGAGTATGTCAAAGATGACGAAATGTTAAACGCATACGCGACACGAAAGGAAGGTCAAGCATGACCACAACAACAGAACGTACCCTAGTAAACTACACGACAACCGACGGAATCGCCATTATTGAGCTCACGAACGCGCCCGCCAATACCTACAGCCACGAGATGATGCGCCAACTCGACGAGGCTATCTTGCAGGCACGCTTTGATGAGAATGTGCATGTGCTGCTGTTGCGCGGAGCCGGCGAGAAGTTCTTCAGTGCTGGTGCCGAGATCAGCATGCTCAATGCCGTTACCCCCACGTTCAAATATTATTTCTGTTTGCATGCCAACGAGACGCTTATGCGCCTGGAACAGACGCCGAAATTGGTGATCGCAGCCCTCAACGGTCATACCGTAGGTGGTGGTTTAGAGATCGCGCTAGCCTGTGATATCCGCATTGCCAAACGCAATGGGGGCAAAGTTGGTCTGCCCGAAGTCACTCTGGGTGTACTCCCTGGCACAGGTGGCACGCAACGCATGGCGCGTGCGCTCCCCAAGAACAAGGCTATCGAGTTGATGACTGAAGGCAAGTTGTTAAGTTTTGAAGATGCACTCGCCCTTGGCCTCATTAACTACATCTATGAGCCAGAAAACTACTGGGACGAAGTGATGAAATATGCCAAGTCCTTCTGCCCGCCCCACAAGGCGTCGAAGGCGGTGGGACGCATCAAGCGCGCCGTGCAGTCCGGTGCGGAAG
>JBBQXY010000156.1:0-13481 GCA_038209195.1 Ktedonobacterales bacterium | reverse complement strand
GTACCTCGCTGGGTGCCTACCCTACAATACATCCTATCAAGAAGTTCAGGCACAATTGGGGAAGGGACGCTATCCACGTATCTCACCGCAACGATTCTCGGAACGTTACCACGCTATTCGCATCTTGCTTTAAAGAAATATGCGGAAGGGCAAAGTGCCTTTCCGCATATTTCTTTATATTTCTTTAAAGATTCAGAAAATCTTCCCTATTCCTCCACGTCTTCCTCTTCTTCGTCGTCAAACTCCCCATCTTCTTCCCAATTAATATACTCGGCCTCGCCGGTATAGCCGCACACACCTACGCGGGGAGAATTGACAATGGGTAGCACCCCTTCCTCATATTCACGGCGTTTAGTTTTGGCGCACGTCTCGCAAACGGCACCGTATCCGGGAGCACCATAGCCAGTAAAAATGCCGATGGCAGGATTCTGACATGAACGACATTGAATAACTGGTGGCTCGTTACGAGCCATGACCTGGATAGTGTCAACACCCTCGTCTTCATCTTCGGCACTCTCAGCACTTTCGGTACTCTGAGCAACCTCAGCGCCTGCTATCCCTTCGCGTTCAGCCAAGACTTTTAAGGTCAGGTCAGTTGAAGAACCGAAGTCATAGGTATAGGAAAACTTCTGGCCAACTTTGAGTGCCTTTTCTAACTCAACGCTCATATCGTGCTCTTTTGGCATGTCTACGAACGCAGTCAGTGCGCCCATTTGCACCATTGTCGCAAGCATATTGATCATGGGCTGCGTTTCAGGCGGCATCGCACCGTCTTCGACGTTGAATTCTTTCGCCAGGAAGCTCGTAATCCTGGCTTCGATCTCTTTTAATGGCAGAGCATCCAAGTTTGATCCGAATTCTTCAGCCATATTTTCCAGAACCTGCTCAATGACTTCCTCTGGGGTAAGTTTGCTCTTCTCTTCATCTTCTTCATCCTCTTCAATTTCCGCGCCTACAACTACCTCTTCTTCAACTACTTCTTCTTCGTCTTCTTCAGATGCATCACTCGGCAAGGCGAAGTCCCAGAGCATATCTTCGGTTCTGGACATATAGGATGTTTTACCGACCTTGAACTCACTCAGGTGTTCGCAACACTCGACCCAGGTTTCGCGCAGAAAGTCATCCAGATCATAGAGGGTATGATCCGCTGAAATTTCCAGGTGCATCCAGTACATAGGAAGGTATGTAGCCTCAATAGAGATATGGAGTAACTTAACTTTTGGCTTATCGCCGGAATTTTGGGCTTTAATACGAGCACCTCGTGCCTTACAAAACTTGAGATGCTGTGTCATTTTGCTCTTTTCAAATTCGCCCTGGCAATATATACAAGTTCCCTTGGAGGAAACCTTTACGGCTGTTTTTGGCATACATGCATTACCCTTTCATGGCCCATCTTGATGATGGTTAATGTACACTATTATACCACTTTAGGTGTATAAAGGTGTGAACAAAATAAGGAACAGTTTTTATGGCACAGGATTTGCCCTGATTCCATTGATGAATAGGGAAAATACGCGTGGTACACGAAAGGCCCCTGCAATACTGCAGGAGCCTTTCGTGTACCACGCGTATTATTTTGATGCTTAGCTGTGCTTTTTGATAAAGCGTTCCATGCGGACAAGGGCTTCTTCTAGTTGGTCATAGGCGGTGCAGTAGGCACAGCGTACATAGCCAGTGCCAGCGGCCCCAAAAGCACTGCCGGGGACGACAGCTACTTGCTCCTCAAAGAGCAGTTTCTCGGCAAATTCGTCATCGGTCATGCTTCGACCTGCGATGCTGGGGAAGGCATAGAAGGCTCCGCCGGGCTCGCAACAGGTCAACCCAATGCGATTGAGGCCATCGACAAACATACGGAGGCGGCGGGCATAGTCGTCATGCATCAGTTGCACCTCCGCTTCACCGTTACGCAGGGCCTCCAAAGCCGCTTCCTGTGGTGCTGTGCCAGCGCACATGATGGTGTATTGGTGAATCTTGAGCATAGCTTCAAGAATGTGCGCTGGAGCAGCGACATAGCCAACGCGCCATCCGGTCATGGCATAGGCTTTGGAGAAGCCATCTAAGAGGATCGTGCGCTCGCGCATGCCAGGTAAAGCAGCAATGCTAACGTGCTCTTGACCATAGACCAGACGGCTGTAGACCTCGTCGATGGCAACAATCAAATCATGCTCTACGGCAAGTTTGGCGATGCCTTCCAGTTCGGCGCGAGGAATAACTGCACCGGTAGGGTTATTGGGGTTGCCTAGTAAAATCATCTTGGTCTTTGGTGTGATGGCGGCGGCGATCTCGGCGGCACGCACACCAAAACCATATTCGGCAAAGGTTGGGACAATAGCTGGTACCCCACCCGCGAAGACAATATCAGCCTCATAGGCCACATAGCCGGGGTCTGGAGAGATAACCTCATCACCGGGATCGATGATGGTGCGCATTGTCAGGTCAACGCCCTCACTCACGCCGACTGTTACCAATATTTCCGTTTTGGGGTCATAGGAGAGTCCATAACGCCGTTGTAACATGGCGGCAATCTCTTCACGTAGTGCGAGGATACCATAGTTCGAGGTATAACGAGTATGGCCCAGTTCGATTGAACGAATACCTGCCTGACGAATATGTGCCGGAGTCACAAAATCTGGTTCACCTACACCTAACGAAATGACGTTCGGCATTGTGTTGATAATATCAAAGAATTTACGTATGCCCGAGGGTTTCACTTGGCGCACACGTTGTGAGAGCACCTCTCGTTTGAGTGTATCCATGGTAGGCAGGAACTCCTTCTTTTGGTGTGGAGGTAGGAGCTTAAAAATAGAGCAATTTTCGATATTGCCTATTCCTACCCACTATGATAGTCTATGAAATAGGTAACCCACTTCTTATTCACTGTAACACATTTGAGGATAAATGAACAATGCACCAATTGCCCATCCAGCCTAATGCAGAGACCAACCAATCCCCTATCCTCAAACAGAATGTGCTGATTGACACTGATATTGGCGACGACATCGATGATGCACTGGCTCTTGCGCTGGCTCTACAGTCTCCTGAGCTCGAGGTGAAGGGGATCACTACCGTTTTTGGCGATACACATCGTCGAGGGCAACTGGCACAATACCTGCTCAAGGTATTTGGGCGTGAAGATATACCCGTCGCAGTCGGCATAGGAAATCCCATACAATACCGTCATCGCCCCTCTGGAGTACCGCAAGCCGCCATTATTGACCAACAGCTATCGTTACCCGCCCTCAGCCCGCTTTCTGGCCCAGAACTCATCGTGGAAACTGTGCTGGCTGCGCATGGTAAACTCACACTACTTTGCCTGGGACCACTCACGAATGTTGCCACTGCTCTGAGTCTTGAACCGCATCTCTTCATGGCAATAGAACGGCTTGTAGTGATGGGTGGGTCCAGCCAATATCCCTTTCCTGAATGGAATATGCGGAGCGATGCCAGGGCGGCACAGATCGTGTTGGGAGCAGGCATACCTGTAACGCTGCTGGGCTGGAACATTACCACACGCTGCCAGTTGCAAGCCAGCGACATAGATCGTTTGCGCTATCACCATACGCCGCAAGCACAGGTATTGAGTACATTACTGGCTATCTGGCAGAGGCATCGACCACGCTGGCATCCAGCTCTCCCCTATTTACATGACCCGCTGACAGTGGTAACGCTGTGTGCGCCTGAATTGCTCGAATTTCGTGAGATAACGGCACGGCTCATTTCTCGTGGGCCGCTGTCAGGCTTTATGGTGCCGCATGTATTAAATGGGCCACTGGTACAAGGTGCAGTCAATATAAAGGCAGAGCTGGCGCGGGAGTGGATCATGGAGCGGCTGTTGGCTCCATTACCCGCGCAGACCACGTAGTTTCTCGATGATACCCGGCACGGTAGAGAGGATCATAGCGATATCTGCGTCGGTATTGTTTTTGCCCAGCGTCAAGCGCAAACTGCCATGCACAGCTTCAGGAGACAACCCCATTGCCACAAGGACGTGCGATGGATCAACTGAGCCAGAGGTGCAAGCAGAACCTGTAGAAGCGGCGACACCCAGCATGTCCAGATTCAAGAGGATAGATTCGCCCTCAACGCCATCGAAGCAGAAACTTGCGTTGTTAGGGAGGCGGTCGGTCGGATGCCCCGTCAGTTGGCTCCCAGGAATGGTCAATAAACCATCGATCAGGCGATTGCGGAGCGCGTTAACTCGTGTCTTCACCTGCGGTAGCTCCTCGTAAGCAAGACTCAGAGCAGTAGCAGCTCCGACGATACCAGCGACATTCTCTGTTCCAGCGCGACGTCCGCGCTCCTGCGAGCCACCTTGCAATTGTGGCAAAAGGCGCATTCCCTGGCGCACATAGAGAATACCAACGCCTTTGGGGCCATAAAACTTATGCGCCGACAGCGAGAGTAGATCAGCATTGAGAGCGGCTACATCAATGGGCAGTGCTCCCCCGGCCTGCACCGCATCGATATGAAAGGGAATCTTCCTGGCACGACAGAAACGACCGATCTCGGCGACGGGTTCGATGGTACCAACCTCATTGTTGGCATACATCACAGAAACAAGGATGGTCTGGTCTGTGATCGCTTGTTCCACACTGGCGGGATCGACGCGCCCGTAGTTATCCACGGGGAGATAGGTCGTTTTGAAGCCAAAGCGGTCCAGGTACTGGCAGGTATGCAGCACAGCGTGATGCTCAATAGACGAGGTAATCAGGTGATTGCCCTTCTTCTGGGCGGCATATGCCATGCCTTTAATAGCCAGATTATCGCTCTCAGAGCCACAACCAGTAAAAGAGATTTCAGTGGGACGGCAGCCGAGGACCGCGGCGACCTGTTCACGAGCGCGATCAATCGCTTGCATAGCGTGGCGACCAAGGGTATAGATGCTGCTGGCATTGCCATACTCCGTTGTGAAGTATGGCAACATTACATCTAACACCCGCGGGTCAAGGGCGGTTGTAGCAGCGTGATCGAGATAGATTGTGCGCTCTAGCATAATGGTTTCTTTCTATTGTGACAAGCTAGCAGCCTTCCAATCAAAGAAGGTATCTGGTTTGGCATTGGGAGAGTTATACATGATGGTAATCAAATTGTGCGATAAGAGCGGGATTTTACGGAAATCTCCCTGATAGAGTTTACCATTGAGGTAAGCGGTCCAGCCACTCAGGTCTAGCTCAGACGGATATTTCAGGCTCGAAAACTGCGTTGACCATTCATCGAGGAAATTGCCCACTACAAAGGAATGTCCTGCCGGCGATTCGATGTGGATGACGCCGGAAGTATCGTGTGTGTGAAGCCAGTAGAAGCAAGATGAATCGCTGGCAATGCCAACGCCCTGAGAAAGCGGTACCGATTGACCATTAATATAGATAGTCAAATGAGTATGGATGTGAAAAGCTGTTTGCTCCTGCTGATCACAATAGATACCATCAACTGGTTGATAGGCCGAGTTCACAATGGCCTCTGTCTGAGGTTGCCCGTTTCTATAAATGCCATAGGCAATAATCGCCCCCAAGAGGACTACTGCCGCGACAACGATACTAATGAAGGTAATACGCTGCCTGCGCGCGGCCAATTTTTGTTCGGCTTCACGGCGTAGTTGTTCTTCTCGGCGTTCTTGACGTCGATCTACTTTCTTTGGGCGTCGAGTAATTTGTTTGCTCATGTAAAACTCCACTAACTCTCAATAAAATGTGGTTGTCAGGCTTTTTTCTTCTTATAGAAGCCTTCGTTCATGCTACCGCTGCGAAATCCCATTAGATCAAGTGTAACATAGAGGTAGCCTATTTTACGTAATCCATCCGTCACTACCCGATTAATATCTTCCTCAAGGAGTCGAGGCATCTCAGCGCGCTCTACTTCGATACGGGCGATTTTCCCATGATGGCGCACGCGCAGATTATGGAAATCCAGGTCATGGAGCAGTTTTTCTGCCCGGTAGACCATTTGCAATGAAGCTACATCAACCTTCATTCCATAAGCAATGCGCGAGGAGAAACAAGCCATGGCCGGCTTATTCCAGACGGGTACCCCCAGTAAACGGGCCACAGCGCGTATCTCGCGTTTGCCCATATCCGCCTCTTTCAACGGGCCGCGCACGTTAAATTCACGCGCCGCACGTTGTCCAGGCCGGAAATCGCCATCATCGTCTTTATTCACTCCATAGGCAATATAGCGGAGATTGTGCTTTTGCGCAAGTGGCTGTAGTTCCGTAAAAAGTTCATTTTTACAGAAGTAGCAGCGATTCACATCGTTGGCGGTGTAACGTTCGTCTTCGAGTTCGTGCGTTTGCAAGGTGAGCAAGGGGAGTCCCATTTGTTGCGCGACAGCAATAGCCTCGTTTGTCTCTTCAGGTGCATACGCTGGAGAAGCGGCTATGGCACCCATGGCATGTTCGCCCAGTACATCGTGTGCGACTTTCAATAACAACGCGCTATCGACCCCACCCGAATAGGCTACCAGCACCGATTCCATCTCGCGCAGAATCGCTCGCAGATGTTCATATTTGGCTTGCGTCTCGACGTCTAAGGTCTCAACATTGTCACTATTGACGGAGTGGATATCAAGCATGGTAAAGTATTCTCCTGGTAACGGTGTATACGCCTGTGGTTACACTGTGATATGTTAGTTTGCAATAATATGTGCTTTGAATGGCACCTTGGCAGTAATTATACCACTTGTGTACAAGGCGTTCGTTCAAAACACAATGCTAGTTTCTTTACCTTGGTCGGAGGAGGCAAAGGCTTGAATGAAAGAGGATAGACTCATGCGGCAAAAACATTCGACAGCCGCTATTATCTTGGCGGCTGGTAGCTCCAGCCGCATGGGCGGTGGTCGCCATAAACTCCTTTTGCCTTTGGAGGGACGTCCGGTACTGGCGCACGTCATTGATGCAACTCTGGCATCACAGGCCCGTCCCATTGTGCTTGTGCTGGGACACCATGCCAAACAAGTACGCACACATCTTAGTGCTTACACAGCAGCTCCTGAAATTATTATAGTCGAGAATCCTAATTACCTAGAAGGCATGAGCACTTCTATGCGCATTGGGATACAGGAAATCATATCCAATGGCTATAGGAAATACTATCAAGGCAGCAAAAATGCAGGTATTGATAGTGCGTTGATTATGCTGGGTGATCAGCCTTTGATTACCCCAAAGATCATTGATGCATTGATTGCAGCACGAAACATAAGCGGGAAACGCATTATAGCTCCACTCTATGCAGGGAAACGCGGCAATCCTCTTGTTTTTGACGCTAGTCTGTTTACTGAATTAATGGCTGTAACAGGTGACGAGGGTGGTCGGAGCGTGGTAGAGCGACACAAACAAGAACTGGCAACCATCGAATTGGGCGATATAATGGCGAATTATGATGTAGATACGTGGGAAGCTTATCAGCAGGTGGTTGAGGCGTGGCAACAGAAAAAAGCGGTTGACAATCAGTAATACCGAAAAAGTATTAGGGAAAAGGGTGAAGCAAGATGGTAGCAAACGAGGATGAGCAGCGCAAAAAGCAGGCGGCTTTCTGGTTAGAATATAGCCAAACTCTGTCTACAACTATTCGCTATACCGAGGCTCTTGCGGCGGCAGAACGGGCTGTGGCGTTGGATGGGCAGAACGCGGAGGCATGGTATGTTAAAGGTACATGTCAGGCTATGCTGGCGCAGTATGACCAAGCTTTGGCAGATTTTGAACACACGCTAACGCTTGACGCGACATATGTGCCAGCATGGGATGGTAAAGCCTGGGTATTGGGTATCATGGGCAAGAAAGCTGAGGCGTTGGCAGCAGTTGATAGGGCTTTAGAGCTTGACCCTCATTACTTTGAGGCGTTGAAACGCAAGGAACGTTTGTTGGCTATGTAATAGCTGGTTGCTTCTTTTCTTGAATCCTCGCCACTTGCGGTGGCTCGCAAAGGTTTTTTATTCAAATAGTGTGATTGTGCTGCCGTTGGCAGCACAATCACACTATTTGAAGTTAGAGCAGTCGCCGTTGGCGACAAATACCGCGTATCACTTGTTTTTTGAGAGTCTGCCATTGGTAGCATAATCATTTATAATTTGTAACTAGAGCAGTCGCCGTTGGCGACACAGCGTGTGCTCTCTCATGTCATGTCATTATAATAATGGTTGCACTAAGGCGATGATTTGCTGGTGGATTTCTTCGGGGGAGCGAGAGGCGTCGAGCACTTTGATACGCTCAGGGTTGATACGGGCGAGTACGAGGAAGGCTTCACGTACTTTGCGATGAAAGTGCTCCTCTTCCACGTCAAAACGTGTCTGGGCTTCACGTAGTCCACTGCTATCGTTGTCGGTATCGGTGCGAGTATGGACCTGGGCTGGATTGAGATCAAGCAAGATTGTCAAGTTGGGAAGATGGCCCTGTGTGGCAATAAGGGAAAGCCGCGTGACCATTTCTATCCCTACGTTGCGAGCGTGACCCTGGTAGGCGATGCTCGCATCCAGGCAGCGATCAGTAATGACAAGCAGCCCTTCTGCCAGGGCGGGCAGCACCACCTGGATGAAATGTTGTGCGCGGTCGGCCTGGAATAGGAAAGCTTCAGCCAATGGCGTGATGGCTAGGTCAGGTCGATTGAGCAGGAGTTGACGAATCTCAACCCCTAGTGCGGTACCGCCAGGTTCGCGAGTACGGATATAGGGAACATGTTGTTCCGCGAGCCAGCGTTCCAATAGCTCCATTTGTGTGGTTTTTCCAGCTCCATCCAATCCCTCGAACGAAATTAACTTGCCAGAACTCATACTTTGGCGCCTTTATCTGTGCGATAGACATCGTAGTCCCAGTCAAAATAGGGCTTGGGCAACATATCATCTGGCGTCCACTGGCGGTGATCCTTGCCATATTTGCCGCGATACTCTTTTAGTGTCTCTCCGACGTATTCAAAGGTCAACTGACAAATGCGGAAGCCAACTGGAACCCAGATGGCGGTCTGGGTATGGTTGCTGATTTCCATAGTCCAACGGCTGATATAGCCTACATCGCCGACGCCTGCACAACGACACACTGACAGGCCCGAACGCGCTACAGTGCTGCGCGAATACATCTTAGCCAAGTAGCCGTTATGACCACCGATGATTTCCTGGGTATGGGCCAGGATAGTGGTTCCGGGGCGAATGGCGATTTTTCCATCTTTCGCTTTGCGGGCCGCACCCCAATACAGCCGAATCTCGTCGGGGTTATCTAAATGCATCACTTCGATGTTGGCATCGCCTTGAAAATACCATTCTCCCAGACGACAGTCGTAGGAATTGGTACCCAGGTGTCGTTGATCAAAAGGCTCGATGACAAGATTGCCGTGAGCCAACTCTTCCAAAATCCGCTTGTCAGAAAGTAACATATAGTGAGGTCTCCTTGAAATACGCCCAAACAGTATGCCTGAAAATAAAGCCACCCTACGGGTCTCTATGGCTGTCAAGTGTATCACATTATTTCGTCGTCGTCAGCACTCGCATCCGTAGGCAGCATAGGCTGTGTGCGCACAGCATCGACTTCAACCCAAATGCGTTGTGCCAGCCGATTCTGCTCATCACTGTCTGTCAGCGCGGATTGGAGCGGGAAGAAGGCGCGATCATCACTATGTCGATGAATCCAACGGCTGATAATGTTGATTTGGTCTACTTCAGCCTTCCCCACAATGCTCGGTGCACCACCAAGCGCGGTTGCCATGGTGAGCAGTTCATGAACTGCTGCTTTCATCACCTCTGGCTCGTGAGGTACACAATTTTGTTGCACGAGGCGACCGTGGCGCACCAGGAACAGTTCGTTGTGAGCTTCTTTCGCCGAGGGGTAGACGATAAAGAGGTTGTTGGCCTCGATAGCTCCTGTGATTAAACGTTGACCTATCAAGACTTCGTCGGCACTGCGAATGGTGTCACGCAACCAAGCGGCGCGCTCAAAGTTCAATTGTTGTGAAGCTTCGAGCATCTGTCGTCGCAGTTTATCCATCAAGTCTTCACGCTCGCCACCCAAAAAGGCGCAGACTTGCTCAATAATTTTGCTGTACGCCTCGGCATCAGCATTACCTTGGCAGGGTCCGGAGCAGCGATCCAGGTGTAAACGGAGGCATGGCTCTGAGGGTTTGGCTAGCGGCGGTAACGAACGAATGCAGGTGCGCAGCGGAAACACTTTCTGAATCAGTTCAATGGTGACATCGACGATCCGCCGACTGCGAAATGGGCCAAAATAACGCGCCCCATCGGCGGCTACCTCGCGGGTTGCATACACGCGAGGGAAAGGATGATGTATGTCAATTTTAATAAAGGGATAGAGTTCGTAGTTGCGTAACTGCACATTGTAGGCTGGTTGCAACTGCTTAATCAATTGGGACTCAACGAGCAATGCTTCAAGCTCAGAACCTAGCACGCGGGTTTCAATCTCGCGCACACTCTGTAGTAGCCCATCCATTTTGCGCGTATAGCCCAGGGGTTGACTGTAGTAGGAAGCAAGACGATCTTTGAGACATTTGGCCTTGCCCACGTAGATCACCTGCCCATGTTCATCCTTCATGAGGTAGACCCCTGGTTTACTGGGAAAGTCTTTTTTCCAGGCCTGATTGAGCAAGAGACCGCCATTGGGACGAGGAGCGGCGGATTTGGCAGAGAGTTTACCATCGGAGCGGTAGTATTCAACCTGTTTTGTCAGGGAGGCATCGGTGATGTCGCCGCTCCATGCCACCGGCAACTGTAAGCGGCGGCGTAAATGACCCAGCGTGAGAATACCCTGTTGTTGTGCATAGCCCAGTAATTTCAAGAAGACGGCGGCGGTGACTTTGGCATCGCCCATAGCGCGATGACGGTTGGCGGTGGGTATTTTGAGGTGTTCCGCCACAACATCCAGTTTGAAACGGCGCAAACCAGGCAAGAAACGCCGTGCAAAGGGAATAGTATCAAGGCCATCGATGGGAAAGGCGTGACCCAACAATTGGGCTTCAAAGGAAAGGAAGCCAATATCGAAACCAACATTATGCCCGACTAGAGTGGCACCCGCGCTAAAGTGGAGAAAATCGGGGAAAATTTTTTCAGCAATGGGAGCCTTATTCACCATATCCTGGCTGATACCGGTGAATTGCACGATGAATGGAGGCAAGTGCCGATTCGGGTTCACTAGCGTTTGAAATGAGTCAACGACTTCACCACCACGCAAGCGAATACCCGCAATCTCGATGACACGGTCATGTCCGGGACGTAGGCCCGTTGTTTCCGTATCGATCACGACATATTCGACTTCATCGAGGGAAAGTTGTGTACTCTGCCACGCCGAGAGTACCCATGCATTGTCTTCGACCTGCTCAAAGAGGGAAGAACTTTTGAGCGTCTGGCGCAGCAGCATCGTCCAGACGGCAGATTTGCTCGCAGCACCTTCGCCAGCCCCAAAAAGATGCTGTATCAGCAAGTCTTCGGCAGTAGGACGCCCTAAGCTCTCCAATAGTTCGTGCGCGCGTCGCAGCAGCGTCCCGCGTTGCGGAGTGCCTGCCCCCTCGATAGCTTCCTGTACCATATAGTTGCCCTCTCCCTGACCCCTATACTCAACGGAAATCGTACATATGTACGAGAATAGCATGGAGAACAGAGGTTTGCAAGAGATATTGGACATTTGGTTATTTTCAGTCAAACACTGCTGTGATATTATAGCTGTACAGTAACTTGCTACTGACATACTGCTGTCACAGCCCTATGCTATGCTTTAGGTAATAAAGAAATCTTCGACGCACGATGAAAGGGGCAAACTCATGCACACGGTAACAGGTACTCTCACTCCTACGGCTCCCTTTGACTTTAGTCAATCGCTCAATTTTCTTGGTTTCTTCCCGCCGATGCAGAACGAACAAAGATTAGCACCATTGATGCTGATCAAAGCTTTGAGCATACAAGGGCAAACTATCGCTTTCCAGCTTACCGCTAGCGGTACAATTGATGAACCACAACTTGCCTATACGTTGCTTTCAGAAGAGCCTCTGACCGAAGATTTACGGATGGCGACGATCGATCGGATAACTTTCTTTCTAGGGTTGGAGGATGATCTGCGCCCATTTTATGCTATCGGTCGCGCAGACGCCGTTTTCGCGCCAGTGATAGAACAGTTATATGGCTATCACCAGGTCAAATTCACAACGCCTTTTGAGATTGCCTGCTGGGCCGTGCTCTCACAGCGCAACCCAATGTCGAATTCAATCAAGGTAAAACATCTGCTGACAGAGACATTTGGCAGTAGCATCAAAGTAGATGGCACGGTTTATCGGGCGTTTCCCGAACCTGCGCAGATAGTTGCGGCTGACGCAGAGAAGTTATTGAGTGTAATTCGTCATGAGCGTCGAACGGAATATGTGCGCGCTGTTGCCGCAGCATTTGATAACGTGAATGAACACTTCTTGCGCACCGCTCCTTATGAGGATGTAGATGCCTGGTTGCAAAGCATCAAAGGCATCGGCGAATGGTCTGCCAATTTTGTGTTGTTGCGCGGACTGGGACGCATGGATCAGGTACCTGTGACCGAGAAGATGATGGTTGAAGCAGTATCCAAACTATATAATGCAGGGCAAGCCGCAAGTGCCGAGGATGTACGCCGTATTGCAGAGCCGTATGGTCTATATCAAGGGTATTGGGCCCATTACTTGCGTGTTGCAGCTTAATTGTTGGTTTCCTTTCCTGTAAAAATGGTGGTATGCTACTACGCGGTGGCAACATTTCTATAAAGCTAGGAGTTATGTCTTCATGTCATACGCGAAACCAGTTATTGATAGGGATGCAATTCTTGCTTTATTAGGCCAAGAGTTTGCCGATAACATAAAACGGCTGGAACCGATCCAGAGCGGTCAGATGTCTCAAACCTACTCGTTTGCGGTTGGAGCAAAAGACTTTATCATTCGCTTCAACACTTCCAGAGAGGCTTTTGAGAAAGATGCTTACGCCTACAATAGCTTTGCTACTACCGACATTCCCATTCCACGCGTATTGAGCATCGGGGCAATCAAAGAACTCTATTATGCCATCTCTGAGAAGTTACCCGGTATGATGGTGAACCGCATGGCTGATGCCGACTTTAGAAAGGTCATTTTGTCGTTAATGGAAGTGCTTGACCATATACACCATGTTGATGTTCGCAATCAACAAAACTATGGCTATATGAATGCCAGTGGCATCGGTCAAAACAGCAGTTGGAAGGAATATATTACCTCCATCATTGAGGAAGACCCAACTGATTTTTTTGGTAGCTGGCACAACTTGTTCCAAGGCGGTATCCTGGAAAAAAGTGTCTTCAATGCCATTTACCAGAAAATGATCGACCTGATCGATTACTGTCCTGAAGAACGCTACTTGCTGCATGGGGTCTGTCAAGTATTTTGTGTAAGTCATTTTTGCTCATTGGGGAAACCTACCAGCGCATTCAATAGCAAAGCAATTGAGAGCAGGCTTCCAGTTGTGAATGGGCATCGTCCATTTCTTGGCGATGTTCTGGATCGCCA
>JBBQXY010000155.1:0-13698 GCA_038209195.1 Ktedonobacterales bacterium | reverse complement strand
GCAGATAGCTCCGGCAACGAGAGAGACTGTGCGGTAGAATGCATGAGGAAGGCTCCTTTTTCTGCGATGATCAAAACTGGACAGTTCTATCTTAGCAGATGGAGGGGCCTTTGTCTCTCAGCAATAATTCACAGACCCTGTCTGCTTTATCTGATGCACCTTGTATTGTTATGTCTTCATGAAAAGGAAAATGCCAAGGTAAATGTATTAAGTATTCATGTCCCCATTCAAACTCATAAGTTCCAATATTTACGCCTCTCAGTAAGGGTTTTATAACATCTTTGTTTCTCGAGTCCGCGCTACACAGTTTTTCATTCGTCTGCTCATCAATAATAAAAGCCTCATTCAAGCCGGTGATAATTCCTCTGAATATTTCGCCATTTATAAATTCACCTAAAGGAGTATTACCTTTTCTTAACCTCTCTAGTAAGCTATTTTGTTCAAGGCTCCTTAACTGCCAAGTAGCATCGTTCCTGTTTATTTCTATTATCTGGCTGTTCTCTTTTACATCTAAGTCTAAGCTGCTCACTTTTTCGAGTGTTGTGAGCTTCAAGAGTGGCACCCTTTGCGTATCAGCAGGCTTTTTCTTTTGAAGGGTAATAATGCAAGGATACGTAGTCGCTCCCTCAAAAATTTGGAGATCGCCAAAATCAATCAGGTTTAATATGGTAAAGTTTTGCTGAAGATACTGGGTTAGCTTTTGTCCGTAAGCTGCTCGTAAGAATTTATTTGAAACGATAAAAGCGAAAAAACCATTTTCTTTGAGTAAACTCATTGCCTTCTCAAAAAAGTAGACATAGAGGTCTGAAGCACCTGTATAGACTTTATAGTGCTTTTCCAAGTACGGCTTTATGTCTTTTATCAGTTCCTGACGAACATAGGGGGGATTGCCGATAATGACATCAAAGCCGCCGCCAGCAAGGATACTTTTGAATTGCTCGTCCCATTGAAAGGCTCTGTCTCCGGCATACATCGGGTTATCAACAATACTATTACCGCACTTAATGTTTTTATCTAAATTCTGGAGCGGTTCTGTTGAGCGAGCAGTTTTCAGCCATAAGGAAAGTTTTGTTATTTCCACGCTCTCTTGGTTGAGGTCTACACCAAATACATTATTGAGGAGAATACTTCTATTTGAAGCAGCGAGGTTAACATCTGAAAAATCTAACTGTTGTGCTCTGGCTTTCTCGATAAGCCGCTGCTCAAGGCGCGTTTCATATTCTTTCATCAAATACGAGTGTGCCTGGTTAAGAAATGCGCCGCTACCACAAGCGGGGTCAAGAATTTTTATTGTTCCTAGCTCATCGGGGTGTTCTACTAAGAACCGTCCCACAACGTCTTCAACCAGATACTTGGTGATAAATCCAGGCGTATAAAAGATGCCCTCTTTTTTCCTCCTAGAAGTCGTGTTTTCTGTTTGCCTCCCTAATAATTCCGCTTTGAAATTTTCAATATCGCTGATGCTTTGTTCAAAAATATGGCCTAAGATATTGACATTCAGTTCGCTCTCAAAGTCATATTTGTTGAGGCTGACAATATGCAGCCAGATAGCATCTTTAATCACTAAGCTGTCTAAAACAGCATCAGGCGCGAAAAGACCGCCGTTATACTGGTTGATTTCAGGGTCAATATCACTTCTTCCCAAATCAATATCCATGAAGAGATTTTTAAATTCTCTCCATACTCGCTGGTCGCTTCTTTCCCTTGACTTAATTCCTAAGGTGTAGGTATCTTGCGCCAGATTTCTCGGAAGCAGGCTGCCGGTGTCTTCACAAAACAGAATAAAGATTAACCTATCTATAATTTTTTGTGCTTTTTCAAGCAGAAGCGTTTTTTCAACGTCGGGGTTATGATCGACGAGGTGATGAAAAAGGCTGAGCCGGATAGTTTTATAATCCTGATAGAATTTGAGGGTAATGTTCTCGTCTTCTGTGGTTGATGCATTCGCTAGCTCATCAATAACTGAGGATTTCGGGGCAATAAGGTTCTGCTTGCAAAGCATATAATAAAAACGCTTAAACTCTTCTGCTTTGTGGAGTTCTAAGACATCAAACTTTTCATAAAAGTCCTGCGTCCTGTTTTTATGATATAGCCGGATTTCTCTAAAATTAGAAACGATAATCCAGCTACAGCGGTCAAATTTCGTCGCATACAAGTAGGCTTGTTCAATTGGGGTATAGCCTTTTTCTCGACCACTTTGTTTCTTGTCGAGTAAGGTTTTTGCATCCTTTAGCTCTATAACTGCTTTTGTTATCTTTTCTCCTTTGGTAAAAAAGCCTAATGAGCCATCCGGTTCTTGTGCGTCTACCTCTGACGCGGGGTGCTGGATAAGGTTCCATTCGTCCTTCCCTGACATTTGAGAAGCGTACCCTAGTATCTCTTCAAAAAATTTAATGAGGAATGAGCCTTGGATGCTCTTTTCTTTTGTTTTTGATAAGTCGCTGTCTCTCAGTGAGTATTGCCAATTAGCGATTATTTTTTCTATGTGGGCTGCTTTCTCTCCGGTAGGAAAATCAAAGCGGGCAATTCGTTCTCGACATAGTTTCTGATTAAAAAGGTTCATTGGATTTCCTTCAAATAGACAGGGTGTTGTCTTGAGGACATGCGACAATAACTCTACTTCGCATCCTCCATAATTTTAAGCAGTATATCACAAGCTGTGCAATGCTCATAGTGCTTTGTTTCACTTCATGTGACTTGCCGCCTTCGGCGGCAGGGGAGGGAGAGAAACTAGGGCGCAGCCCTAGAACCCAGTCAAGGGGCTGTCGCCCCTTGCATCCCCACTTGTCAAATGAGTGTGGTCAGACCAATAGCTTATAGCCGAATGGGGTAGGTAGTTTGAGGATCGCTCAATCTGTTGGCTTTGCCAGAATAAAACCCCTGATTGCTCAGGGGCGTAGTTCAAACAGTCCAGATAAAAAGGTTGGGTAGCTTCCAGCTATCGCCTCCCGTATCCATTACCATTACCATTACCGTTGCCATTACCATTACTGTGTCCATTACCATTTCCGTTGCCACTTTGCTGGTTGGGAGCCCCACCAAACCGTTGCTGATTTTGCTGCGCTGAGCCGTTCCAGCCAGCTTGCTGTGGTGAAGGGAGGAGAGAAGGTTCAGAAGACCAACGAGGGGGCAAGGCGGATTGCGCTTCCGCAGTAACGGTGCGGAAATAACCACTCACAGAGAGCGGAATTTGCTGCTCTTCAGGCATTAAGCTAGTAGGGGGAGGAAAAGCGTAAGAGGTCTGCCCCTCTTGTAGTTTGAAGGCTTCCGTTGACGCCCGCAACTGTTCAACCAAACGCGCCAAGCGTTCCATGTTCTGGGAGGCTTCGCGGGTCTCCAAGCTGCTTTGTTGCGTAGTATCAGAAATCCTGCGCATGATGGTCATAATGTCATTTGACGTCTGCACCTGCTGTGCGGTCACCTGATTAATACTATTAATCTCTTTGGCTTGTTGCTCAACGGCAGAAAAGATAGATAAGAGGGCCGAACCTGCTTCTTCGGTCAATGTCGCACCAACAGTGGTCTCTCGTTCGGTGTCCTGCATGGAAATCGCGACGGCACCGATATCTTCGCGAACGCTACGCACGATTCTAGTAATCGAGCTTGCCTGGTCTTTCGCCCGTTCGGCCAATCGACGGATATCCGCAGCGACGGCTGCGAAGCCTTTACCATTTTCACCCGCCATGGCGGCTTGAATGGCGGCATCGAGTGCCAGACGATTGGTCTGATGGGCAATGCCCGAAATAGCATCGATGATGTTATTGATCTCAAGTGAACGATCACCAAGCGTTTGCACTTTCTCCGCTGTGGTTTTGACGTTTGTGCTGATGCGCCCTATGCCTTCAACCGCCTGCTGCACGGCTTCGCGTCCGCCTTGCGCACTCTGCTGAGCTTCACGTGCTACGCCATAAAGAACCTGCGCGCGCGAGGCTACCTGACGGCTGGCATCGGCCATATGCTCCACGGAGACAACGGCCACGTTTAGCTGGTTGATTTGGTTGTTGTCCGCCTCTACAAGATGCATCATGCGGTTAAGGATGGTGGAAGTCGAGCGCTCAACTTCCAGGGCGACAGACTTCACACGCACAATCAAACTACCTAATTCTTCGACCATATAATTAAATGAATCGGCGAGTACACCCAATGCATCATTGGTGACCTCTGCCTGGATGCGCAAATCACCTTCACCAACAATGCTGACCTCGCCAACCAGTTTTTCTACCTGGGCTTGCAAGTTATCACGCTGCGCCTGAGTTTGTTGGATCAAGCTTACAATGTTATCCAACATTCTGTTCATTGAATTGGCAACCAGGGCGATTTCGTCTCGACCCTGGATATTTGCACGTGCAGATGTATCACCCTTACCAATACGCCGGGTCAGGGCAGCCAGACTACGCAGAGGATTCGAAATCGTCTGGTTCACCAACCAACCAGTGACAAGCACTATCAAAAACGTTGCTGAAACAGCGAGAATTGTGGCGAGTGTTATCGGTGTTGTGATAGAAGGGCCAATAGCGGTCACTGTTTTACCCATTGAATCGGCATCATTTACCACACGCTGCCAGTTATTTCTGAGCTCAGTAAAAACATTGTCGGCTTTCCAGAGGGTCAAATAAGCTTGACTGTACTTATCAGCGAGCTGAGCCTTGGTTAAGGAGGTATTGCCTTGCAAAGACTGCAGTTGCTGCAATTCATTCTCTTGCAAGGCTTTATACTGTTCCCATAAACCATTCGTGCTGGTAACAGCATTGAGGGCTCGCTGTTGATCTTGCACAATGCCAGTACCGGTAGTCGGGACGTCATTCAATAAAATGCTGCGAATACCGCTCATATTATTAGAAGTGGCAATTTCATAGTTCGTACCATATGAGTTGATAGCGAGGCTGAATTCAGCCTCTCGTGCAGCGATATCGGCACTTAATAGACCGCCAGCAGCGGCCAGTGAAGGATCAGACACATTGTTGGAGAGACTTGCAAATACCTGGTTATGGCGTGTCTGTAGCAGTGCGTTCATGCGGAGCAGGTTGCCTTGCTCCACTGAAGCGATACTCTGAGCATCAAAGCTGATACGAACTACCTGCCCACGATCGGAGAGACTACCCAAATAGAAGTTGTCTAACGAAATAATAATGATCGCGGGTATGATAGCGACAATTGCGAACGTCATAAAGAGTCGGCGGAAAATAGGTATTTTGGATAGAAATCGTATCATGTCAGCTCCAATTTCTTTATCTTAGCAGGCAGTAGGCAACGAACCGTTCCAAGCATGCCTTGCACTAACCAAAAAAGCCTTACGAACCATGTCAAGCAAACACATCTACCATTGTGCAAATGAATGAGAGCTACAGAATAGATAGACGTCTATCAATACGGCGGTCAAGGATTTCAAGAAAATACCGCCTATTGTCTGTCACAAAGAAAACCGACCTGATGCTCTACCCCCCTGACGCCCCGCCCCCCTGATGCCCACAAGGGACATCACTACATTTTGAAACCGGTGGGCATTCAGGTTTCTGGATAAGCTCTAAGGTGTTGGAATGTGCAATACAATAACTTCATGCTGTTTGAAAATTCGTCACATCTTCTGAGATGTTTCTATTCAAGCAGACACCCTTTTTACTGTAACAGAAACGAACTTTTAGCACAAGCATCCCCCCTAAAAGTCCTGTGTACAAAGCTCTAGCATAGCAGAAAAGGGAAGACCAGGGATCATCCCTTTTAATTACTATCCAGCTACGGAGGAACGTAAAAAATATAATGTGGCTTCGACAAAGTCTATCCATTTTTTCAGGCGCATGCCTTTGCCTGCGGTGAGATCGGGCACCTCTTCGCGCAGCGGGGAGGCGTGGATGAATCCAGCGCGAATTGGTAAATTGTGCGTTGCGATGTGATGCAGCGTTGTGTACATGATGTAGTTACAAAGAAACTCGCCCGCAGAATCAGAAGGAGCGGCATTGAATTTGACATTGGAGAGTAAGTCAACAATCTCCATAACAGGCAAGGTAGACTGATAGGTGTCTGGCCCACCCGTTACAATCGGCTCACCTTGCGGCTCATAGCCGTCATTATCGCCGCCGACAGGGGCGGTACAACGATTGACAGCGATGCGCTCCACGCGCACCCCCACGGCTGACCCTTGCCCCAAATTGAGCACAATATCGGGACGTAGTTCATCAATGGCAGCAATTACAGGGGCGGCGGCACGCTGGAACGAGACAGGCAATACAAGCCCTGAAATTACCGCATCAATAATCGTTGCTCCATCCAGGTGCTGCGCTGTTTCGCCACTTGGATTGCGCTGCCATGGGCCAAAGGGCTCGAAGCCAGTTAGCAGTACTTTCATCCAGTAAGCTCTCCTCATCTTTTCCCAACTATTTGTCCTATTCGTCACTCAATCCGCTCGTAGTAGAAAACGGCGAAGGAACAGGACGTATAGAACGAACACGCGATTTTGCAGTCGCTACAAGATCCACCGTTTGTGAATCTGTATGCGAACTATTCTGTTCTATAGATTGTACGGTATTTGGAGTCGATTGGATAAGTCTTCTGCCTGGCTCATGTGCTTGTGCGTGTTGAATGCCATCTTCAGCATGATCAATCTCGGGATTGACTGATGATTGAGTCGTTGGTGCTGAATGTAGCGTCTTTTCCTGGAGCACTTTGACAAAATGCTGTGTCACCTGGCTGGTCTGGTGCATAAAGGTATTGATATGCTGTACAGCAGAGTGAGACACATGTTGAAGCTGTTCTTTGGAAATAGCACGATCAACTACCTGGTTTACGCCGTCGCTTATACGTTGCCACTGCCGAAAACCTGCGGCTTCACTATAGACCTCATAGTTTTTGACTTCTTGTGGTAAAGCTAGAGGTTGTCCTGGTAGTGAGGCCGTCAGGCTGTGCATTAGCCCATTTAAACGAGACGGGGGTATGCCTAGTACGAGCGCACGCATTTCCAGAAAGGAGAGCCAACGGGCAAAAATTTGTGCCTGTTGCCAGGTGACATCTTCGTATTGCGCGGTAATAGCGGCGTCAAAGCGGATATTTCCCTTTGACCAAGTGAGCAGGTCTTGCAGAACGACTTCACCGTCTCGCTTGTCACCGGTGACATGGACAAGGAGAGCTTGTTTAAAATACAGATGCGCGATACCAAATTGTTCGCCATTGCGGATAGAAAGTCGACCAGAGTCGGCCGAATTACGAATGTGAATCATGGCAAGCGTTACTTCGGCTAGATAACCGGGACGTGACGAGACCGAAGAGGAGTCAGAAGAATGTTGCATATTCAAGCTACCAACCTTATTCTTAACTAGAGCAGCGTGGATTTACCGTGACACGACACGTAAGGAACGACCAACTTCCCTTATGCCACATTCTTCAACATTGCGTCGGATGAGCGAATAGCCTGCCCCTGCTACTGTTGTGATATAGTAGGGATGAGAAGGATCAGGCTCAATCTTCTCTCGCACATGGCGAATATGTGATTTGATTAAACTGGCATCACCATCACCTGCATAGCCCCACACATGCAGTACAATCTGTTCCGCCAGACAGACATCGTCCGCGTTCATGGCTAATAAATGTAACAGTTTGCTCTCAGTAGGCGTCAAATGGATGCATTTGCCATGTAGTGTGACTTGATTATGCCTGGAATCAACAATGATGGGCCCTACTGCTATAACTGAGGATGGTCGGCGTGCTACCGTTGTACGTGACCTGCGACTGACCGCGTGTATGCGTGCCAGGAGCTGCGACGGGAAAAAAGGTTTATGCAGGTAATCATCGGCACCGGCTTCCAGATACCGAACTTCTTCGTTGACATCTCGCTCATCCGTCGTGATAAGCAGCAAGGCATCGTGCTTGCTCTGCATCTCGCGGCACATCGACAACACATCCACATCCTTAAGAGCGGTATCTAAAATTACGAACTCAGGTTGCTGCTCTAACCATAGTGCTTTCGCCCGCTCACCCGAATAAGCGCGTAATACCTCGTACCCAAGCGTTTTCAACCAGCTTGTCAACATCATCATAAGGTCTCGATCACTATCTACTATAAGAAGTTTCATCCCAACCATCCCCTCACACCTATAGCCATTCATACCCACTGCTGGATTAGGTATGGCTCCCTTTCATCGAACGTATTACTGCCATTATAGCAAATTAACTTCAATGTACATAATGCTCTGAAGAAAAGCTAATGGGTTTTACTATGTTCTCGAATGATACGAGCCACCTCAAATGGTGCCTGGACTTGTGGCATATGCCCAACATTGGGCAAAAGAGACAGTTCTGCGTTGGCAATACCGTTTTGTAAATCGTGGGCGCACTGGACGGGGAATATTTTGTCCCGCTCTCCCCAGATGATGGTTGTTGGTACCTGCACCTGCGACAAGACGCTTTCCAATTCTTCATCTCTATCGTAGGCTTTCACGAAGCCGCTATAGGCAGCCATTTGGGAGGTGCGCACAATATCGTCGAGCACAAAGCCGGGGAGAGGAAAAGAGAAGCCAAGGATATGATTTGCTGAACGTTGGGCTTCTGCGCGGTTGACAGCATAGGGCGAGTTCATTTCTTCGCGCCGCAGACCCGCGCTGTTAAGCAGGTAGAGATGTTCTACAGTATCAGGGTACGCCACAGCACATTGAGTGGCAATCCACCCCCCCAGGGAATTACCGACGAGCGTGACGTGTGGGTAGCCCAGGGCATCGATGAAATGTTTGAGATATTGGACATGGGTGCGAATCGTGACACCTTCTGGTGCCAGCGGTGTTTTTCCAAAGCCAGGCATATCGGGCGCATAGACCAAGAAATCTTTGCTCAGTAGAGAAATAAGGGAAGACCAGATTTCGGCGGAGTTACCGAGGCCATGAATCAAAATAATGGGTGTGCCACGCCGACCAGCGAAGTAATAGTGCATCGGTACACCATTTACAATGCAGGTATCTTCACGCACACCGCGTAACCTCATGCCAGCACGCGCCAAGGTTACCAGCGTCGCAGTGGGACGGCGGTAGAAACGGCTTGCCAGTACAGCAGTGCCACCAACAGCACCCAGGGTAAAGAGGGCAGGGAGGATTGATTTGTAATTTTTGAATAATTTAGGCATCAATAGAAAACCTCGTGCTATTACTCTGTTTCTCTTCATTTGGCAGGCCGCCTTCGGCGGCGGAGAAGGGGAGAACTAGGGCGCAGCCCTAATTACCTGTATTACCTGCTATTACCTGTCCCCCGGACAGGGTGCAGGCAGGGTGCAGTCAAGGGGCTGCCGCCCTTTGCATCCCTGCTTTACCGAATGTAGTTTGACAAAGCACTTGTAGAATGTCCCTCTTGACTTGACGAGCCGGTGCTCCGTATATCCCTGCTCGTCAAGTGAAGAGGGACAGAGGATTACTCGCCAGCACCTGCACTAAATTCAGTTTCGCTGGTAGACAAATCTACGATAACATCTTTATTCTTTGACTCCATTTGTCCCCAAACGAAGAATACCACGGTCAGCAAGAAGATGAAGGCCAGTGGCAAGAGTTGTGTCAGTTCGTAGGTCAAGCGGCTCACACCGGAACTAGCAACGGCAGCATCGGTTGGGAACAGGATAAAGTAGCTGGCAACAGCGGCATAGATCAACGGCAGAATAGTGACGATCCAGGCTCCGACTATGCCACCCGGTACCCGATAAGGGCGATGTACATTGGGGTATTTGTAGCGCAAGATCAGGTATGATGGGAAAATGAACAGGTAGGAAAGGGTGGTCGTTGAAATGGTGAAGCCAAAGACGAGCGCGAAGAGCGTAGCAATATTGCCAGAGGCGAAAAACTCGGAGATCAATATGGCAGCCACCATAGCAATGGTTGCAACAATACCTGACATTGCATTCACGACAATCGGTGTACCATACCTACCACTGAAGCGACCAAGGGCGACTGGAGCAGTGCGATCAAGGGCGGCGATAGCATACGTGCGATCGGCGCCAATGATCCAGGTGCCACCACTGGAAGCCAAGGCGATCACCACACCAAGAGCGATCAAATAGCCCAGTCCAGTGGCGATGGGGCCTGGCAGTACACTAGAGACCACCTGGAATGCTTTGAGAAAGCCGCCGGCATTGGAGAGCTGACTTTTGGTGAGGGCGAAGAGAATGACGGTGATTGGAATAGCATAGGCAATTACGGCGATGATGCCAGCACGAACCAATGAACGAGGGACATCGCGTTGTGGGTTCTCCATCTCTTCGCCCGCGCCATTCTGCAATTCAAAACCAACCCAGTTGAAGATCAGCACCGGCAAGATGCCGCTGACGATCAAGCCCCAATTGTTGGGTACCATGTCGGCGAGAGCTATATGAGTGCCTGTGGCATGGCCTCCAAAGACAAACACGGCGGCCAGGAGAATGAATACAGCGAACAAGGCGAGTTTGATATAGGAACCGAAAACGGAGAGCCATTTGCCAAACTTCAATGACATGATGGCGCACCAGGTCGTACCCCAGATAAAGAGAAGGGCGATAACAATTTCAACAATGGCGTCGCTAGTAGTCGATCCACCAAATTGGTAGCTCTGATTCCCAAACCAGAAGGTTTTAATGGCAGCAATGGCTGTGACGGATAGCGTACCACCAACCCACAAGGGATTGGAGATCCAATAGAGCATTGCGCCAAAAGATGCAAAGAAACGCCCTCCAGCCATCTTACACCATTCGTAGACACCACCCTCTTGTGTGAAGGTACTACCGAGTTCTGCGGTGAGCAGGCCGTAAGGGAGAAGGAACGTTACGGCGGAAATAAGCAACCAGGTGAGAGCCTGGCCTCCATTTGAAGAAACGGCACCGAGGGTATCGATGCCAATAATTGCAGCCAATGTGTAGAAAATCATATCGAAGAAGTTAAATTCTTTTCTGAGTTTCTTCTTCTCTTCAAGGGTTGCCTGGGTTGTGACTTCGCGAATACTTGATGAAGCCATGAAGCGTAGCCTCCTTCACGTCACATACTGTGGTGACGTTATGATTGAATGCGTCGATGAACACTACGATGGTTACGTATCCTGAATGACAATGCAGACGTGATGTGCTGGGTTGGGTGGAGAAATTGTACGCATGTTCAGGTCGGTTGCTGTGGGAACGCACCTCCTTATGCAAACGCTATTTGATGCTGTTGGAGCATAGCTAGTAGGCAGACTTACCTTGTGTGACATTATACACTATTTTGTCAATGCTGAACAATATCATTTTGCCCCTAAAGCCAGTTCACTCTGCCAGATGTCTCGTTCCAGGGGTGCGCTACATTCTCCACCACTTTATTACAATCTTTACCACATCTTTACTCTCTTCTATACCTTTCTCTCTGTGCAAACTCCTGTCTAGTATTTATACTTATCAATGTATGGTTGGTGTAATTTGTATGCTCATTGGAGATGCTCATGATTAAATGTGATTTTCGCCCATTGCTTCTTAATGTTCCGATTGTTCTACTGCTCGGAGTATCCGTCTTTCTACAACCAGCCCTCCGATCATTTTCTCCTAGTGCAAGCATTGGGCAAGTCTTTCGGACCGAACAAGAACGGACAATGTAAGGGACATCTACAAGCATGCAAAGTATACAGCAGGAAAAGCGGCCCACGCGAAAACGGCAGTGGGGTACGGAACGCCGTACTCAGCCATTGCCAATGATACATGAGAAACCATCCACGTTGAAAATTGCCTTCAGTCGTCTAGCCGTTGTAGTCACTATCGTTTTATGGATACTATATCTCATCTCGACCATTATCCGTCAATTCTTCGAAGGGCCAAAGACGTTTTCCTTTACGTTGCAAGCCATTGGCTACCTGATTATAGTAACATTGCTGACATTCTCCGCGCTCATGTACTTGGTGGCACGTCAGGGAGCACTTCAGAGGTTTAGTAAGCACGTACGTGTACCACGAGCTGAGCTCGATAGGCATTTCTCTGGACAGCAACCCGCGATCACCGTGCTCGTGCCATCATATAGTGAGGAGCCAGAAGTTGTCCGTAAGACCCTAATGTCAGCCGCATTGCAGGAATATCCTGGTATGCGTGTTGTGCTACTGGTTGACGACCAGCCTCATCCCTCAAATCCAGCAGTTGCCGCCCGACTCAATGCGACTCGTGAGCTCGGCAACGATATCATGAGGCTTTTTGCTGAACCACGGACCCGCTTCAGTATTGCACTCTCCCAATTTGAACAACACTATGCAGGCAAAATGCTCGTTACGCAGGCGACGATTATCGAGCTAGCGAACCACTATGCATGGGCGGCAACGTGGCTCGATGCGCTGGCGGATAAAGAAGAGATTGATGACCATGTAGATATATTCTTTGTCGAACAAGTGCTCAATGGCCTGGCCAATGAATTGCGCCTCGTTGGGTACGCTCTGATGACTTCTTGCCAAGAAGGTGTCCAGTTACCTATCGAACGCGTACGGCAACTCTATCGTCGTCTGGCGTGGATTTTTGATGCCGAAGTAACTGTTTTTGAACGGAAGAAGTACGCTTCACTCTCCCATGAAGCCAATAAGGCCATGAATCTCAATTCCTACATTGGCCTGATGGGTGGGACGTATCTCCAGCGCGAGACCCCGGATGGGCTTATCCTGATACCGGTTACTGAAGGTCAAAAAGGTGATGTGACGTTCCCTGACAGCGAATTCCTCTTGACGCTGGATGCCGACTCCATCTTGCTCCGTGAGTATTGTCTGCGTCTTGTCTATTTCTTGCAGCAGCCAGATAATGCCAAGGTAGCGGTGACGCAAACTCCCTATTCGTCCTTCCGGGGTGCAGGGACACGCATTGAACGCCTAGCTGGTGCAACCACAGACATCCAGCACATTCTCCACCAAGGAATGAGCCATTATGGTGCAACATTCTGGGTTGGTGCCAATGCTGTCATTCGTAAGCGAGCACTTGATGATATTGCTGAGACAGAATGGGTCGGCGGTTTCGAGGTGCGCCGTTTCATTCAAGACCGCACGGTTATTGAAGATACGGAGTCGAGTATTGATCTCACCCTTCATGGCTGGTCGCTGGTGAACTATCCGGAGCGTCTGAGTTATAGTGCCACACCGCCAGATTTCGGGTCCCTTATTGTGCAGCGCCGTCGGTGGGCAAATGGTGGTCTGCTGATCTTACCAAAATTATGGGCGCAAACGCGTGAGCGCAGACGGCGTGGCGAACTGGTTTCTCGAACTGAGTTTCTGCTCCGTCTTAATTACATGGCCTCCATCACATGGTCGAGCTTCAGCTTGATCTTCATGCTGGCTTATCCATTCGACGGTCAGTTGTTGAGCCCTTTCGTGGTGCTTGCAGCACTGCCCTACTTCATCTCGATGGCGAATGATCTTAAATACTGCGGTTACAAGCGGACTGATGTCCTGCGTATCTATGGATTTAACTTAATCTTGCTCCCGGTCAACCTCGCTGGCGTCTTGAAATCGCTCCAGCAAGCCCTCACGAGTAAGAAGATACCATTTGCACGGACGCCAAAAGTCAAAAACCGAACCATTTCACCGCTCCTCTATATCATCGTCCCCTTATTGATCGTGGCCTTCTCGGTATTAACCTTCTGGCGGGACGCGCAAGCCCATAATTGGGTCAATGCTGCATTCGAATGTTTTAATGCAGTAACCGCGTCATGGGCTTTAGTCACCTATATCGGGATAGGGAATGCACTGGCCGATATATGGCATGGCTTAACA
>JBBQXY010000154.1:0-13782 GCA_038209195.1 Ktedonobacterales bacterium | reverse complement strand
CTACACTAAAGTGTTATCTTGTAGCAGAAATGAGGATTAGCTAATACCAAGGAGCCTAGTGAAAACTATCACCAAAACCAGGCTAACACGAGCCTACTTGCAGAAACTCGATCGGCAAAATTATCTCGCGACCACCTGCGCAGTCCTGATTGCCACGATTAGCCTCTTCTTGATGCTATTCCATATCGGGGGAGACGAGGTAGTTACGCTTTTTGCTGACCTCATGTATGGCATTGCCGCACTAGTGGGCGCAAGCTTTGCCTTCACCACCACCTATCGTGCCTGGCGCGGCCCAATACAATTGGCTCCTCGGCATCAACTAGCCTGGCTCCTCATCAGCCTTGGTATGCTAGCTGATAGTCTTGGTGGCTTTTACTTCGCGTACCTGGAACACATAGGACAGCCCAACCCCGTTCCATCTGGCGCGGATATCGGCTTCACGCTCTTCTACCCTGGCATCTTCTTTGGCTTGCTTTTGATGCCCACCGCTGTGCGTTTTCGCACGCGTACCGCACTCGATGCACTGATCACTACCCTCTGCCTGCTTGGCATTAGCTGGTTCTTTGCCATTGGCCCGGCGTATCTTTTGCTTAAAGACACTACTATTTCGCTGGGAACCTTTGCCGTGAGCCTATCCTATCCATTTTGGGATATGCTTCTCATCTTTGCTATTGTCCTGCTTATTCGGCAACGTGTAGAAAAAATATTACGCCCATTCTTGCTCATCTGTGGCCTGGGCATCCTCTCTATCACCTGGGCTGATACAACCTATGCCTACCTCACCGCCAAAGGTACCTATACTTCTGGCACACCTTCTATCGACACTTTTTGGTTCGTTGGTGCTTTACTGATTGGCCTTTCCGCGCTCTATCAGTACAAAGCTATCGTAAATCGCGCGTATAATGAAATGGAACATCCATCTCAAATGCCCACCGCGACCGACTTTCCACCACTTGAGCGGCAGGCTAGCCCACGTCGCTTTCTATTCCTGCAAAGCAGCATTATTTACTTTCCGCTGATCTTTTTGATCGCACTCTTACTCTATCGCGAAATTACTAACGATGATCAGGTGGCAACCTTCCTGGTTTTCTTGACTGCACTCGTGGGTATCTTGCTCACGGCGCGCTATCTCTTAGCCACGTATGAGAATGACTTGTTGCTGAAGGAGCGCGAGCAGCGTCGTCAGGACGCGGAACACCTACGCCTGCTGGGCACAGAGTTGACCAGCATCCTTGATTTTGACATCTTGCGTGAACAAATTACCTACATAGCTGCCGCGAAACTTACCTTTGACGCGGCAATGCTCATTCTCATTGACGAAAATCACCAACCTACCGATAAACGTATCTCTCTTCTCGTCTGTCTCGCCGCTGCCCACGCGGCAGAAACACAAACACTCCAACTCACCGATGTGCGGCTTCCGCGCCACGCGCTCCTTTTAGAGCAAGAGAGAGAAGTCGTTTGGGCGGAAGACAACATGGCGGTCCCGCCAATAGTTGCGCAGTGGCACCAGGCGCAAAACATTCGCTCCACCCTCTTCATACCGCTTATCTATCAAAACAGGATACTCGGCAGTCTAGGTTTTGCCAGCCGTACCGAACAGCATTTTAGCCAACACACAATCACCCTGGCCAGAACATATGCCGAGCAGATCACCACCGTGATCGAGCATGCTCGCCTCTACCAGACCGCTATCGAGCAAAAACTATTTGCCAGGGCTATGGCGAACATTGCAACACGCCTCAATTCTGCGGTAGTCGTTGAGCCGGCAGAGATATATCAACTCATTTGTGTCGAGGCCGCGAGTGCTCTGCGAGCCGACTATGTCCTGCTCTATTGCGCGAATGAAACCGATCAGCTCGTGCCGCTTGCAGGCTACAGCAATGAGCAGGAAGCAGCCCTGGCCTTGCAAGACTGGCCGCCCATTTCTCGCCACGAACCCGATTGGCAGATACTTACCAGCTTACAGCCTACCCTTGTGCAATTCCCTGCGCTCAATGGGCACAGCACCCGCGCTCGGACAACTGCACAGCTGACCTCCCTGCGCACTCGTGCCTCTGGCGTCCTACCCGCCTACAAACCCACTAATCTTGAAGTCGTCAACCAAAACACGTCTCTATTACGCGAAAAATTGCTGCAAAAGAGTACTCAGACCGCGATGTTCTCGCCGCTCATCACAAATGGCGGCGCCTTTGGCCTACTGATCCTGGCTCGCGTATTTCCCGCTGCCACCTATGATAAGATAGCCTTTGATAACAACGACTTATCACGCGTACAAGATTTCGCCGAACAGGCTGCCGTGGCCTTAACCAATGCCAAACTCTATGCTCAACAGCGTAAGGCCCATCAACGTTTACAAGAGCTTGACCAGCTCAAAGACCAATTTATGGTCACAGCTTCACACGAGTTGCGCACTCCATTGACGGGAGTGCAAGGCTACATCGAATTGCTAGCACAATACGGGGATATGTTACCAGCCGAGCAGCGCAAAGAGTTCCTGCAAAAAGCACAGCGCAGTTGCGATGAACTCGTCGTGCTCCTTGGCAATGTCATGGATGCTAGCCGCCTGGAGATTGAGGCGGGCATTCGTCCGGCCAACATGGAAAACGTCAACATTCGCGCGACGATTGACAGCGTTCTCAATCTCATCGAACCACAGTTGACGAAAGAGCATCGCCAGGTACATTTTGCCATCCCTACTCAACTCGCTGTACGGGCCGATGCGGCACGACTACGCCAGGTGCTCGTCAATATCAGTGTCAACGCTTTAAAGTACTCTCCAGCGGGAACACCTGTTGCTTTTACCGCTCGCTCGCTACGTATGAATAACATACACAGTGTCATCATCAGTATTTCAGATAAGGGGAAAGGTATTAAACCGCAGGACCAGGACCGCCTTTTCGAGCGTTTTGTACGCCTCGAAAGCGATGTGAATAGCGAGGTTCGGGGCTCTGGCTTGGGACTGTACATTTCGCGTCGCCTCATTGAGGCCATGGATGGGAAAATCTGGATTGAGAGCTATGGCCTTCCTGGCGAAGGCTCGACCTTTCACGTGCAGCTACCCATGGCCTGATGAGTCGCCACTATTTCTTCTCTTTTTCCAATGCGGCGGTGGCTTCCGCCTGCTTTTTTATCTGTAACGGGGCATGCTGCTCACAAAAACGGAAAGTCCGCCCCCCTGGCAGCAACTGCGCATAGGCCGCCGGCTCCCCACAAGTATCACAACGCCCCACATGGGTTTTAACAGCTTTCATTCACGATCTCCTCAGCTCATATCAGACAGGCAGACAGCATTCCCCACCTGTTATAGATTGTATTTATGCTAATGAACATTCACGAAATACCCCGGATATCCGTAGGGCGCGATTTATCGCCGCCACTGCCGATTTATCGGCCCGTGCCCACGTCGGATTCGCGCCGATAAATCGGCTGGTGGGCACGGTAAACCGGCCCCTACATTGGTATCTTCATTCGTTACTATTCATTATCGCCGCCACCGCCGATTTATCGGCCCGTTCAGGTTGCGGAATATCCACAGCACTTTGTTAATCACCATAATCATATCACATCTAGCCCCAAGCGAGAGCACCCTGTCTGGGGGACAGGTAATAGGGCTGCGCCCTAGTCTCCTCTGCCGCCGAAGGCGGCAAGTCACAAGCGGGGATGCAAGGGGTGCAACCCCTTGACTGGGTTCTAGGGCTGCGCCCTGGTCTCCTCTCTCCTCTGCCGCCGAAGGCGGCAGAGGAGCACCCTCTCTTACACAAAATTTGTCTTATATAAGACCTGCAAGAATCTTCTCTTCAGAGAAGCATTTTTCCACAAAAAAATACAAATCACCCTGCCTCAAAAGACAATGTGAGCGGAATTAACCCTATAGTCGTATTGAAGGAATAAAAAAAGATTGCGTAAAGGATGGAGGAGTATACTATAAACAGTGGTAGTTGATGATCGATGGGGTGCCAATTTGTCTTGTTGAGTGGTGCGCCAGGGATCAGTCTGTTCGATACTACTCCGAGCATGTTTTGTCGTAGCTCTGCTCCAAACATGTGCCGTCGAGAGGTGCAACAGTAGCATCCTGTAGTAGCTTCGCTCCAGACATACTTCGCTCATCACTACCACAACAGACCACCTCGTCCCCCTTTCCCCTCAATGCCAACCCCCGCCCCAGCATATGCTGGGGCAGGGGTTGGCATTGGGACTTATCCTGATTTCGCATCCATCTCGACATTCACGGCTAGCTCCTCGGCAACCTCGCTACCGGGTTCTGTGATCTCTATCTCCAACTGACCATCTACTGCCTGGACATGGACTTCGCCGTGTTCCGGTATATTGGCCAGGAGTATCCGCAAACTGAGCGGCACCGTCAAGAGTCGCTCAATGGCGCGGCGTAGTGGACGCGCACCCTGCGTCTGGCTGAAGCCTTCTTTACACAGCAAATCAATGGCACTATCAGCCGCGTGTAGCGTCAACCCTTGGTCTAATAGACGTGCGCCCAGTTCGTTCATCTGTAAACGTGTAATCGCCCGCGCCTGCACCTGACCCAATGGATGGAAGATCACAACCTCATCAATACGGTTCAAAAACTCTGGTCGAAAGGTCTGTCGCAAGCGTTCCAGCAAGCGATCACGCTGCTTCTCCTCCAGCGTCTCTTTTTTGTTTGCGATAAATCCACTCGGCATCGAACGGCCCAGCATATCAGTACCAACATTCGAGGTCATAATCCAGATCGCGTGCTGCGCATCAACCGTATGCCCCTGCGCGTCCGTCAAACGGCCCGCGTCAAAAACCTGCAAGAACAGGTCAAACACCTCTGGATGAGCCTTCTCCAATTCGTCTAGCAAGACCACGCAATGCGGACGGCGGCGCAGTTTTCCCGTCAATTGCCCTTCCTGGTCATGCCCGATATAGCCGGGAGGGGCACCAATCATCCGTGAAACGGCGTGCTTCTCCATGTACTCCGACATGTCGATACGAATCAAGTGTTCATCCGAACCAAATACCTCAGCCGCCAGCGCGCGCGCCAGTTCTGTCTTACCAACGCCCGTTGGCCCTAAGAACAAGAACACCCCTGCTGGTCGATGGTGCGGCTTCAATCCCGCACGTGCCACTTGAATGGCCTGCGTGACTCGACCAATAGCCTCATCCTGCCCAATCACTCGTGCCTTGAGGCGAGACTCTAAATTCAATAAACGGTCCCGTTCCTCACGACCCGGTGCCTGCACTGGAATGCCTGTGCGATGAGAAATTACCTCGGCAATCATAGAAGCCACAATGATTGGCTGTTCAGCAAAATCATCCATGTCATCGACCTCTTCCAGTGCCGCGTCTGCCTCCATTGAGAAGACACGCGCCTGCGAACAGGCCTCGTCCAGCACACTGCATGCTTTGTCTGGCAGACGCAAGTTTGGCAGGTACTGCACGGAGAGATGCACCGCCGCGTACAACGCTTCTTTCGTGATGCTCACATTGTGATGCTGCTCATACAGGTCGCGCATGCCCTCCAGAATGGCCATTGCCTCGTCGATGGACGGCTCCTCGATCATCACCGGGCGCAGCCGACGTTCCATCGCCGCGTCCTTTTCAATCAAGCGGTATTCCTGCGGCGTGGTAGCACCAATACAGCGCAAACGGCCCCCAGCTAATGCCGGTTTGAGAATGCCGGCCGCGTCGATACTCCCATCGGCGGCACGACCTGTGCCAATCAGCAGGTGCATCTCATCAATGAAGAGAATGATGTTGCCGCTCCCTTCCGCCTCCTCCAACACCTTCAACAGCCGCTCCTCAAACTCTCCCCGATACTTGGTGCCCGCCACCAGTGAACTGGCAGAAAGTTCGATCAGTCGTTTACCGCGCAATTCGGGTGGTACGCGTCCATCGACAATACGCTGCGCCAGCCCCCCCACAATCGTTGTCTTCCCTACCCCTGAGTCACCAATCAACACTGGATTGTTGCGGTCCTTGAGCATCAACGTCTGCATGAGCTGGCGAATCTCTTTATCGCGCCCAATGAGCGGCGTCAATTGTTTCAAGCTGGCTTGCTTGGTGAGATCACGCCCCAAGCGCTCCAGCACCGAATTACTGCCTTTCGCGGCCCCATCCGGGCTAATACCTACGGGCAGGTCCAAGGGGACCGCCGGGTTCGCGCTCACGGAAGGCACCAATTCCAGCAATGCACGGGCGTTGCTAGACAGAATAAGCTCGATCAATTGCGCGGGATTAATGCCCAGTTTCGTCAGGAGTTCATGGGTCACCCCGTCACCTTCACTCAACACCGCCTGCGCAATGGCCCGCTCATCAATGGCAACTGAGCCAGCATTGAGCGCGTTGCGCTCGGCTGTTTGCAATATCTCTTTACAGCGGCGCGTGGGCAGTATCGGCGTATCGCTGTTCGCTTTGCCCGACCCCAGTGCCAGCCGAATCACATCACGCACTTGCTTGGGCGAAAAGCCTAGCGTTCGTAAGGCGTCCTGCGTGCAACCGCCATCCAATTTGGTCAGCGCGATAAAAAGGTGCGGCGTACCAAGATAGTCCTTGTGCATCCGCCGCGCCTCCATCAGCGCAAGGCCCAGCACCTCCTGCAAAAAGTGCCGTTCCAGTGAGTTTGACGAAGGAATAATTGGTGAAATCATTTGACCATCATCGAAGGCATCAAAGCGTGCGTCATTGCTACGGTCTTTGTTTGCCGCGGACGCCGTAATCAGTCGTTGTGCTGGATCGCCGTAGAGCACAAACGACATCCACGAGGTTTCTTCTGGATGATGTTGTACCATACTACTGCGCACCCGTCGCATCGCCTCACCGAGCGAAACTCCATCCGCGACCTCTTGATAGAACAAGACCGCAAATTCCCTGGTGCGTTGCGCCTGAATCGGCCAACGCGTGCTGAGGACAGAGCCAGCACCGGCAGCAATCAGGTTGCTTGCCAGTTTCTCCATCGCCTCTTCCCGTTCCAACTGGCTCACCGCCGCGCTACCATTGCGCGATTGACGCTCATCCTCGTGATAACTCAGGAAGACCAACGGACGCCGTGGCAATGGCTGCAACAACTGCTCAACAGCCGCACCGTCTAAGCGTAGATTTCCACCCAGCGCTAATACTGGTTCGCCAGCATTGGTCGTAGTGGGATAGGGGCCGGCATAGTGTAAAACCTGCGGCATATCAGCACTGATGCGCATTCGTAGTTCTAATTGATTGGCTTGCTGGCGATACAGTATGATGCGCGAAACCGATTCAGGTAACGTTGTGCAAAGCGTGGCAACTTCTTCTTCCGCCACCGAGCGATCGCTCGTCGGATTCACCATAAACAACACTGATAGCCCCTGCGACTCACGCCGCCCCATTTTGCGCGCGATCCGCTCAGGCGCGGAGAACCGTGGTCCACCATCGCGCCCACTAGCAGCTTGCCGCCCTATGCTCAAATGCTGACACAGGTAGCGACCAGATTTCGCGTTGCCATCATACAACAGCTCCCAGGGTATATCTGGTGTATTGGTTTGAAAAATAAGCCCAGTATCCAGGCGGCGCAATGCATCTTGTAAAGCCGTAGGCAGGAGCACATCAAAGAGGAAACGTCCCATGTTCAACATGGCGTCATTGATCGCGCCTAATTTCATCGTCTGTCGTTTGCCATCCATCATCGCCACGGCCTGCATATGTTGTGCGGCAGCGTGCAGTGTCCGGCGCAATCGTTCACGTATCTCAAGCGTGAATTCGACGACGTAGTCCTGGCTCCCTTGGGATGGAGCATCGGGGAGATCGAGTCGAAATCGAAAAGTAGTATCAGTTCGTATAATAGTTAATAGTGCCGGTTGTTCCATAATTCTTCTCTTCCACAATCTTCCCGCAAAGCATCAATAACCAGCCATTCTCAAGGATGAGAACGAGCGTTACGATAAACACCATCAGTTCTTAGCAAAAGCAGTATATGAGAAGAGGTATCCCGGTGTCAATAGTCGTGGTCATGCAACTCGACAATTCACACCCCTGGTTGTGGATAACACGTTGCGCGCGCGTTTTCGCTTGGAGCCAGCCTTGGCACGGTAAACATCGTATCTTCGCCCATGATCCCGTCAAAATGTTGCCCGGCTGTCTTCAGCATGCTGCAATTGCCAGGCGTAGGCAGGATAGTCAGGTCTAATTCAGGAAATGTACCCGCCTGGCGTTGTACGAGCAGCGCGTAAGGGCTGCCATGACTACCAGTGGGCGGCACATACCATGAAAGCATTACGTTCATCGTACAATTCTTGGGAATAACCACCCAACCCCCGAACATTGCACGCCCCGACTCATCACTGTTAAGGTTGGTCGGCGGCCCGACGGTATCCAGCGGATGCCAACTGCCACCATTGGGGTCAGCAATAGTGGGCGCGGCTGCTCCAGGCTGGAATTCACCATTGGGGCAGAGCAACTCGTCCTTCGGATAGACATCGGTTTGTGGACAGGCTGGCAGATAGGCACCGCATAACGGATTGCCAGTATCAAAGCCATCCCCCCACAAAAACGTGCTGCTGGGCGGCACGTACACCCGCACATAATCACGGTATGTATCATAGCCATACACAGGACCGATCTGATTATAGACCAGGCGCATGTGCAGCACATGGGTGGCCCCACCCTCGGCATTCAGCGAAACCGTGTCTTGCAAGATGGTGTGTACAAACTGCGAAGCCTTGCTCGCGCTAACATTCGCCTGCACGACATACTCCCCATCATGCGTGGTCGAGCGATCAATCTGCGCCGCGTCGCCGTACTGCACCAGCAAAGACTCGATCTGCGGATTGGTTACATAGACCTGCAAGTCCTTCGTCTTCAAATCATACAGCATCTGCCGACCAATCGTAATCAGCTCGTCAGGAGGCGCGTGGCGCACTTTATCCATCAAGAGATGCGCCAGCAACGAGGTAAAACGTTTCCGACTGGAAGTTGTCGTATCCCCCGGCTGGTACACCACCTGCTTTGCCAGCCCAGCATTATCCTGCTGGTAATAATGCAAACGTTCCTCGACATTTTGCGCCGTAATCGTATCGTTGTACCCCGGCACCTGAATAGGCCCAATCACCTCCAGAATATGCTCTATTAAGAAAGGTGTGAAGATGATTACCCCATCCACCGCGTGTCCCGTCTCACTCTTGTATTTGCTGATGGCGATCTGGGCCGAAGTGGGGAAGTCAGCCGAGAGATTAGAATCGCGCAATCCCCAGTTGGCAAAAGGCCACCAGGAACGATATTGCGGCAGTGCCAGCAATCCTTGGGTGGGGCTATTATCAACATACTCGACCAACGAGATATCGCGCAACGAGAATGGCGCGACCCGTCCACCTTTGATCGAAAGCTCCCCGTACTGACCCGTAAAGCCGCCCGTTGGGCGCAATTCTGCGCGATCCATCGTCTGCACAAGGAAGGTGCGCGACGTACCCACGCCGAGCATCCATCCCGCCGCCCCCAGTAAATCGCGTGCTTGCAGCAGGTCAGTCTCCGCCTGCGGTAATGCTTGCAGCAGTTGCGCCAATTGATCGCGCTCGTGCGCGTTAATCGGCAACGTAGAGAGTGAGACTGAGCGACTCTGCACCTGGATATCATTCAGATTTGGTATTACCGCATCAATGGTCGAGTGCAGCAAATCAAGCATGGGCTGCGTCACCAGCGGGGTACTGCCACTATTCAAGAGGGAGCCGCGAAACGTCGGTGCTAACGTAATGGCCGTACTCACCAACTTCTGCCCGATAGCCGTCACATCAATACCTATTTTGCTCACTGCCGAGGCCGCCGCGACCTCTGGGCGGTATTGTGGCAAGTATGCTACAACTGTGCCAATAATAGCGGCATGGCTCATAGTATATTGTACGTGCTGAAAATTCACCTGTGCCGCGTTAAATTCTTTTTGCGCAGCATGTAATTTATTGATATCCAGGAAACCACTCGGATGTGCCTTCAGGCCAGTAAAAATAGTTTTCACATTCAACAAATGCGTAACCCCCTCATTAGCCTGGTCACGCAACGTCGTATAGGTCGTATAAGCACTTATCCCATATTCAAAGGCAAAAAACGCGCTCAACATCGTTCC
The DNA here is from genome assembly GCA_038209195.1 of Ktedonobacterales bacterium. GTDB lineage: Bacteria > Chloroflexota > Ktedonobacteria > Ktedonobacterales > Ktedonobacteraceae > JBBQXY01. The sequence goes on along the minus strand of JBBQXY010000154.1, from coordinate 3,719 downwards.
ACTGATAGATAAAAGAAACAGGCAGATTGCAACAGCCAAAAAGAGCTTCGACTGTTTCCGCGCTCGAACAGGTAGCCCGCCATCAACACCCGTAGCAACTGGCACACCCGTAACACCTAGCACATCCGTAGCTTCTGGTGTACTAGCAGCAGAGATTTCCACAGTTTCCTGTTCTTCGCTTAAAGCTGTTCCATCCTCATCGAGTTTCGCCGGTAGCGTCCCATCCGTCGGTACATCTTCATCAAGTATCGCTGGTAGCGTCCCATCCGTCGGTGCATCCTCATTGGGTACTGCTTGCGCTCTACCTTCAAGAAGCACATTCCCATCGGATACCCCTTCTCGCCTCTTCTCAGGCTGTGTACCTTTAGTATCTTCTGTATCCTCATCCTCAGCCGTAACCGCTTCGGTGGGCGCCTTTTTTTGCACCACGCTCACTTGATCCGTATCCTCTCCCGCGACAGCTACCTCCTCGACCGAGCTTATTGCTTGCAAAACGACAGCAATAGGTGCATCCTCAGCTGTGGCTAGCATTGTCGTCGTAGTCGATAGTGACGGTTCGGACGGTACTGATGGTTTGGACGATAGTGACGGTTCGGACGGTAGTGACGGTACAAACGGTAATGTATCTACCTCCGAGGGCGTGTCTTCTTCAGGAAGCTGCTCAAGTGGCGTAGCAATAGCTTTGAATGCACCAGTATCAGTCAGTGTATCGGACATACTTTCCCCAAAATACGAGCATACAAAATATGAAATATGAAAATATCAACCCCCATAGCCTATTTCCGCAACAGAAAATATTACCCCTCACTTGTTAATACGTTCAATTTGATCAATACGTTACAATCAGTGACTTCTCTTCTCATCATAGCGAAAGGTATCAAACGTGTTCATTAGCTATATGCGCAAATCTCCATTTGCGCGTATACTAAACACAGAACAGCATCGTGTCCTATTTATATGAGCGTGAAAGGTGGTTGCAAAAATGGCACAGGCATGGAAAGTTGACGCGGGAAGCAAAGTCAAACTGGACGACTACAATCCCAATTTCAAAGATAAGGACAGCGATCATGCTTCAGCAGAAGCAGAACTTGCTCAGCTTAGTGATGAGTTGAACGCGTTACAGGAACTGCTGTCCGCTGCCCAGCATCATAGCCTCCTGTTAGTATTACAGGGCATGGACACCAGTGGCAAAGACGGCACCATCCGCCACGTCCTCTCGCACGTCAACCCACAGGGCTGCGACGTGCATTCGTTCAAAGCCCCTACCCCGGAAGAACTAGCGCACGATTTTCTCTGGCGCATCCATAAAGTGGCACCACCCAAGGGCGTCATGGGTATTTTCAACCGTTCACAGTATGAAGATGTGTTGATAGCTCGCGTCCATAACCTCGTTCCCAAAGCTATATGGAGCCAACGTTATCAGGAAATCAACCAGCTTGAGGCATTGCTGGCCAACAGTGGAACGATCATCCTCAAATTCTTCCTCTACATCAGTAAAGATGAACAAGAACGTCGTCTACTGGCGCGAGAACAGGATAAAGACAAGGCCTGGAAGCTCTCAGCCAGCGATTGGGCCGAGCGCAAATACTGGCCTGACTATATGGAGGCCTACCAGGATGCCCTCTCCAAGTGCAGCACCAATGTCGCACCCTGGTATATCGTGCCATCCAACCACAAATGGTACCGCAACCTGGCCGTCGCCCACACCCTCGTCCACACCCTGCGCCAATACAAAGATGAATGGGAAGCAGAACTTCAAGCCCGCGGCCAACGCGAACTAGAGCTACTCAAACAAACCTCCAAACAATAGCTCCAAACAATAAATATGTGTGAAGATGCCAACAACCATTGCTCGCGAGCAATGGTTGTTGGCATCTTCACACAACTATTCTTAAATCCTACCGATCTAATTTACGGGTTGGCCTACCCCGCGTCCGGGCAGGAGGTGGATAGTAAGCTGGTGTCACAGCGATAATATCCCCAATGCGCAACTGCACCTGCAAGTAGCGATTCGCGGGCCGATGATAATGGGCAAACAGCATCAGAGCGTGATGCGCAATCACATCCGCCTCGTCGGTATGGCGCGTCAGAATCATCTGCCCGCCAATCGTCTCCTCCGCCGCTGTCACCGCCATCTCCTCGCCGTCTTCACCCATCAACAGTCTACGTGTATCGCGCCGCACCGGCTGATTAGGCCACAGCATCAGCGCTATCGCCCGTCCTTTCAGTCGCTGCTCCTTCATTCGCTCACCGAGATAGTCGGCCAGCTTGCGAATAGCCGCGCAGGTTTCATCGGCATCAGCCATGTGGTGGAAGCGCACCCGCGCATTCTGGCTCATTGGCGGGGCATCAGGCACCACCAGGCTGCTATCCTCACCGGAGGCCACTTGAAACAGCCAGGCCCCCAGCCGCCCCAGGCGACGATGCAGCCCCTCCTCCGTCAAGTTCGCCACCTGTGCAAAGGTCGTGACGCCAAAGTCCCGTAGATGTGCCACCAGCTCAGCCACCGCGACCGAATCAACTTGTTCGCTTTTCCCCTCCACCTCCGGTGGACGGGAACCAGCATTCTCCTCCTGCTCGCCCAGGTCCGGTAAAGCACTGGGAATACCTGTCCCAGCCGCCCGCAATTGTAACAGCATCGAAAGCGGCAGCGTCTGCACAAACGAAGCCTCGCGCCCCGTCGGTATGTACAATACACCCTGCCGTCCATCCTTACGGCTCATCAGCGCAGCCAGTTCAGCGATAGCCTTGCCATTAGCAATGCCAATCAGAGCCGTCAAACCCATCTCGGCAATTTCCGCGCACAGCCGCTCAGCCAGCGAGACCGGCGAATCAAAGGTCAGTTCACAGCCGCGCAAATCAATAAAAGAATCCGCGATGGGAATAGACTCGATGATACGCGAATAAGCACGATAGCGTTCCCGTAACCGTTGCATTACTGGCTGGTAAAGATCATACGAAGCTGGTAGGAAGCGTGTGCGCGGCGCAATGCGATGTGCGCGCCGCAAAGGCATCCCTGGCGCAATCCCCAGCCGCATTGCCGCCGGTGAAGCGTCAATCACACGCCCCGGCTCATTGGGACGTCCAGTGCCCGTGCCCACCACAAAACTCTGCCCATGCAGCGAGGGATCAAACCTCTCCTCCAGCGTACAGTAAAAGTGCCGCACACGCACATGCATAATGCCCTGACGCAGCCGCGCCCGTTCAGCAGCACGGGCCGCCTCCTGCATCTCCATAGCAATACCCGGCTCTGGATTTTCTGTAGCGGTCCCATTGGTCGGTGGCAGTGTGTTACGTGTAGCAATGTTCATGTTATATTGTTGCATAGTTATCTTCTGCTATGTAAACTCTTCTCTATCTCAAACGTATACTTCTCACATCAAGTCACTCATCATCAAACCAACACCAATCATAGCCTCTACACTACACCACCTACTACTGTCCATCTTCATATTCAAACGAGGAAAAGCGTAGAGGTTTGCGCATCTCATACCTGAAATTACACCTCAAATGAGATTTACCCACTTCTTACTACCAATATTCTCTTATCTGGACAGCATCCCTGTCAAGTAACAAACTTAGGGCTTGTAAATGATTGCCAGGGCGACCGCGAGGGTCGCCCAATGCGCATCAACCTAAGGCAGGGAGAGGCGGTCTCTCGTAGGGGCGGGAGTGGAGTGGATGCTGGGTGGGGACGCTTGCGTCGCCCGTGGGTGGGG
>JBBQXY010000153.1:0-13802 GCA_038209195.1 Ktedonobacterales bacterium | reverse complement strand
GGATGAACGGCAACACCGTGTGTGTAGGGACAGGGGGATGAGGGGATGCGGACGCGGGGGCCTTGTGCCTGTCCTGCTGGGGGTTCTGAACATCCCACAGGACGAGGACAAGCACAAGGCCCCCCATCGACCGCCGCGTCCGCCCCTTGTCCCTACACACGCCACTCCCAAGCCTTATTTGAATGGCACTGCCGATTTATCGGCCCGTCCCGTTTGCCGATAAATCGGCAGTGGCGGCGATAAATCGCGCCCTACAATTGCTTGTTTAAGGAAAAGAGTGCTATAAAACGCAATTCGTAGTAAAATGGGGGAGAAGCTAAAAAGTATCACCATACGAGAGAAAAGGAATTCATATACATGGCTCTTACTATAGGTATTATCGGGTTGCCGCAGAGCGGGAAAACAACGCTTTTTAATGCACTTACCAAGGCCGGTGCGCCCATTAGCGGCTATGCCACCAGTACGGTGCAGGCCAACTTGGCAGTGGTACAGGTGCCTGACGCACGGCTCCAACCCCTGGCCGATATCTTTCACCCCAAGAAAGTTACGCCTACTACCGTCGAATTTGTGGATGTGGCTGGCATGGGGCAAGGAACACAGTCGCCAAAAGAGAAGAGGGAAGGATTGAGCGCGGAATTTCTGGGGCATATCCGCAACGCCGACGCCCTGGCCATCGTTTTGCGTACTTTTGCTAATAGCAACGTCCCACATATCTACGACGATATCGACCCCAATCGCGACCTGGACAGCCTGAACGCGGAATTGGCCTTAACCGATCTCACGACCGTCGAGAAGCGCATCGAGCGCACCATCAAGGCCGCGAAATCGGGCGACAAGAAGTATGTGCAGGAGTTAGAGGTGTTGCGACTGGTACAGGAAGCCCTCAACGAACTGAAAATGGTCAGCCAAGTCGAACTGCTCGCCCAAGATCGCGCCGTTCTGGATGAACTCTTTCTTTTGACCTTGAAGCCGCGCATGTACGTCTTGAATGTTAGCGAAGATGTTTTGGGAGCGGCGAACAATCTGCTGGCGCGTATCGCGACCAATGAGGATGTGGATGGCAGCACGCTGGAAGGCGAGTTGAAGGGTATCGCGACGATTGCTTTGCGTGCCAAAGCCGAAGGAGCGGAGGCAGTAGCAGTCTCTGCCCGGCTCGAGGCCGAACTGACCGAACTGCCGGAAGAGGATGCCAACGAGTACCTGGAATCGCTGGGACTGCCCCAACTGGGTACAGATCGTGTCATTCAGGTGGGTTATCGCCTGCTTAATCTGATCACCTTCCTCACCGCTGGTGAAGACGAGGTGCGTGCCTGGACTGTAACCAGGGGAGCAAAAGCACCGGAGGCGGCTGGCAAGATTCACTCAGATATTGAACGCGGCTTCATTCGTGCAGAGGTCACGCGCTATGAAGATTTCATGGCCTGTGGTTCCTTCGCCGCCGCCACAAAGAAGGGGTTATTGCGGCTGGAAGGCAAGGAGTACGTAGTGCAGGATGGCGATATCGCACATTTCCGCTTCAATGTAAGTAAGTAAACAGAGAATGTGGGGGTAGATGGTCATGCCATCTGCCCCCACATTCTCTGTTTACTAAGAAGATTTTCGGCCTAGCGAAACTAATACAACGCCCAGGAGTGTAATCATGATGGCCACTAGCTCTAAGGGCGTGAGGTGCTCGCCATCGAGCAAGACGCCCAATCCTACTGCCACCATGGGATTCACATAGGCATAGCTGGTTGCCAGCGCGGGACGTACATGGCGTAGGAGGTAGCCGTAGGCACTAAAGGCGATCAGCGAGCCAAAGACGATCAGGAAGCCGATGGCCCACAGCGATTGTCCAATTGCCAGGTTGGGGGCGTGCTCACGCAAGGATAGGCTGAGCACGAACAGAACAGCACCGCCCGCCAGCATCTGGGACGCGCTGGACATCAGGCCGCCGGGCAAGGCGATATGCCGACTCCACGCCGAGCCCAAAGCCCAGGCGATAGGCGCGAGGAGAAGCGCGACCGCTCCTATGGGATTGGCCCAGACGTTATTGCCCAGGTTCAACATGAGAACGCCAGCAAAGCCAACTGCCAGGCCAAGCCATTCCAAACGTGTGGGCCATCGCCCCCATAATCCGGCAAACAGGGCTGTCCATAGTGGGATAGCGGCCAGTCCGACGGCGGCCAGTCCGGTAGCCACCCATTGCTCGGCAAATGCTACGCCGCCATTCCCACCCACCAAAAGCAAGGCGCCAATGACAATCGCCCCAATCCACTCTTTACGTGTCGGTGCCGGAGTACCACGCAGACGCAGGATGGGATAGAGTAAACCGCCCGCTACCAGAAAACGCACGGAAGCCATCAGAAAAGGCGGGAAGCCCTTCAAACCTATGCCCATCGCAAGGTAGGTAGAGCCCCAGATGAAGTAGAGGGCTAGTAGGGAGAGGAGGATGAGAAATTGATTACCCGCGGGTGCTGTCGGCTTTGCTGATGCATCTTTTGTGCTACTATGTCCTTCTTTTATGGGTTGTGCCAGTACAATGCTAGCTTCGTGATTATTATTTTTCATTGTCCTTTAATTCCAAGCCGCCTTCGGCGGCAAGGGAGGGAGGGAAGACTAGGGCGCAGCCCTAGAACCCAGTCAAAGGGCTGCCGCCCTCTGCACTCCTGCTCGTCACATGAAGTGAAACAGAGCACTATGTCCAATACTATACAAACTATAGTAGCACAGAAAACGTGTTTTGGACTCAGCCAATCTACATGAAAAGAGGCAATTTGGCTCATCCAACGGGTAGTGTTTGTTCTTGCTCCAATAAACGCTCTTTGCGTTGCAGGCCCCAGCGATAGCCGCCGAGGTCGCCATCTTCGCGCACGACGCGATGGCATGGGATGATAATGGCGACAGGATTGGTCGCGCAGGCGTGTGCTACAGCGCGAGCCGCTTTGGGATTGCCTACTGCTCTGGCAACCTCGCTATACGAACGCGTACTGCCATACGGGATAGTTTGCAGCTCAGACCAGACGCGCCACTGGAAAGCTGTGGCCTGGACATCTAGGGGCAGCCGAAGATGTGGCTGCTGACCATTGAGGTATGCTAACAAGGCGTTGACCCATTGGGCAAGATCACTTTTTCTACTCGTGTCACCATCAACGTTGCTTTCACGCCGCCGCTCTGCTGCTGGATATTCTTGCGCCAAGGCTGTTTCAAGTTCTGTATCGGCCAGGCCAAGGCTCACGACACAGATGCCTTTAGCGGTGGCCCCGACCAGCAAGCGGCCCAGTGGACTATCTACGATGGTGTAGGTGATAGACATATCTTTTCCTCCCCGGCGATACGCCGTTGGCGTCATGCCAAGCTGCGCCTGTGTGCGTTCGTATAAACGACTGCTAGAACTATAGCCAGCATCAAACAGTGCTTTTGTGACCGCGTCGCCTTCCCGCAATTGTTCTTTGAGTTGCCCCAGGCGACACGCTTCGACGTACTGGCGCGGCGTAATACCCATGACGCGTTTGAAGACGCGTTGCAAGTGAAAGGCACTCATATGCACTTGCTCGCCCAGGGCATCCAGTGTCAGTGCTTCGTGCAGGTGCGTCTCGATATAGCGACAGACTTCTTGCACCAGGGCCACCTGTGTTTCCTGTAAAGAGATTTCGTCGGGGTAGCAGCGTCGACAGGCGCGGAAACCTGCCGCTTCAGCCGCTTCCGGTAGCGCAAAGAAGACTACTTGTTGACGCGTGGGGCGCCGTGAAGGACACGATGGGTTGCAGTAGATGCGTGTCGAGCGCACGGCATAGACAAAGGTTCCGTCCGCGCTCGCATCTCTCGTTAGTACCGCTTCCCAATACTGTTCTTCTTGCATCATGCTGTGTTCCTTTTTCTCAGTTCAATCTTACTTTCTGTACCTATGATAAGACATTATGGAGGTGAAATCTATCTGATTCTTGCGCTCAAACTTCTTTGCGCGATACGGTTGCTTTGTTGATCTTCATTTGATAGGCCGCCTTTGAGTTTGAAGGGTTGCCGGAGACCGGGCATGTAACGCTGGAGACGGTGAAATTTGAGGAATTGCCCGGAGGAAGGACGAGGCTAACGACTCAATCTGTTTTTCAGTCGGTCGCGGACCGCGATGGCATGCTTCAGAGTGGCATGGAAGAAGGAATCGATGATAGCCATGATCGTCTCGCGGAGCTACTGAAGAAGATGTAGAGGCTTTTTTGATAATCGTTACGATAGGAGCGGGGAGCTTGCGCTCCTCGCTTCTATCGTAACGATTATCAAAAAATAGGCGGCGCGACTAGCGACCGTTGCTGCCAGCACTGGAGGCAGCTTTGGCTTCTTTTCGGGCATTTTCCGCGGCAGTGCGAATCCTCATGTAATCAGCCATAGAGAGTTCAGTGTCTTCTTTGGTACGTCTCAAGATGTGGGCCTTGTACGACTGCCAACGTTCATTAGAGTTCTCATTTTTGAAGTTAAACACCTTGCCGACATAGGAAGCTAGCTCACTCACCATCGCCGCGGTCGGTGCTTCGCCAGGGGTCGAGATATCAATGCGACCATCGCCGTAGAGACCATTGCCAAATTGATTGCCAAAGGTACGCAAGGCACGTTTCAAGGCGTCAGTGACTGCGCCTTTTTCAGCCATTTCGTGCGCCTCGACAATAGCACGCCGAGCGTTGATGGCTTCCCATTCCTGGATATCGGAAGTATCGCCCTTCTTGCGGCGTCCCATCACTGTGTCGCGCACATTCCAGGAGGCCACTGGCTGAGAACCAACCTCAACAATAGGATTGCAGCCACGTATTAGTAGTTCAACCTGCGCTTTGTAGACCACGCCCACCGACTCGCCCGTAACTGGATCCATAAGTACCTTCTGCTCACAGAAAAGGGGACGATAGCTCCATTCGCCATAGCCAAAGATGCGATTAGCCTGATCTATCATGACGTGCCCTTCGATATATTTGTAGGTGGAACTGCCACCGCCTTTGCGTTCGCTCACCAGTCGTGGATCAAGATCGTGGTCCAACAACGCCTTTTGCTCAATGAAGAAATTGTCCTCTGCCATGATACTACCTCCAAGGCCAGATATCCTAGCCCATCTTTATTGTTATTATATCGCTTTAGTCCAATAGAGGCTAATACCTTCCCAAGTTGTGATTAGGCCATCTTATAGCTGTCGCTCGATCAATGCGTGAGATACTTTGTCGTGGTGCCCGACTTACGTTCTGAGGGGCAACAGGCTTTCTTTGCAGAAGCCGTTGACAAAAGAAGAAATGAACTGACACAATACCACTAGTATGCTAAAAAGAAGTTGGAAACAGAAGGGGTTATGTATGACCACGATTGACCAATTGAAATCCGACATTGATGAACGTGTTCCTGATATGGTGGCGCTGCGGCGCGACCTGCATGAACATCCTGAACTGGCCTTTGAAGAGGTGCGCACCTCTGGTATTGTCGCGCAACGTCTGCGTGCGCTGGGGTTAGAGGTGCAAACTGGCGTCGCTAAGACGGGCGTTGTGGGCCTCTTGAAGGGAGGAGCGAGTCAACCAGGAGCAAAAACTATCGCGATCCGCGCTGATATGGATGCCCTGCCCATTTTTGAGATGAACGACGTCGACTATCGTTCCAAGGTTGATGGCAAGATGCACGCCTGTGGACACGATGGGCATACTACTATTGCCCTTGCCGTCGCCGATATTTTGAGCAAACGGCGCGCCGAGTTGACTGGCAACGTGAAATTTATCTTTCAACCAGCCGAGGAGACCATCGGCGGGGCCGAACCAATGGTCAAAGAGGGAGCCATGGAAGGCGTGGATGGCGTCATCGGATTGCACTTGATTAGCGATTATGCTGTTGGTCGGGTCGGTGTGCGTGCGGGTACGGTCTTTGCCAGTGCCGACAAATTTATCGCCATTGTACGCGGCAAGGGTGGACATGCCGCTATGCCCGAAACGGCGGTCGATCCCATCGTCATCTCGGCGCATATTATTACCGCGCTCCAGACTCTCATCAGCCGCGAGACATCGCCATTTAGTCCAACGGTCATCACCATTGGCAAGTTGCAGGCTGGTACCGCCTTCAATATCATTCCTGAGACGGCGGAACTACTTGGCACGATGCGGGCATTCAGTCAGGAGCATCGTGAAAAAATGATTCGCCGCATCAGCGAACTTGCCACGGGTATCGCCAGTGCGATGGGTGGCACCTGCGAGATCAGCTTCTCTGATGGCTGTCTTCCCTGCACCAACGATGCTAGCATGACCAAACTGGTCCACAAAGTCGCAGTTGAAGCGGTGGGCGCGGACAACGTCGATGAGGGAGAAGAGGTCATGACTACTGGCAGCGACGATATGGCTTACTTCTTGCAAGCTGTGCCTGGCTGCTACTTCATCGTTGGCGCGAACAACGCGGCGAAAGGGGCGAGCTTCCCTCACCATCATCCGCGCTTCAACGTCGATGAAGATGCGATGCCTATCGGCGTGGAGGTTTTGACACGCGCGGCATTGGAATTCATAAAGTAATAAAAAACTGTGGCCCCGCGTCTCACTGACTTCGGCTGTGAGACGTGGGGCCACGGGTTTTATTATTTGGTAGTTGTTAGTAGCTCATCCACCTGGTCGAGCAACTTTTTGGTGTTGGCGAAGCCGTAGTTCACGGCGTGGGCGCGGCCTGTTTGGTCGAGCACTACGGTGGTTGGGACGGTTAATACATGGTATCGCTCTGCCAGTTTGGTCTCACGCGTGGCATCGATGTCTACAATTGAGACGGTATCGCCGCAGGTCGCTTGCACTCGTTGCAGGGCAGGAGTTTGTAATTGGTGGCATTGGCGGCAATCTTCACTGCTGAAGGCCAGGATTCGGATATGGTTTTGCGCTATTTCAGCTTCTGGCGTTGCGAGAGCTGGAGATGATGTCATAGGTAAAGACGCCGTCAGGACGCTGCGGCGTTGGCCTTGCACATAGTGCTGTCCCAACCATATGACAAGCCACGTAGAGAGGCCCACCAAGAGAAGTACCCCCAAGCGTATAGGAATTTCATTCATAATGCTCAAACACCTCGCCAGTGGAAACCACCACTATAGCGTACACGCGGCAACAGGCCCAAGCGACCCAGGTGGTAGTACACGAAGCAGCCGGCGCAGAACCCCACCATCAGATTGAGGGCGGCCAGTACAAAGACAATTATATCCAGCGTCCAACCAAGCGCGGTGGCATGGGTAAAGAAGAATAGGACAATACACGACGCAATCAGGAAAACTGCCCCCACGCCCTGTGCGAAGCGATGCGGTGCTGGGTCATCCTCGATAACACGCGGCTTTAACAAGCGCAGTGGTACGACGACACCTTTATAGAGTAAGCGATAGGGGCTGATGTCTGGTGCCACCGCGCTCAAAACCATGATAATAGCTGTAATGACGACGATGATAGGCTGGTTGAAAAGAAAGGCCAGCCCTGACAGCACAACGGTAGCTGCCTGTGAAAATTTGGCGAGGTGTGTGTCAACCCGCAACGTCTTCTGCGCAGATGAGAAAACGTTTTCCATATTTTTGTCTCCATATGAAACAATAGAAGGATGCTGTTGTCCCGCTAAAGAATGCTCGTGTCTACAAGAAAGTAATGTTGACTTACTTGATCTACAATTAAGAATGTTTCTAATGTGTATTGTAAAATCTAGCAGGGGGTAATGTCAAGGAGATAGCAGGAGAAATAAATCGGCAGGTGAAGGTGTTGCACTTTGTGAAGTTACTTATTTTTGAGGTATCTTTTGGGAAGTTTTGGAAAAGGATAAACCGTGAACCTATTTTCACCTGAAAGCCGAGCGTTCCTTTTGAGCGGAACGAGGACCGGCAAGCTGGCATCGGTGCGAACCGATGGTCGCCCTCATGTTGCCCCTATCTGGTTTACACTGGATGGCGATGCTGTCGTCTTCATGACAGAGCATACCACTGTGAAGGCCATCAATATGCGGCATGACCCACGCGTCTGCCTCTGTGTTGATGACGAAACGCCGCCATTTGGTTACGCACAAATTGAAGGAACAGCCGAACTGCTGACTGAAACTTCTGCTGAAGAACTGGTATATTGGGCCACGCTCATCGCAGGCAGGTATATGGGAGAGGCACTGGCTGAAAGCTATGGCAAGCGCAATGGTGTGGTGGGAGAATTGCTTGTGCGGGTGACGCCGACAAAAATTATCTTTCAGCAAAACATCGCTGGCTAGAGCCTTGACAAACCTTTCTTTCTGGTTTAGTATATCCACGTTGTATATATCCACTTTGGTTATATACAACGTGGATAGTTTTTTCTGCGCAAAAAACTAGAAGGAGTCCCTATGAAGCAACGTGCAGACGATCCAGAGGTGCTACTCCCACTCTCCTCGGCGGTCTTTCATATACTGCTGGCCCTCACTGGAAGAGAACGACACGGCTATGGCATCATGCAGGAGACTGCTCGCAGTAGTAATGGGAAGGTCAAGCTTGGGCCGGGAACGCTGTACCGTTCTATCAGGAATCTGCTGACTGATGGGCTGATCGAAGAATCAGATGAGCGACCATCGCCTGACCTTGACGATGAACGGCGCCATTACTATCGACTGACGCCTTTTGGTTTGCGCGTCGCTAGAGCGGAAGCAGAGCGGCTGGCAGCACTCGTGCGGCTAGCCCAATCGAAGCAATTGCTACCCCAACTGGGGGAGTATATGCTCGAAGGAGGGGAGTAATGGCACAATCTAAGCCGCCGCGGCGAGGAATGCGAAAAGCAATTGCCCTCTCGGAATGGCTCTATGGCCTCTTCCTATATGCCTATCCAACAACCTTCCGGCGGAACTATGGTACACGCATGGTCCGCGTCTTTCACGATAGCTGCCGTGATACCCTGCAGCAGCGTGGCTGGGCTTCCCTCATCTTGTTGTGGTTACAGGCGCTGTGTGATCTGCTGATTACTGCCTCTTTGGAACGGTGGAATGTTTTAAAGGAGAAAGCTCACATCATGGCTACAAACAGTTACGCCGCAAAAATCCCACCGCGTCTCTGGGTCGCGCTTGCCGCAACGGTCATAGCCTTTGCTGTCTCATTAGTAGCAAGTCTCAATCTTTACTTGCTTGAGGACACGAGCCACCTGACACAAGCAGCATATAGTGCCTCGCCCCTGCTGCGCTTCAGTTACGATGTTGTCTACCTCTCTGCGCTTGCCGCTGGTGTTGCCATTTGTGCCATCATAGGGTTTGCCATGGTGCAACGTACTATGCCTTTGATGGTTGGCCTCATCGTCGTTACACTTCTTGTCGCTTTGGGCGGATTCGGCGGTCTGCTTGTCCATCACGCTGCAACCTTCATGGTCTTCTTCGTTATCTACCTGGCTTTGACGCTAATTAGCTTGCTATGCGGAAGAGCAGTGGCAACTCGCGCAGGTCGTTCCCTTGGGCAACGCGCTGGAACGATACTGGGAGCTTGTGTGAGCACTGGCAGTGTCTTGCTCGTTAATATCGTGGCTTTGGTGCTGCACACGCTCATCCTTAATCCGGTGAGCCATGCACTGTACATGCAAGGGCAGATAGGGGGAACGCATTTGAACTTTACACTCATTGTTATGGGCCTGGCACTGCTCGCTATGATTGTGTGTGTCGTGAGTCTGGGAAATGCACTCCGCTCACCAGCTCAGCAGCCCTCATAAGCTGCTTTTATGCGATGTGAGGGAATTTGAACCATGACGATTTTCGATCTTGTGCTCATTCTTGCTGTTTTGGGGTGCATTCTGGCCTTGATTGCTCTCTGCTACTTTCTCCTGCGCCACAGATGGACGCGAGCGAAGCGAGTCCTCTTGGTGCTGGTAAGCTTTCTGGTGGCGTATACGGCAGTGCTACTGAGTGTCTCCTGTCTTAGCCCTCAGCGTGTGCTCGCCATGCATCAGGATCACTGCTTCGATGACTGGTGCCTCTCGGTTGAGCGGGTTGGGCAGCAGTCCGTCGTTGGTGTATCTCCCAGAGTCATCACTACGCATGGAGCATTTTACCTGGTGACGGTGCGTGTTTCAAGCCAGGCCAAGGCGATTACCCAGCGGGCCCTGGATGTCCAGGTCTATTTGCTCGATGCAAGCGGTCAGCGCTATGACCCCGATCCTTCCGGTCAGCAGGCACTTGATGCGCTAGGGCAAGGTGGACAGCCGCTAGACAGTGAACTTGCGCCTGGTAGCTCATTTACACGCACCGTCGTTTTCGACTTGCCAAGAAGTGCCTCACATCTTGCCTTGGTAGTTACCCATGGTCTTTTTCCTGATGTCCTCGTCATTGGTAGTGAGCAAAGTTTTCTGCATAAACCAACGATCGTCCAACTCCAAGTTCAATGATGCCAGTGGTCTGACTTGAAATGCCGCCTTCGGCAGCAGGAAAGGGAGGGAGGGAGGGAGAACTAGGGCACAGCCCTAGAACCCAGTCAAGGGGCCGCGCCCCTTGCATCCCTGCTACAGTCCTGCCACTAGCTCTTTGCCGGCTTGTTGGCCGAGGAGGGTTCCTGGTAATACGCCGAGTGAACCCAGGCCTTCGATGGCAAAGCCAGGGGCCTCGTCTCCTATAGTGCGCATGGTTGGCACCATCTCTGGCTCGACAGCCAGGTCTACGGCCCAGTTGTAGGTTGGTTCGTGCCCGGCTAATTCTGGCAACCAATGACGGGCCGCTTCGGCAAGGCGTTGGTGGTAAGAGGCATCGTGACGCGTGATGCCAGCTTTGCCGTAACGACCACCGCTGACGGTGAGGCGTCCATTGCCGGGACGAAAGTCGGCGTAGGTGTATGGCGCGGCATCCCAGAATAAAGGGAAAGTGGCGGGGAGATCGTCGGAAAAGGCGAGGGCGTAGATACGTGCATTGGGTTGCGTCGTTGGGCCAACGGCGCGGATCAAGCCACGCGCACCAATGATGATGCCATTGGAGAGGACGAGTTGCCAGTGATGGTTGGTAGCGCAGCCACGGATTACCTGGTAGTTATCTACCTGAGCTTGTCCCGCCAGCACTACGCCAGCAGTGCGAGCCTGTCTTGCCAGGTGCGCTAACAGTGTGAGAGGGTGTAGGCGTCCCTCGTCGGGCAACCACAACGCCTGGACGACCGTCTGGGTATTGAGGCGTCCATTGGTAGCCTCGGCAACTTGAGTTGGTGTCCACACCTCGGCCCGCAGACCGGCAGCTACACGTGCGCGAGCTTCTCTGGCTAATTTTTGCGCGGCGTGTTTGCTTTCCGCTAAACTGATCGCTCCGGTCAGATGGGCGGAGAGCAACGCGTCAGGTTGGGCGGCTTCCTCCACCAGCGATTGTAGCAGACGGGTAGTCATGGGCCAGAAGGCTGCCTCTAGCCCATCGACCTCAAGGTCGGTCAAGTGCATATTGATGCCAGCACTCAAGATACCCGCGTTCCGCCCAGTCGCACCGTAGCCCAGCATGTTTTCACGTTCCAGCAACAACACCTTGGCTCCGGCCCGACTCGCGCTCAGAGCCGCGTTAAGGCCAGCTACTCCGCCGCCAACCACCACTACATCAATGGTTTGCGCGGGCAAATCCTTGATATCCGGCAAGGTCAGTTCAGCGCGAACGGCTGGACTCACATCATGCCACCAGGGTATGTGTTGCGCTACGTCGGTGAATTGCGTGTCAGGGTGAGAGTGCATATAGCTCCTTTAAGACAAGCCCAATAATCAGAGCACATGAATTAGTGCCAGGGCGACCGCAAGGATCGCCCCTACTATATTACGTTGCCTGTTCTGCGCGAGATGCGTGTATAGTAGGGGCGATCCCTTGCGGTCGCCCTGGTAGTTATCATCGCATCATTAACGATTAAGACCGGCCCAGTAATTCGGCGCGTTTCTCGCGCAAAAACTGTGCGATCAGCGTGGGATCATCTTTTTGCAGGGCCATCTGTTTCAGATCGGCCAGTACCACGCTCCACTGTTCCTTGGCGGGGAGATAGCGGTTATCGCGGCTGATCAGTTCCTCGAAGATGCGGCGTTCCAGTTCATGCCAGGCCGAACGGTCGCGCCCATCGATTTCGCCGCCTTCGGGGATATAATCCTGGTCGTTGGTGTTATTGTCCACGCGCACATAGAGCGGCTGGAAATAGTTTTTCACCATCTCTTCCAGACGATTCAGGTCAAGGGAACCCGCGTCAAAATTCAGCGTTCCGATCAGGTGTATTTGCACAAGCGGACGCAGGCGGTCAGTGCTATGTTTTGGCCCTTCGCGCTGGCAGTAGTCTTCGACACGAGCATAGAGCGCGTCTGGTTCGTTCAACCCATCGACACGGACTTCGTGGCGAATAAATGGGCGGCGATGGCTAACCAGGTGGGTGGCGCGATGGCAACGCGCTTTACTGTCCGGGTCAACAACGCGTTCAGGCTCGTCGGTATCAATCTCGACGAAATAGTAGCCGCGATCCTCCCAGGCCGATTCTTCCGCGCCGCAGGTCTCGGTCGAGCCGGGATTATACATCCAACCTTCAAATTCATAGGGTTTATGCACATGGCCCAAGGCCAGGTAGTCCACGTATTGATGGAGCGGTTGAAACTGTGCCATGGCTGGCAGACCCTGCACACGCGGCACGATGCCCTCGACGCCGGTATGCATCATCAATAAGCGATACTCGATGCCATCAGCTACTTCTTGCTCGCGAGCAATTTCTAGTGTTTGCGCCAATCCTTCCATCGTGCGATTGGTTGCCGCGCCCTGCCACGGCAAGCCGTAGACACGCAAACGCCCGCCCAGCAGATCGACATATAAGCCCTGTATGGTATCGGCACGCCACGGACTATAGACGGGCGCACCATCGTGCATCATTGGTTGCAACAAGGTCATATATCCCTGGTGGCACAAAAATTGTAACCAGGAAATGCCATCGCGATAATAGCTGCGATCGTGGTTCCCCTCGATTGCTATGACGGGGATGCCCTTCTCGCGCAGCCCTTTGAGACCTTCGATGGCATGCAGCAGGGTCTGGGCATCGATGGCGCGTTTATTAAACAGATCGCCCGCGACGACCACGAAATCGACGGGCCGCTGCTCCGCCTCTTGCATGATGTCCCAGAAGGCGCGGCTAAAATCGTTGAAGCGCTCGCGCACACCATATTGTTCATAGCCAAGGTGTGTATCAGCTATATGAATAAAAGAAGCTCTCATCTATCTCCCCACGTTGTTGTATGGACTACTGCTTTGTTTCTCTTCGTTTGACTGGTCGCCTTCGGCGGCAGGGAAGGGAGGGGAGACTAGGGCTGTGCCCTAGAACCCAGTCAAGGGACGGCGGTCCCTTGCATCCCTGCTGAACCGGAATATTACGATGGCAACCAGGATGGCCAATAGCCGGGTCCGGTCATCCAGCCGCGAAAACCGGCGGCGAAGAGCACTAATGCCGCGAGACTGAAAATCAAGATGTCGCGGCGTGGATTTTTGCCGTTGGTGGCATAGGTGATCGCCACGGGCAGTGCTAAGACGACGATGCCGCCATAGACATAGTGTAAATAATACAGGCTAGCACCACCATCTGGCTTCTGGCCCAGCAATACCAGGATGACGCCAAGGATACCTTGTAGTACCCCGGAGGCGGCGGCGACTATCAGCGCAATGCGCCAGGGGCGGTTCATGGTTCTTTTCGTAAAGAAAAGGATGAGGCCCCAAATGCCAGCCACGAGGCCCGAGGCCAGTATCAAGTACAAATTAAAGAAGTGAAGCTGTACGATAACATTCATAGCCTTACTCTCCGATATCTATGCGTATTGTTTCTTTTTCAGGGTAGCAATAGCGGAACTATTTCGTCTACTATAGCGCGTTCAGCTTGGAAAGACAAGATG
>JBBQXY010000152.1:0-13810 GCA_038209195.1 Ktedonobacterales bacterium | reverse complement strand
ATCCTCAACAGCTTTCTGCTGGCCATGATGGATTTCTTAGCCGTTCCTAATGTCCCCAAGCAGATGCGCCTCTTTGATGCTCAGCCTTTGCTGGCTGTTCGCCTCTTGCTTGGCTCTCTGCTGACTTTTAAATAGCCCTGGGTGTTTTTGGGGTGCGAGGTGGATTATAGATGAGAGACGTTCCAAAGCTGGGCATTGCTGAATTCGACTTCGGTTGGATTTTCGCCGTCTTGGACGGCTACACCAATGGTACCGGAGGTGAAGGTTTTGTCGGTAATACTGGTGATGTATTGCTGATTGGCGTAGAGGGCGATTTGGCCTTTCACGGCGATGACGGCAATTTGGTTCGCTTGCGTTAAGCCTGGGGTGATGGCTGAACTGAAACCGTTGCTTAGCGTGATGGCCTGCTGCGAATTTTTATAGAGGTCGAGCGCGTAGGAGCCGTCAATGCCAATATGGAAGAAGTAAAACGTGTCTTTGGGGACGCTAGCGCGGAAGATAATGCCGGCCTGATTCCCCTTATCAAAAATCAGTTGCACCTGATAGGCAAAGTTGCTAAAGTTGGTAGACTCGGCAAAACATGGTTGAAGATAGCCAAGGCGAGCTTCGGTGACATGATAATTACCACCTATAAAAACACAGCTCCCATCGATGGTGCCGCTGGTCTCGTCCCAACTGTTGTGAGTGGTATTATCGCTTAAGGGGTCGTTGAAGGCGGGTGTGCCACTGGTAGCCTGGGTGAAGGTGCGCTGCAAGGTGGTAGCGGTGGCGTCAAGAGAGTTGCCCTGAGCGGTTAACGTCGCGGTGACACCTTCCTGTGCTGTTGCGGTGGCGTAAATTTGCGTGTTCGCTGTAGCGAAGGTGTTGGCAGTGGCGGTGGCTTGAGTCAGTGTGGTGACATTGGTCTGGCGGGCGAGGGTTGTGGCCTGGCGGTGCAATGATGCCTGGTACTGTGTGGTAGTAGCGAAAATTGTGAAGCCCAGACCTCCTAAAATGAGAATGATAGCCAGCGCGAGCAGTACGAAATTTCTGCTGATAGGATACGTGCTGTGCTGCCGAACTGTCTGCTGCTGAGGCGACAAGGTTGGCACAGGCATATTCGCCTCTGTTACGGCTGCGGGCGAGACCGCAGGTGGAGACGGCAGATTTGGCACGGTCGGATCTGTAGGTGAGACTGGCTCTGGCGGTGAGAAGTCACTCTCGTTTGGCATGAATTGCTTCTATCCTTCTAATTGTTCTCTTATATCAGTTATATCATGCGATGCAAACCCAGTGCTTTGTTTCACTTCGTGTGACTGGCCGCCTGCGGCGGCAGAAGGAGAGGGTGGAATCTAGGGCGCAGCCCTAATTACCTGTCCCCCAGACAGGGTGCAGTCAAGGTGCGCGTCCCCTTGCATCCCATAGGTGTCAAGTTAAGGACAGAGGAACTGGCAACAAAGCGGCCTTGGGAGCCAGTTTACCCCCAGACATGGGAAACGCAGCCACGCCCTTCCCCACGGGCGACCACAAGGGTCCCCACGCCGCTCCACACCACTCCCGCCCCTACGAGATACGAGAGGCTGCCTCTCCCTGCCTTAACTTGACGCTTATGGGGCGCAGCCCTTTGCATCCCCCTTATCATTTGCAAAAATGTGCAGTCTGTTTAGAGTTTCCAGATTTGCAGGTTACTATAGGCTACTTCTGTAGGGCTTGACTTGTAATAAGCTGCAAGGCCAATGAGCCCTCCCTTGTAGAGATCATCGGTGACGGTATCGACATACTGCTTATTGACGAAGACGGTGAATTGGCTGCCACGGGCGATCAACGTAAACAGATTGGGTTGGATGAGACCTTTCATAGCTGTCGTGGTACTGGAAAGTAGGTTTCTGGAATTGGTGCCATTACTGTTGACATAACCGTACATTTGATACGAGCCGTCAGAATTAAATTGTAGCAGGTAGAATTTCGAGCCGTTTGCATTGGAGCGAAAAATGAAGCCACCGAAGTCACCGGAGAGGATGGTCATTTGGACTTGCAGCGTAAAATTGCTGAAATTGGAGGCCTGGGCGTAGCAGGTCTGGATGAAGCCACTTTGTAGCTCTTTGACATGGTACATGCTCCCCGCATAGACGCAGCTTCTGCTGTTGGGAATGTCGTATTGGTCCCAACGCAGCCCGCCGTTTTGGGTCAGCGAATCGGTGATGGCGGGAGTGCCGGTGGTGGCTTGTGTATAGATGTTTTGTTGTGCTGTGAGAGTGGCCTGGGCCTGCGCGGTCGCGGTCGCGTTGTCGTTGTGGATGGATAGTGCTGTTCCCGTAGCCTGGTTGTTGAGGCGGCTCTGCACGGTTGCGGTGGCCTGAGCATGAAGTTGGGCTGGATAGGGTACAGAGAAATAATAGATGGTGCCACTGCCAACGAGCACGAGGAGTACCAGCACGATTACGGTGATAGTCAGGCCGCGTGAAAGTCCTCTCTTACGCTTAGATGGCTGTGGCGGTGGAGTTTGCATGGGAGGAGGATATTGTTGCGTAGGAGGATATTGCTGTGATGGTGGATTTTGTGGTTGCCCAGTATTATAGCCATAGGGCGGCGCCCCCGTATTGGGTGTTTGTGGTCCTATCTGCGTGCCAGCATTGGTTACCAGTGTTTCTTGCTGTGTGTCAGTGTTATAGAAGTTTTGTGGCTGTGTTCCCAGTTGCGCGGGAGCACTATAGGCGGCGGGAGTGCCACAGCCTGGACAGTACATCATGTCCGGAAGGATGGTAGTTCCACACGAAATACATTTCATGGCAATGGCCTCCCTCTTCTAAAGCTGCCAGACGCGCAGGTTGCTAAAGGCTACATCGGTTGGATTGGTGTGATCGAGGGCGAACAAGCCGATTTGGCCTGACTTGAAGGTGCCATCACTGACACTACCTGTATACTGCTTATTGATGTAAAAGGAAAGGTTGCCGCCACGGGCAATGATAGTGACCAGGTTGGATTGGCCCGTGTTTTTCTTGATGGCAGTGCTGTTGCCAAAGAGCAAGTCGCTACTGTGCGTTCGGTCTTGCGATGCAAAGAGATCGTAGCTGCCATCCTGTCCGATTTGGAAGCCATAAAATTTGTTAGCGGAACTGTTCGCGCGAAAAATGAGCCCACCGGTATCGCCGCGAGTGATGTTCATTTGTACTTGGAAGGCGAAGTTGGCGAAGTTGGTGTTTTGTGCGAAGCAGGAGAAGTAAAAGCCCTTTGAATAAATGCTCGCAACATAGCTGCCATTATTGAAACCACAGCCACCGCCGCCCTGTGCCTGGTCAACATCCCAGTTACTGCCTGTAGTTCCGTTTAATGACTCGCTAAGGGTGGGGTTGCCGTTGGTAGCACTGGTGTAGATGTTCTGTAATGCTGTCGCGGTACCAACGACATTGGCGGTGGCGACAGCGTTGGCAGTGGCGACAGCGTTGGCAGTAGCGTTGGCAACGGCGACGGCGGTGCCTGTGACTTGGGCATTAGCAGTGGCGGTCGCTCGTGTTGTGCTAGTTTGTATGGTATGCGCGGTGGCTGTTCCCTGGGCATGAAGCTGATTCGGTTGGTAGACAGTGCTATAGTAGATCAACCCGACGCCGCTGAACATGATGAGTAGTGCTAGCAGCACCAGCACGATCAGCAAGCCACGCGATAATCTACGACCGGACCGCGTTGCTGGAGGAACGGGAGGCGGTTGGAAGGTAGGCGGTGAACTGATATAGCGTATTTGTCGCTGCTCTTCGGGTTCGTAGGGAGGGAATGACTGTTGTGCAGGTGTATAGAGCGGTGGCGGCGGCGGTTGCTGTTGTTGCGCAGGTTCGTAGGGAGGGAAAGGTTGCTGCAACGTAGGTTCGTATGGAGAGAATGTTTGTTGTGCAGGTGTGTACTGCGGTTGCTGTTGTTGTGTCGAGGCATAGGGGGGTTGTGAATAACTATCTGGTGGAGGCGTTGATCGCCCGCCCGACTGATAGTTATTGGCACGAAGTGTTTGATCCGATGATGCGTTCGTTTGTGAAGGGGTCTGCTCCTGGAATGCGCCAGGACTATAAGGACCAGCGGGATTCACTGGCTCAGTGGGCTGATTTGGGGAAGAGCGCATTGTTTCCTGATATGCGCCAGGATCATAGACTGGCGTGCCACACAATGGGCAATGTTTTGCTCCAGGAGGAATGGGTGTGCCACATGAGGTGCATTGCATTGTCTGTTTCTCCTGCTAAGTACATTTGTTGAAATGACGCGAATAAGGTTGGGTTTTAGCATACCATGCTTTTGGTGCAAAGCCAAGATGGAAAGTCGGGTATTTTTATGAGAGAGTCCAGATTTCCAGTTTGCTGAAGGCAACCTCGGTCGGATTTTTCTGGTCGTCGGCGAAGATGCCAATCTGTCCGGAAGCAAAAGTGTTATCGCTAATGCTGGCGATATACTGTTGGTTTACGTAAAGGTAGATGTTGGCATTACGCGCAACGACAGCCACGGTGTTGTTTTGATTTTGCCCAGTATGCATAGCAGAAGTATTGCCTTGAAGCAACGAACGAGCATGGCTGCCATTGTTATCTACATAGAGGAAGAGGTTATAGGAGCCATCTTGCGCCAAGCGGAAGAGATAAAACTTGAAATTGGCACTATCGGCGCGGAAGATGATGCCTCCTCTATCGCCTTTGAGAATATTCATTTGTACTTGAAAGGCGAAGTTGCTATAGTTGCTGGCCTGGGCGAAGCACGAGGCGAAAAAGCCTACTTGTGGCATACTGGCGTGAAATGCGCCATTGGTGAAAGCACAGCCGCCGCCGCCATTCTTGGTGTCTACTTCCCAGTTAAGGCTATCCTGCTGACTTAATAGGTCATTCAGTGCAGGTGTGCCACTGGTGGCGGAGGTGTAGATGTTTTGTAGTGCAGTGGCGGTAGCGTTGGCTTGAGCCGTGCTTTGCGCCAACGCTGTTGCGGTAGCATTGGTCTGGGCGATGGCCGTACCTGTAGCTCCGGCCATCGCGGTCGCATTAGACTGGGCCGTGCCTGTCACCTGTGAAACGGCAGTAGCTGTGGCTTGGACATGGATTTGGTTTGGCTGGTAGACGGCGGTGTAGTAAATTAAGCCACTACCCCCAATGATGAGCAGCAGCAAGACGACGAGCATTACGATGAGTAGAGGTGATCGTCTGCGCCGTTGAGGTTGCGCAACAGGAAATAATGGAGGCGATTGCTGGGCAGGATACGATGGTGATTGATCGTAGGACGGTGTCGTTTGAGCGGCGTTGATAGATTGCTGGTTTGGGGTTGGATAGTTGGTATACACGCTGTAGTGCTGTATAGAAGGGTAATTGGGTGACGATGTGGACTGTGGAGGAGGTGGCGGGAGCGGCATCATTTCGGTCGGGAAGTCGGTACCAGGATTAGGAAATGGCTGCGAGCCATAACTTTCCGAGGGTGCAAGGGCAATGGTGAGGATTAATGCACCCCTGCCGCCATAATTCGTCGGTTGGCCCTGCCCCTCTAAGCGAATTTCTTGCCCGTCGTTGATGCCTGCTGGTACAGGGACAACCACCTGCCGTCCTCCGGGCAGATTGAGAGTTCTACTGGTGCCATGCACTGCTTCTGCCCGGCTCAAGGCCAAGGTGGCGCGTATATCTCAGCTTTGCTGACCGCCATACGCCATGGTATTGCACCTCTCCAACATAATGATAGAATGTGGAAATAGTATAGCATGGACTAAGACAACCTGAAAGTGGGTATATTACCGCTACATGTTCCCTGAGCAACAAGGGTGCGGCTTGCCACAGGAATCATTGAGTTAGACCATGCCCAGTTCCCACTTGGCATCTTCGGTCATTTTGTCGGTACTCCAAGGTGGGCTAAAGGTCATTTCGACTTTACACGCCTTGACGTTCTCGACCTCGCTGACGCGCATTTCGACCTCGGAAATGACGTCACCTGCCATGGGACAGCCCATGGAGGTCAAGGTCATGAGGACGTTGACGATACCGGCCTCGTTGTCGATGCCTACGTTATAGACAAGGCCCAGATCAACAATATTGACGGGTATCTCCGGGTCGTAACATTCATGCAGGGCGTCCATGACTTCTGCTTCGTTAATCTCTGCCATGAAAATGGCTCCTTTGCTGGTTAATCCAAGTAAATCACTAGGAATTCTCTCTTTGATACTATAGCCCATAGTAGGGGCTTCTGTCAAAAGGATATTGCTTTGTTTCACTTCATTTGACTTGCCGCCTTCGGCGGCAGGGGGAGGGAGAACTAGGGCTGCGCCCTAGAACCCAGTCAGAGGGCTGCAAGCCCTCTGCACTCCCGCTGGCCACACGAACGGTGTCAAAACTGTACGCTGCTCTGGCATTTTCGATACCTCAGGTTAATTAGTTAAAGTGCATTATCGGCCCGTCACACGTCGGGGACGGCCGATAAATCGGCGGTGGGCGCGGTAAACCGGCCCCTACAGACCTTTCGTAAGCCTCATGGTAAGCGCTATGAGAAATGCTGGCCGATGAGGGATAGGAACAGGTTTTGGAAACGTTCGGCATCGACGGCGACGGCAGCCTGTACGTTGGGGATGGTGGGCTTATCGCGACTGTCAAGGCGTTTAAAATAGGCTACGGTGGCACCCATGGTAAGTGGGCTGTGAATTTCGACATCGACATAGGCCGGTTGCCAAGTGAGCAGGTCGGGTTGGAAGGCGGCGGCCAGGCAGAGAGGATCGTGCATGTGGAAGTCGGCAACGCCGTAGGCTGGTGCAAAGACGTCAAAATAGAAATTCATCATCTGCTGGATAGCGTTGGTGACAGGATGTCCGTTCTGGGCCAGGGCAGAGATTTGTGCGCGCTGCATGGTTGTTTGCATGGTGACATCAAGGGCGACCAAGCGGATGGGCCAGCCAGCGTGCAAGACAATGTGTGCCGCGTGCGGGTCCGCGAAAATATTGAATTCGCTGACGGGTGTCGTGTTCCCTGGCACACGCAATGCGCCACCCATAATGACCACTTCACGCACGTATTGGGCGATGCGCGGTTCGCGCCGCACAGCGAGGGCGATATTTGTCAATGGCCCAATGGGGACGAGAGATATTTCGCCTGGAGCCGCCATGATTTTCTCAATAATGACATCTATAGCGTGGGCGGCGACGGGTTGCGTCTGCGGTACAGGCAGTTCAAGCCCACCGAGGCCATTATCGCCGTGGACAAAGGCGGCGTAGATGGCCTCGCGCACGATTGGTTGGCTACTGCCGCGAGCGACAGGGATATCGCTGCGTTGGGCGAGTGCAAGGAGTGCCAGGGCATTGCGGGTGGTATGTTGCACATCCACATTGCCGCTGACGGTGGTTACTGCCTCTACATGCACTTCCGGCGAGGCTAAAGCCAGGAATAGTGCCAGGGCATCATCTATGCCTGGGTCGGTATCAAGGATTATACGTCGCATCGTTCCCTCTTTTTGATTTCTCGCTGCTTATTAAGGCGTTGACTTCGGCGCGAGTCGGTAAGCCGGAAATCGCTCCTAATCTGGTCACTTTCAATGCGCTGGCATAGACCGCGAAGCGCAGGGCATCTTCGGCGGTTTGGCCTTCCATCAGAGCCACGGTTAATGCCCCTACAAAGCAATCGCCGGCGGCGGTGGTATCGACAACTTGAACCCTAGGGGCAGATTGCTGGATGACGCGTGCTTTGCCGAGATTATCGTCTGTGACAAGGATAGCTCCCTGCGCACCAAGGGTAATGACTACGTTGGTGATGCCGCGACGGTGGAGCACAGTGCCAACGATGCGCGCATCCTCTAACGACGCAACGCGCTGTCCGCTCAACACACTGGCCTCGTTCTCATTGACTACGAGGATATGCAGTTGCTGAAGGATATCATCGGGCAACGGTTGGGCCGGGGCCAGGTTTAGCACTACCGGTATCTTTGCTTGATAGGCCAGCGCAATGACCGAACCCACTGTTTCCAGCGGAATTTCCAATTGCAGCACGATCGCCTGTGCTTGGGCAATAGCTTTGGAGATGTTTGCGTTCTGGGTAGCATCTGTCCCCATGCGCATATTGGCACCAGAAGCTACGACAATGGCATTATCACCTTCGGTGGTGAGGAAGATAAAGGCTGTTCCACTGGCTTCCTGCGAGTCCACCAGCAGTAAGCTTGTGTCAATATGGTCTGTCTGGAGTGCTTGCAGGAGTCGTTCCCCAAAGGGGTCGCTGCCAACGCGTCCAGCTATTGCGACGGTAGCACCCAGGCGAGCCATAGCAACCGCCTGATTGGCCCCTTTGCCGCCGGGGATGAGTTGCACTGAGCCTGCACTCAACAGCGTTTCGCCTAAGATGGGAAGGCGTGGCACGCGCACCACCTGGTCCATGTTGAGGCTACCGACGACAAGAATATTTCTCTGCGCCATAGAAAGTTTCCTGCTTTCTCAACTATTCTCAGGAAGCATACGATATAGCACTGCTGTAGTGCAACCCCCAAGGCAGGTTAAGATATCTCACCGGCATATTGAGATATCTCAACCTGTCTCATAGTCATCTCATAACTGTTGTGTAACAACTAAGTAGTATATCTATGATGTGTGCTGAAAGATGTGTATATAAAGGCGTATATACTATCACGTTTGCAAAAGATGCTGTATACTATGGAGATAGAGAAACATTGTTCCTCTCGTCCCCAAATTAAATAGAGGTGTCATATTGACGACAATATTTCTTGATCGGGATGGAGTGATAAATGAGAACCGCAGTGACTACGTAAAAAGTTGGCAGGAATTTCGCTTTTTAACGGGGTCACGGGAAGCGATTGCCAAATTGACGCGAGCAGGGCACCGCATTATTGTGTGTACCAATCAAGCGGGTGTAGCTCGCGGGTGTATAGCAAGCGATATGGTTGAAGATATCCATCGCCGCATGATCGCCTCTATCGAGGAGGCCGGTGGGATGATTGAGCATGTCTATTATTGCCCACATGGCAAAGATGAACAGTGTGACTGTCGTAAGCCGCGTCCGGGCATGTTGTTGCGTGCGCGTGATGAGCTCGGCGTGGATTTACATGATGCGCTTTTTATTGGCGATAGTATTACCGATGTACGTGCTGGCATTGCAGCCGGAGTCCGCTCCATTTTAGTGTTAACGGGGCTAGGTGTCGATCAAATTCGCAATCACTATCACGAGCCTGAGGAGCCGTTCCGCATCATGCTGAATCTTGAACACGCGGCAGACTATATCGTGCTTGGATTGCACACGCAGGTCAGTGGAAAAACCGCTTTAGAGAATGTCTGTTATGCTCTGTTAGCAGCGACGAAACAAGCTGATTTTTTATCCTCGCTGCGTGGGTGGGCGAAGTTGCCTGAGATATCGCAGGTCTAGTTATAGGGGATCATCGTTTTCATGCTTCTGCAATAGGCCAGGAGGCGCTCAAAGTAGGGGAGGCTTTCCAAGGCGGGAACACAACCGATTAAGATGAGCTTGCACTTAGCACGAGTGAGAGCCACGTTCAGGCGGTTAGGGTTGGTCAGGAACGTGTGTAATGAACCGATGGTGCTCGGTGGTTGAGCTATGGTAAACGACATAATGATAACGGTGCGCTCGCCACCTTGGAATCTATCAACGGTGTCAATGAGCATGGGCGTTTCTGGTGAGATGCCTTGCCAACCAGTGACCTCGTCACTGCCAAAGAGATGGCGCCGCACATTGGCAACCTGGGCGCGAAACGGCGCGATAATACCAATCTCTTCCTCTTGTATGCCGCGTGCCAGCAGCCCTTGCACGACGGTACGTATGGCCTGCGCTTCGCTATCGTTGCTCTTGGCATTGTGAAGTTGTTGCTCTCCCGGTGGGCGCACATCCAGAAAAACCAGCGGGTAGCGCGGTTCGATAGCTTTTGTAATGGCGGGTAGTTCAGCCAATAGTGGTGGACTGACTGGCTTCACTGCCAGTATCCGCTCTGCTACTTGGGGTGAAGGCACAAGCCAATCCTGGTAAAAGACCTTTGAAGAGTAGCGCGAGATCCACTTATTCATGCGATGCTGTACTTGTAAGGTGACACAGGCACTTTCCCCATCCTCGTGCGTCTGCATATAGTCTTCATCGCACTGTTTTAAGAAGCTAAAGAGCGAAGTGGAGAGTCCTAGTTCCGCGGCGACATCGCTAATCACGAGTGGTGGTAGTTGTTTATCATCACCAACGAGGATGAAGCGTTTTGCCAGTCGCAGCGCGCCGAGTATGGCGGGAACGGTGAGTTGGCTGGCCTCGTCAATGATGGCAACATCGAATTGGAGTGGCAGTTGTGCGGCATGATCGGCGCGGTCATGCAGGGCGGGCGCGGCATATTTTTCGGACGACCAAGTGGCTGTGGTGGAGGCGACGACCTGACCGTTGTGGAGTATCTCACTGACGGTAGGAGGTGGCACATCCACTGCTGGCTCTTGTCTGGGCATATCCGTTGGTGGTTCAAGCAAATTTTTGAGTAGGCGTTTTTGTACATCGGCATGTACGCTGCGATCATGGCCCAGACGCACATAGTTAGAGAACCCTTCGGAGTCGAGTCGTCGGAGCATATTATCGACGGCCTGGTTGGTGAAGGCCGCTAGCAAAACACGCTGTCCCTGCGCACATAAGCACTGCACGATCGCGGCAATGACGCTAGTCTTGCCCGTGCCGGGTGGGCCCTGGATCAGCAGGTAGTCGTGCATTTGTAAAGCCTTCTCAACCGCTTGCTGCTGTGCCGCGTTGAATTTGGGGTTGTTTGGCTGCGGTGGGCTTACGGTACTGAAACGCGGACGGATGCTTCCATGCACGAGTTGTCGCAGGTGTTCATCCACTTCGAGCCAACGCAGCAAGTTTTTGAGTGTGCGCATATGGACCAGGTTGTTCTCGTTGCGATCAATCAATGTTGGATTGTCGATGAGTTCGGGTGTCCACACCTTTACCTCACGCGTATTAATTTTGAGAATAGTGCCGGTCACGACCATGCCCTTAATGGGATCTCCATCGCTCAACAGAATTTCTTCGCCTTCGCGCAGCTCTGAGGTGTTATTGCAGCTAAATGTTTGCCACCATTCACCCTGCCCCTTTTGCTCTGCCTTCTCAGTGGGGATCAAGCCAAGGATGGCTGTACCACGTTCCACGCGCTCCTCGGGAGAGGATTGCCAGAGCAGGGCCTGTGAGCGTTCGCTGTCGATGCCCTCAATACGTAGCAAATCGTAATATTTGGCGAAAAAGGTACGGTCCGCCTCGCCATAGACTTTGGGCAAAAGGCTGGCTGAGATGTCCGGTTCTAGCTGTAGAGCGGGTGCCGACTGAAAATGGGCTGGCTCCTCTCTTGCTGGTTCGGGCGCTTGCCACTTGAGCATTGACGAGACGGTGGTACACGTATTGAGCAGGGTACACTTTGTGCAACGCGATGGTCCGGGTGGTGCGGAAGGCACACCGGTGATGTGGCTGAGCACGAGGATGTTGCGCATCTCAACCACCCTTTGTAGCTCGCGAATCGAAAATGGAATGTGGCAACTTTGTGCCTGGTTTGGCGTTCCGCTGTACAGTAGGGTGGCTTCCGCTTTCTCCTTCTCGTTACGGCGCACCGTTAAGAGTGCGCTGTAGCCGTTGACCTGGCGCCGATGAGCCGATTTGGGGACATCGCCCTTGGCACCGCCGGTTTTTAGTTCCAGCAGGCGTTGGCGGCTTTCTTGCTGCCAGTAGAGGTCAAGGCGGCCTTTGAGGCCAATTTCAGGGGCGAGCAGGAATGTTTCCGCACTGACCTCACTTTCACCGCGTGTGGTTTGTTTTTCAGGGGAGTGTGACCGCTTGCTTTTGGTGAACAAGTCCCATAGGGTGGCTTGTTGTTCTTGATACCACGCCGCCAGACTTTCCAGATGCGGCTGAACGTCCTCGTGCATGGCTTCGATTGTGACATTGGCTAATGCCAGATCGATGGCATTTTGTTGCAGTGTTTTGGCAAGATGGTGTTGCAATAGGGCTAAGGGAGGCTTATCATCTTGCGCTTCGGCGGGCAGGTTATGTGCTTTGAGTAGTTCTTTGAAACAGTAGTGGATCAGGTTCCCGCGAATGGTGGCGGCATTCGGGGGAGAAGTGACCAGACTATGCAGGAGATATTGGCGCGAACAGTAGTCGGCCTGGCTCAGATCGGTGATGTTGAGCAAAATATCGGGTTCCAGCACCGCCAGCGTGTAAGAATTTGCTTGGAAGACGAGTCGCGTCTGGCCCTTACTTTCTACCGTGGCAGGTGGCTGAGGGAGGTGATAGAACGTGATCGCTAAATCGCGGATGGCTGGGCCGCGCTCTTGTAATTCGCGCACAAACTTCTGGTAGTAGTCGGTGAGATGCACATCGACCCGCCCCGTGCTAGTCGTCAGACCAATGATGGGCGTCTTTGTGCCATTGACGGTGCGCTCGTACGCACCGAGCAAGCGACCGCTGAGCTCAGGGACGGCACATGATCCTTGCTGTCGGTCAAGGACGCACTGGAAACATTCTTTCTTCTTGCTGTTGTTTTGTATGTCTTGCTTGTCCTGCTGAACTGGCGATAGCTCGTTGTTGACACTGGTGATTTCAGCAAGTGACGCGGATGACAACGACGAATGCGTTGGGGAGAGGATGATACGAGGCTGCTGAAAATGGGTGTGTTGTGTCTGCGCGTTCTGCTCTACGGGTGACGATGATATGAGTTGGGCAGCTTGTTGCAGGGCATCGGCAAAGGCTCCAATACTGCTATAACGCTCTTGTGGGCTTTTAGCGAGTGCCTTCATGACCACTTGCTCTATGGCTGATGATACGCCTGGAATGGCAGGGTAGAGCGGTGGGGGAGTTTTTGTTTGATGCTGGATATAGAGTTCAGGCACACTGCCATTGAAGGGTCGTGAGCCACTGAGCCATTCGTAGACGACGATGCCGAGGGCGTACTGATCGCTGGCAATGTGTGGCTTGCCGTTCAGTTGCTCAGGTGCCATGTATGGGGCTGTGCCTTGGGGGGATAGCTGCACGAACGATGTGGAGGTATGGGTGGTTGTGGCGATACCAAAGTCGCTGAGTAAAATCTGTTCATCCTGACCAATGAGCATGTTGGCAGGTTTTACGTCACAATGGATGAGTTTTTGCTGGTGGATGTATTGTAGTGCGGAGGCAATTTGTGTGATGTAAGAAATAATCGTTGCGAGCGGGAGGGTTGTGCCGCTGGGATGCTTTTGGCGCAGCGTGCCGTGGGAGGCATAGTCCATCACGAGGTACGGGGTACGATCCGCGACGCCAAAATCGAGCACACGCACGATATGTGGGTGCGCGAGATGAGCAATCTTTAGTGCTTCAACGCGGAAATTTTCGATGGCTTCGGCATCAAGGCGGCTATGTAGTACTTTGATGGCGGCTTTGGTGTGAAGGTGTTGGTGTTCGCCCAGGTAGACTTCGGCGAAGCCGCCTGCGCCCAATCGTGCTAAAAGGCGATAATTACCGAGTAGATGTCCCTCGCTGATGACCATCGGCGATCCTTCCTGGTACTGATTAGCGGCTGTTGTGCTGTTGTATTGCGATTGTAGTGGAATGGGGGATGGGTGTCAAGCTCTCAGGGTAGTTGGATTCAGCAAGCAAGCGTAGGGGCCGGTTATGCACATTAACGAAATAATCTGGAAATCCTGCTACTGGGACGGGCCGATAAATCGGCGGTGGGCGCGGTAAACCGGCCCCCATAGGCATTAAGTTAAGCCAAAGATCGCAGTTTCCAGGGCGACCGCAAGGGTCGCCCCTACTATATACCATTGGCCTTTCTCTTTGCAAAGCGGCTCGCAGAGCCGCCTCGGGTATAGTAGGGGCGACCCTTGCGGTCGCCCTGG
>JBBQXY010000151.1:0-13814 GCA_038209195.1 Ktedonobacterales bacterium | reverse complement strand
ACAGTGTC
Organism: Ktedonobacterales bacterium; assembly: GCA_038209195.1. GTDB lineage: Bacteria > Chloroflexota > Ktedonobacteria > Ktedonobacterales > Ktedonobacteraceae > JBBQXY01. Next base: position 13,806 of record JBBQXY010000151.1, on the reverse strand, counting down.
GTCAGAAAGGTATCAAGATCTATCATGTTAGCTCCTTTTCTTCGAAAAGTTCTGGATATGCTAACTATAGGTTCCTTTTACCTTTCTTTTCAAACTCTTCCTCTCTTTTCTAATTCACACCAAACGTTTAAGGATGTAGCAACCAACCGTAGGGCGCGCACCCTGTCTGCACCCTGCCTGGGGGACAGGTAATAATCGGCCCGAATACGCATCAACCTAAGCCACACGTATCCACCTCCATAGTACCCGTAAGGGCTTCTTCGGAAACCTGGATACCCGCCCCACCTAATGTCCACAAAGGGCATCGGTCGGTGTTAACATGTAGTATTGCCCCTTGTGGGCATCAGGGGCGGGGCGGGGGGATTGGCTCAAGCCGATTCGTGCTCCTTAGGTTGATGCCTATTAGGCGTCCGGCCCCACTTATCCAGATAGCGTGACTGTGCCAGCATCCCCATCGACGCTGATACGCTGCCCGCTGCTCAGACGGTCGGTTGCCACACCTGTGCCGAGAACGGCGGGAATGTGATACTCGCGGGCTACAATAGAACTGTGGCTGAGTGGTCCACCCACATCGGTAACGATCCCTGCGGCAAGCACAAAGAGTGGCGTCCAGGCAGGCGTCGTGATCCTTGCCACCAGGATATCACCCCGTTGCATCCGTCCAAATTCGTCAGGGCCAGAAATGACCCGCGCCGGGCCAGTAACACGTCCAGGACTCGCCCCAATTCCTTTCAGCACATGGCCCGTGGGCTGCTCACTACGAGCCGGCATCATCTTGTTAAAGTCAAATCCCAAGAAGCGTGCTCCTTTGAGCGGCAAGACTGCTGGTGGCGTGACAGCGCGTTCACTCTCCCAGGTCGCACGCCGCTCAGCCACGATCGCATGATAGTCCGCCAGTGATTCTCCCGCGTCCAGTGTAGTCGCAACCTCCTGCAATTCACCCAATGTCAGCCAGAACACGTCGTCCGCACTGGCAATCGCGCTCGCTCCGGTCACACGCCGCCCAATCTCGCGCAGCATACGGCGCAGTACTGGCCAGCCCAGACCTGCATCCGTTAGCGCATCCTCGCGCAGAGGAGCGTAGCGTTGAGCAATCCCCACCAGGCTCTGTATAAGCCTCAAACGGAGACCGTGCAAGTGAGTTGGTAGGCTCTGTGTGGCCTGCTGACGCGCAGCCTCAGCAGTTGCCTGCCGTGCATAGGGATCTGCTGCTTGATCGCTCAATAAGTACTTAAGAGTTTCCAGGATTGGAGCCGGATCATCAGCGAGTACAGCTTTGGCAAAATCGAGATCATAGATAGCATGTCCGAAATGGGCCAGATGATCATTCAGGCGTTGCCAGAATTCGCGCCACGCTTGGCTCGCTGCCTGTTGCTGTGCTACCTGCTCAAGATACGCCGTCGTAAACTGTGCGCTCGACATGTTCGCGAGTGCAGCAACCAGTTCCGGCTGTTTGCGCACCCGTTGTGCCAGGTCATACAGCGATTTCTCGGCCCGTATTGGTTCGCTGTCAAAACCCAGCACAAACGTCAGAGCAGAGGGAGCATCGCCCTTTTTGATGAACCTGTTGTATACCAGAGCAAAAAGTGCCTCGCTCATATATGCTGCTGGTAGGATGCCGCTCTGGACAGAAAGATAGTACTGAGCCGCTTCGTCAGTGATAGCGCGTGTACCACCCAACAGACCTGCCGCCGACGTAGTTGCCAGCTCCTTTGTTTGCCAGTAGTTGATGGTCGCAGCATACCTGGAACGGGCCTTCTGCCAGCGTTGCTCTGAGGTGCGCAATAGGGGCAGAAAGACAGCAAAGATTCGTGGCATTGCGAGTGCCATCTTTGCCGTCTGCACAGGCGTGAGGCTCACGTTATAGTAGCCATACCCGTTGATGGTGATCAGTAGCTCATCAGGCAACCCGTTTGCCAGTCCTAAAGGCATCGCGTTTGCCAGTCCTACACTTTCCAGGATTCCCACTGTAGCCCTGGCATACGCGGGAAGTCCAAGCGTAGCGAACAGCGGTGAAAGCGGATCTGGCAGCAGTTCGATCACACTGGCGCGATAGTATTGTCCTTTGGGATTGGGGAGTTTCCACTCTGTTGCACGGGCCACCTGCCGTCTGACCTCAGGTTCAGGCAAGACAGTGATCGGGCGGGCCTGCACGACGGAAACGTGGCCTTCGTGGAGAGCCCACTCGATATCCATAGGTCGGCCATAAAGGTCCTCGATCCGCACACCAATCCGAGCAAGCTCAGCAGCCTGTGCCGGGCAGAGCACCGCCTGAGTGCGCCGCTCTGCTGGCACCGCTTCCTCGTTCGTGCCTTTAAGGGTGCGCACCGTCATCACATCCTTGTCAGCGATCTCCTGATTGATAATCACCCCGCTCGCCTTGTCAACCACTATCGTATCGGGGGTAACCTGCCCACCGACAATGGCCTCGCCCAGCCCCCAGGCAGCGTTGATCATGACCTGGTCGCGTGTACCCGTCAGCGGATTCGCGGTGAAAAGGATGCCCGCTGCATCCGCTGGCACCAGCACCTGTACCACCACCGCCAGGCTCACCTTCTCTTGCGCAATGTTGTTGCGAGCGCGGTAGCCAATCGCCCGCGCGGTCCAGAGTGAAGCCCAGCAGCATTTGACAGCATCGAGTACCATCGCCGCGCCGTGCATGTTAAGATACGTCTCCTGTTGACCAGCAAACGACATCTCAGGCAGGTCTTCAGCGGTGGCAGAGGAACGCACTGCGACGGGCAGGTCATCCTCGCCAAGTTCGGCATACGCTTGCCGAATCGCCCATGCGATATCATCCGGCATCACACTATTTGCAAAAAGGCTTGCTATCTGCTTTGATGCCTCTTCAAGTGCCGTAGGCTGATCTGGAGTAACTGCCGAGACAGCCGCCAGAATCTGTTCTTGTAGCCTATTCTCTTCAACAAAACGGCGATAAGCTGCCGTGGTGATGTGGAAACCGGGCGGCACAGGCAGACCAGCCACTGACATGCGTGCCAGCGAAACACCCTTTCCTCCCACCGTCTCCAGTGTGGCAGTAGCAGCATCCAGAGCTAAAACGAGTGAAATACCTTGTCGATTGTTCATAACAAATGCTCCTCACCATCCTTCCGGGCCCTCCGTAGGGCGCGATTTATCGCCGCCACCGCCGATTTATCGGCCCGTCCTGGTGGAAGGATATCGCATGAATGTGTTTATCTCTATCATCATTCTGCTTGACTATGACATCACCAATATTCTTAGCCTTTGATCTCTGGCTTTGCGATAATCGCCGACACACCTTGTTCGCGAATCATGCTACTGAAAGCCGCTACATCGGTGGCAATAACCTCACGTAGCCGCTTGAGCTGGACATCAACACGGGCCGAAAGATCATCAAACAGTTCATACTCCTGCCGCGTTGGCGCAGCATCAGCACTGCCTACCGTTCCCGCGAGGGCCGCTAACTTGGCATTGAGCTTGGCGGGATGGTTCAACGTATCCTGCCTGGTTTTGGCCTTGACCTGGATCAACTCTTCCTCAATGCTTGCAAGCGTCTCCTTCAGCGGTGTAGCCGCCACCTCAAGCTTCTCGTGGTCCGACTCTCCCTGCGTGCGCTGTTCCCATTCCTCAATTTGCTGCCGTACATTCCTGAGCGTCGTGATGGCATCGTGCGTCGTGGAGAGCTTGTCGCAAATCTTCATGCGCAAGGCAAATTGGGCCACCAAATCTTCCTGGGTCGCAGGTATACGGGGGTCTTTCAGGATGTCAAACGAGGCTGTATACACCTGCCCATCCACGGACAAGCGCACCTCGTAAGTACCGGGGGCCGCAATTGGGCCAGTCAACACTCCTTCGGCACCGGCATAGCCTTCTACCTTGCTGGGATCAGGATAGTGCATATTCCAGGCAAAGCGATTCGCACCAGCTTCTTTGGCGACACGCTGCCCTTGCGACTCTTTCTCCTGACCTCTAATCACCGTCGATTTCGCAACTTCACCCGGTTGCTTGCTCTTTTCCGTACTGGAGAAAGACTTGATCTCCTTCCCTTCAGCATCGAGGAACGTCAACGTCACCTCACCCTCAGGTTTCTTCTTGAGATAATAGGAAACAATCACACCATCGGGCGGGTTCTGACCGGCATCGATATTGTAGTCTACTGTCTCTCCATTGGGTTTCTGCGTGCGGATAGTCGTTACAGTGGTGGCTCCGGTATTGCGATAAAACTTCCCGGCCCCTGCCGCGCGCGAGAAGCCCCAATCCGTCATGTAGTGAATAGTAGCACGAGGCGTAAACAGGTATGCCGACTCGTTGTGTAGCTCCTCCTTCATCTGCCGCAGAGGTGTCACATCATCCAGTATCCAGAAGCCGCGCCCATGCGTCGCGGCAACCAGATCGTCATTCTTTATTACCAGATCATGGATTGGAACCACAGGCAGGTTGAGTTTGAGCGATTGCCAGTTCGCGCCATCGTCAAACGAAACGAGTACACCCGTCTCTGTCCCCACGTAGAGCAGCCCGCTCCGCACAGGGTCTTCACGAATGACGCGTGTGAAGTCATCGGCGGCAATATTCGCGCTGATGCTCGTCCAGGTCTTGCCATAATCGTTGGTTTTAAAAAGGTACGGCTGGAAGTCATCCAACTTGTAGCGCGTCGCAGCCACATAAGCCGTCGCAGCATCATGGGGAGAAGGTTCGATAATACTGATCAACGCCCATTCAGGCAGGCCAGCGGGAGTCACATTTTCCCAATTTTCCCCATTGTCATGTGAGATATGCATCAGCCCATCATCAGAGCCAGCCCAGAGCAGACCACGTTCAATCGACGATTCGGCAAAGGCAAAGATCGTACAATAGAATTCGGCGCCGGTATTATCTTTGGTAATGGGGCCACCGGAAGCCTCCAACTTCGTCGGGTCGTTGCGCGTTAGATCGGGGCTAATAATCTCCCAACTACTTCCCTCGTCGGTCGAGCGAAAGACCTGATTGCCCGTCATATACAGTACATTGGGATCATGCGGCGAGAGCAGTATGGGGCATGTCCACTGGAAGCGATATTTCTGGTCTTTGGCACCCCAACCAGACGCCAGTTCGGGCCAGACAGCAATATTGCGCACTTGGTTGCTGCGATGATCGTAGCGCGTAATGTAGCCTTGATAGTTACCGGCAAAGACGATGTTCGGATCATCCGGGCGCACAGCGATATAACCACTTTCGCCGCCACCAACCGCGTAACAATCGGCGATAGTAATGCCTGCAAGAGGCGAACGACTGGGAACCGAGAGCGTCGAGTTATCCTGCTGCGCACCGTAGACCCTATACGGCACCTGCATATCGGTGGTGACGTGATAAAACTCTTCCGTCGGCTGGTTATAGATGGATGACCAACTATCGCTGCCATTGAAGCTCACACAAGCTCCACCATCATTGCCCTCAATCATGCGCAGGGGATTGTGCGGGTCAATCCATAAATCATGATGATCGCCGTGGGGGATGGGCACTTCAAAGAAGCTGCGACCGCCATCAATCGATTTCCAGGCCTGGACGTTGAGCGCCCACAGGGTTTCCGCGTCCTGGGGATCGGCAATGATATGCTGATAATACCAGGCTCGCGCACGTATGGGTCGCTCTTCCGAGAGACGTTGCCAGTGGTCTCCACCGTCGTCCGAACGAAAAACAGCCCCATCCTCGGCTTCAACAATTGCCCAGACGCGCTCAGCTTTGGCTGGGGAGACCGCCAGGCCAATTTTTCCCAGTAATCCAGTCGGCAGACCTGGATTACGTGTAATATCCGTCCAGCTATCCCCACCATCCGTCGATTTGTAAAGTCCGCTATCTTCACCACCACTAATCAAGGTGTGCGGATAACGCTGGGCTTCCCAGAAAGCCGCATACAGGATACGCGGGTTATTGGGATCCATGGCAAGATCAATGGCTCCGGCCTTCTCGCTTTTGAAGAGGATATTCTCCCACGTTTTACCACCGTCCCGCGAACGATACACGCCCCGTTCCGCGTTTGGCCCAAAGGCATGGCCCAGAGCCGCCACGTATACTACATCGGGATTCTGAGGATGGATGCGTACCTGCCCGATATGGCGCGTGTCCGCTAACCCCAGGTGTATCCACGTCTTGCCCATATCAGTCGATTTGTAAACACCATCACCGTGCGAGACGTTCCCACGGATAGTTGCCTCGCCCATGCCCACGTAGATCACGTTCGGGTCGGATGGTGAAACAGCCAGCGCGCCAACCGAGGCACGCTTAAAGTAGCCATCGGATACATTCGTCCAATACAGGCCACCGTCAGTCGTCTTCCACACACCTCCACCCGTCGAACCAAAATAGAACACTTGTGGATGCACCGGGTCGCCCGCCACAGCCACCACACGTCCACCGCGATAAGGACCAATCGAGCGCCATTCTAGCGCGTTCAATAAGGTGGGATCAATGGTTGTACGTTGTTGGGTTTCTTGCTCATTAGCCATACAGCATCATTCTCTTTTCTAGACATGCGCAGTGCAGTACATTTGTCTGTACAAGAAGCAATCTCTCACGTTAGTTATCCGTAGCAATCGTCAAAACAACCGCTGAGAGACATGTGGATAGTTTATTGTATCATATGCAAATTTTTTACCCCAAAATGCCCGTTAGTATAGGGTGGAGTTCATTTGTTTGCACGAGGGTCCTGCGGTGTGTGTAGGGACAAGGGGCGGATGTGGCGGTCGATGGGGGGCCTTGTGCTTGTCCTTGCTGGCGTGCAGACCCCTCGTGCAAACAAATGAACTCCACCCGTTAATAGATTTCTCTTTCGGATTCCTTACAGACATTGGCAAATTCTATTGTGCTTCCTTCAGGGGTGGGGATTTGCCAGTAGTGCAAACGCCATCCTGCCCCATGTTTTTGCAGCATGAGACGCCAGGCTCTGGCATGATCACTCTCGCGAATGAGTTGAGGGCTATTTGCAGCTTCAGTTTTCCTGAAGCGATGTAAGCGATAACCAGGTATATCTTTTGCCTTATCCGCAATGACATCGCCAGCAGCACGTATAATACTTCGTAGAACAATTTCATTCGTATCTAATCCTCGCCCATTTATCGACTCAACAAAACGTGAGCCTAACTGGAACGGAAATGTGCTACTGTTCGTGCGTGACAAGTCTTTTCTAATTTGCTGTTCGATAGCATAAGTGATGCCATGCTCACCTTTGGACCAAACATCCATAACATCTATCAAAGGTAGCAAGTCATCAGGGGTGATCAAAAGCGAGAACGCTTGCGCAATTTTGTTGTCGGCGGGACGAATAAAGTCAGGAAGTGCCTCCAGAATTACTACTGAAACGAGTATCTCTTTTGAGCCGTCCGCCAGTGCTAGCGTCGCAACGCGTAACTCCTTCCCAAAGGGATTGCCAATCTGTTTACAAGCACAACAATTAGCGAACAGGAGATGTAAGCCATCATGAAGATATTCAGGTAAGCGTGTAACAAATTGCTCTGGATTAATACTGATCGAACCCATTTCTGGTTCTATAATAAACTCCAAGCGTTCCAGATGGGTTTCAAGATCGAGAGACTCGTCACGAAAAGATTCATTCACCTTATTCGCAATTTGGTTTATATTGATATTCAAGTGATACTTTTGCTGCAATTGTCTTAGTTGTTCAAAACTGGGGAATTGCTCATGCTCTTCAAGGAGGGCTGATGCTTGCAGATAATGTAGCCATGTAAAAGGCGCAGTAAGGGCCACTTTCAACCAAGTCGCTAGGTTCTCTAGCCACAACTCCACTTCCGCCCTGCTCGCACCATCCAGAGGTGTCATCATGATCACAGGGTCTATCACAATATTAGCCATTACTTGCTTTTTTCGCTCTTTTCCTTAGGCTGGCTGCGGTAATTCTGTCTTCTTGCAGCATCGTCTCGTCAAAAAAGCCATCCGGCCAGTTGAGAATATTGCCTTGTGGTGAAATTTCGATAGGATTAAATTTAGCTGCGCCTTGGGCGTCCTGATCGACAAAATAGATCAAACAGTCGCTGTTTTCTTGCCCGCCTGTTTGTACAATATGGTAGCGCAACTGACTGACAAGATTCTCGCTGTGTGTCTCAATCAAGCACTGTTTGCCACATTTTGCCAACCCCATGAAGAAATCCCCTAAGCGAGCTTGTACGCTGGGATGTAGGTGCAATTCGGGTTGCTCAACGAGCAAGAGTGTATCATCAGGTGCCAACAAGCCCATCACTAAAATAGGTAAAATCTGGCTGACGCCAACACCTACAGCAGTAAGCGGCAAAGCTTTATGTCCTTCTCTCTGCACTACTTGCCAACTTACTCCACTCTGTCCCGCTACTTGAATTTTTACTTCGTTTGCTACCCCTAAGTAATTCACCCACGTATCTAGAGCTTCTTTTAATGTACTTTGCTCATTTTTCCTGTCGAAGGGATTGTACCACTGTATACTTGCATTCTGATTAGCATTATAAACTGCTGCGGCATACTCTCCTTTTGCGCCAACATCATCTAACTCGCTACTCGGCGCAAATCTTTGCGCTGACTGTGGATCAGCGCGTAGTGGGCCTAAGTAGCGTATTCTACTGGTGAAAAACTGAACAATTTGCTCAACTGCCTCTTCGAGATTCTCTACATACACATTGTTAGTTACAGCTTCTAATGTTGCATTCCCCCTATTATCGCCACTACCTGTCTGCGGGGATTCTTCCAGCATGTTGTGTGTTTTGATTTTTCCAGGTTTGTCATCAACATATTTCCCAATCAGGCGAGCAGGGAGAAAATGAGAAAAAGATACGAGAGATGGATCAGGAATACGAGTATTGTCTAATGTGCTTTTTAGTTTAAAAGAGCCTAGATAATTTAACTCTGTAGTAGCATACGGAACAAGTCTTAAGTATTCAGGTGCAACATTTTTGAGAAATTCATCAAGCTCTGCCGGTGTTAACGACGTAATGTCTAAACTAAATTCAAGTGACGTCTCACTTCCTGAGAACAGAGAAGATTGTGCATAAGAAGATCCAACCACTTCCATCGAAACACTTTCTACGTTGACTTTCGATGCCTCAATGGCAGAAACTCTTTTACTATTGGTGCTCACACTACGAAACTGAGCAGTGACCTTCACAGATTGGATGTTTGTACTTAATCCAGCAACGAGTCTTTCGTTTACTAACCTGACCTTACTTTTAGCAGGTACTTTGATCTCCTCTTTTTCCATTTCCAGTTCAAAGCTGACCACCAAAGTTCGCAAATTAGTTTGCTCGCTCAATATATCTTCAAAGGTACCTAGCTGAACTATAGGACCATTAGGAAGTAAAGCTCGATCAAGTATTCGACTACTCAGAGTTTGAGCGATTATCAGCATCGACTGGATGAGGCTGCTCTTACCAGAGCTATTGCGACCAGCAAGGACTGTGACAGGGGCTAATGTTAACTCACCTGAATCGAGAATGGGCTTGAAATTTTGTATTAACCAGCTTTTTAGCATTGTTACATCCCCTGCTTGTTATGGTATATTTCGATGTCAAAAGGTATGAGGTTCTTGCTAGCTTTTTGCCGCTATTACTAGTATACATATGCCTATGCTGATTGTATCGCACTTTGGAGTTTTTGGGAATAGTAAAAACCAGCACGAGCAAGGACAATACCACCCCTTTCATGCTATAATGAGCTATGACCATCACACCTATAAACACAAACAAAAAGACCGACCTCCTGGCCCTCACGTTGCCACAATTGCAAGCATGGATTGTGGAACACGGGGAGGCGGCATTTCGCGCCAAACAACTGTATAACTGGCTCTTTCAACGCCTCTGTACGGATTTCGCGCAGATGAGCAACCTACCGCAATCGTTGCGCGACAAGCTCGCCGCAGAGGCTAGCATTGGCCCCATGCTTGTGCGCAGCGAACTGCACTCCAAAGATGACCGCACGCGCAAAATATTGCTGGAACTGGCCGATGGCAAGCTCATTGAATCGGTATTGATGCTCTATCCGCCCTATGCAGAGAATAGCGCACGAGCCACCGTCTGCGTCTCTACCCAGGCTGGTTGCGCCTTTGGCTGCACCTTCTGCGCCACCGGACAGATGGGCTTTGACCGTCACCTCAGCGCGGGCGAGATCGTCGCCCAGGTCCTCTTCTTTGCGCGAGAACTACGCGCCGCACCCTGGACAGCCGCCGGGTTACCAGGCAGTACGCCCATCGACCACATCACCAATATCGTCTTAATGGGCATGGGCGAGCCACTACACAACTACGACAATGTCTTACAGGCTCTGCGTATCCTCAATAGCGCGGAGGGCTTCAATCTAGGGGCACGGCATATGACCGTTTCCACCGTGGGACTGGTTCCCGCCATTCGCAAACTCAGCCAGGAACCATTGCAAGTCAATCTAGCCATCTCGTTGCATGCTCCGACCGACGAATTGCGCAGTCAGACCATGCCAATCAACCGCAAATACCCCGTGCAAGAACTCATCGCCGCCTGCAAAGACTATATCGCCGCCACGCGGCGACAGGTAACCTTCGAGTACGTCTTATTGGCGGGCGTAAACGACACAGCAGAGTATGCCCATCGCCTGGGCGAACTGCTGGCTCCCCTCAAGCAGTTCGCCCATGTGAACTGCATTCCCGTCAATGCCACCTCCGCCAGTTTTAGTACGCCGGGCCCCGATGCCATTCGCGCTTTCCGCACCATTCTCTTTGAGCATGGCATCAGCAATAGCGTGCGCGCCGAGCGCGGTGATGACATCGCCGCCGCCTGTGGTCAATTGCGCACACGCTTCGAGAAAGTCCAAGCAGACAAGTAAAAACGCATAGCAGATGCCACGGAAACTTTGCGGTTTCCGTGGCATCTGCTATGCGTTTTTAACCTACAACCTATCCGAAAATCCACCTGATGCCCACAAAGGGCATATTACATGTAGTGATGCCCCTTGTGGGCATCAGGCCCCACGCGTTGTATCAGGCCCCGCTTTTTAGCGAACTTTTGGCAGTTTGTTCATGGTGCGCATGCAGCGCGTGCAGATATTGACTGTGCGCATAGTACCACCAACCTTGATATGACGACGCTGTACGTTCAGTACGAAGCGGCGGCGCGTGCGGCGCTGCGAGAAGCTGACATTATTGCCATGCATTGGCTTGCGCTCGCAGACTTCACAACGACCTGATGACATTTCTCTGGTCCTCCCTCATTACAACAAATTCAGCACATGTTTTTATTTAAATCTCTGACGAGAAGCCACCGATATGATAACCATACGAGTATAGCAGAGGGTACTTGTTTTGGCAAGCGCAAAGTGATATACTGCAACAGTGTTTCAGTCTAGATGAGCAGCCACGCGAGTGACGATGCTATGCGAGTATAGCATGTTGTTACCCGTTTTGGCAAGAGAGAAAAGAAATGCACCTGTCGAAAGCGTCCGCTATCCAGCCACAGCACGGCTCCCGTCCCCTGGGTAAGATCGAAGTTTTGCCCAATGCCATCCATACCATCGCTATCCAGGCAACCAGCGAATGCTATGGCGTTGTCGGTATCACTGCCCCGCGCCTGCATAATGGGCAAGCAGTACTTTTGCCGCCGGAGCAATCCAACCAGGGCGTCCAGGTGCGCGTAGTCAATGAACAGATTATTGTCGAAGTCTACGTGGCCCTGGAATATGGGTTGCGTATGTCCGAGATCGCCCATAATATCATGAGCAGTGTCAAGTTCTCCATTGAGAAGATGCTCGGTGTGCCTGTGGCCCAGGTCAACGTAAATATCCAGGGCCTAAGCCATGGCCCAACGTCACCACTGGCAAAAAAATAAACAGCAAAAGGTAGCATATCCACGATGCAGGAACAATCAGCGCACGCAGCACATACATCACGCACTCAACGTCCGCGCCGCATCAGCGTTTTTGATGGGCAAGACCTCAAGAAGGCGTTAATCGTGGCTGCCGCATGGCTAGAAGAGCACCGCGAGGCCATCAACGCGCTCAATGTCTTTCCCGTACCAGACGGTGATACCGGCTCCAATATGTCGGCAACCATGCAAGCTGCAATCCGTGGTATCGCCGATAGCAACGAAACTTCTGCTGGCGTCATCGCCGCGAAATTAGCCCACGGCGCACTGATGGGAGCACGTGGCAATTCAGGCGTCATCCTCTCCCAGACCTTTCGCGGGCTGGCCCAGGGATTGGACAAAAAACAAACCTTCGCTGCCCCTGATCTCGCCATTGCCCTGGAAGAAGCTTCCCGCCTGGCTTATCGTGCCGTCCTCAAACCAGTCGAAGGAACCATCCTCACAGTGGTGCGAGACAGCGCGGACGCCGCCAGGCAAAGCGCTGAGCGTGGTGATGACCTCGTTGGTTTGATGCAAGAGGTGGTCACCGCCGCTCGCCAATCCGTCGCGCGCACCCCTGACCTCTTGCCCACCCTCAAGCAGGCTGGCGTCGTCGATTCCGGCGGCCAGGGCTTCTGCACGATTTTAGAGGGCGTCTGGCGCTATATTCGCGGCGAGACAACTGAACTTAGTGCCATAGAAGCAGCTACCCTTACGTCAGCACCTCTAGCGTCAGCACCTCTAGCGTCACCTTCCTCTACTCAGGCACAGGTGAAAAAAGGGCGCGTAACCATCGAGGAAGAATTTGGCTATGAGGTCGTTTTCCTACTACGCGGCGAAAAGTTGGATGTCGAAGGCATTCGGCAGAGTATTATTGCCATGGGCGGCGTCTCTACCGTGGTCGCGGGTGACGAGAAGATGCTCAAAGTCCATACCCATACACCCTGGCCCGGCAAAATCCTCGACTACGGTGTAGGGCTTGGTAGCCTGCTCGACATCAATATCGAAAATCTACAAGAGCAGAGCCTGACCTATGCCGCCGAAAGCGAGGTTGAACACGCCTCTGATCAGACAACAACTAACGAGGCCAACGAAGCCCCTGAAACACCTCCCGCCCATCCTATCGCCACAGTGGCCGTTGTCGCCGGTGCTGGTTTTGAAAAAGTATTTCGCGGTTTTGGCGTGAACGAGCTAGTCTCCGGTGGGCAGACCATGAATCCCAGTACAGAAGAATTGCTCGCGGCAGTCAATGCCATTCCAACCAAACAGGTCATTATTTTACCCAATAACAGCAATGTCATTTTGAGCGCACGTCAAGTCACGAACCTGACCGACAAAGAGGTCTATATCGTCCCCACCGACACCATGCCCCAGGGTATCTCCGCTCTCCTGGCCTTTAACTACGACGCGGACTTTGCTACGAACTGCCAGGCTATGACCGAGGCCGCCAAAAATACCCAGACCGCCGAAATTACCACTGCTGTACGCACGGTCATGATTGGTGGAGTCCGAGTGCGCGAAGGTGATTACATCGGCCTCATCAATGGCAACCTTACCGTCGCTGGCCAGAATATCCAGCAGGTCATCAATGACACCCTCCAGCGCATGAACATCGATCGCTATGAGATCGTCACACTCTATCACGGTGAAGACGTGACCATGCAAGAGGCACAGGAGACCGCCAAGCGCATCAAAGCACAATATTCACATATCGAAATCGACGTCGTTGATGGTGGACAACCCTACTACGCCTACATCCTCTCCGCTGAGTAAAACACCGCTAGTAGCCTATACAGGGTGCGTTTCATTTGTTTGCATCGAGGGTTGCGGTGTGTGTAGGGACAGGGGGCTGGGCCGTGGTCGATGGGGGGCCTTGTGCCCAATACATCTCAAATAAGGTTGGGGAGTTGCGTGTGTAGGGACAGGGGGCTGGGCCGTGGTCGATGGGGGGCCTTGTGCCCAATACATCTCAAATAAGGTTGGGGAGTTGCGTGTGTAGGGA
>JBBQXY010000150.1:0-14165 GCA_038209195.1 Ktedonobacterales bacterium | reverse complement strand
TGGGGGTATGCAGGGGGCCGGGCCCCTTGCCGGGGTTCTCGGGCTGCGCCCTTTTTCTCGTGCATTTTCATCTGCCGCCGTTGGCGGCACGTCACATGAAGGCGGTCAGAGCACTAGTGTTATAGAATGAATGAAGTTAGCAGAAAGATACAAAAAGGAGGGAAGGTAGGTAGCACACTGGCTGCTTGCCACACATACTATACTATGGATGCAAAAGAACTCTATATGGACGGTCAGTTCGTACCTGTTGAGCAAGGTGTGATTTCGGTACGAACGCATGGTTTCGCCTATGGCACCGGGTGTTTTGAGGGTATACGAGGGTATTGGAACGAGGAAGACCAGCAAGTCTACCTTTTCCGCCTCCGTGAACACTACCAGCGTCTGCTACTCTCGTGCAAAATTCTGCAAATAGAGCTTCCCTACACGGTAGATCAGCTCATGGAGATCAGCATAGAACTGGTGCGCCGCAATGGGCAGCGACAGGATGTCTATCTACGGCCCGTGGCATACAAATCCTCACAGACCATCGGCGTAAGTCTGCATGGTATCCAGGATAGCTTTATTCTCACGGCTGAGCCCGTTGGCGACTACATCGATATCGGTGGGCTGCGCTGCGGTGTCTCTAGCTGGCGGCGTATCGACGATAATGCGATTCCTGCCCGTGCGAAAATCATTGGGGCTTATGTCAACTCGGCCTTCGCCAAAAGCGAGGCTATGCAGAACGGCTTCGATGAGGCGATCATGCTCAGCCATGAAGGACATGTCTCGGAGGGTAGTGCGGAAAACATCTTCCTACTAGTGAATGGTGAGCTGGTCACGCCCTCCGCTACCGAAAACATTCTGCTCGGTATCACTCGCGCGACCATCATCGAACTGGCAACACGCGAACTAGGACGTATTACGCGTGAGCGGCAGGTAGATCGTACCGAGCTCTATATAGCTGATGAGATTTTCTTATGTGGTACTGGTGCCCAGATTGCACCGGTCGTCAGTGTCGATCATCGCATCGTTGGCAGCGGAGAAATTGGCCCTATCGCCCGTACCATCCAGCAACTCTACTTCAATATCGTGCGTGGACGCATACCTGCGTATCGTGACCAGTGGTGTACACCAGTTTATGCACAGGAGCGCGTTGCGCAGCCAGAGCAGCAAAAGGTGTTGGACTAGATAAGCAGTGAACACGAGAGGGGATATGCAGCGTCGCTGCATATCCCCTCTCGTGTTCACTGCTTATCTAGGCTTAGAAACAGCGTACGACAACGATTAACGTTTCGTGTACTGTGGAGCCTTACGGGCACGTTTCAAGCCGGGCTTCTTGCGTTCCTTCATGCGGGGATCGCGCGTCAGATAGCCAGCTTTGCGCAGAGCAAGCCGCCATTCGGGATTGACCCGTAACAGCGCACGAGCGACGCCGTGACGAATGGCACCAGCCTGTCCAGTAGTGCCACCACCGACCACACGGACGGTGATCGTGTAGGCATTGCCTAATTCGAGCACGCGCAAGGGGCCGTTCATCGTCGCCATCGGCGTATCGCGAGTACCGAAATACGCTTGCGCACTTTTGCCATTGACAGTAATACTGCCGTCACCGTTGGGATAGAGGCGCACGCGGGCTACAGCCGTCTTGCGCCGTCCCATACCGTAGTAATAATCACCTTTAGGGGTATCGGCCAAGGTAGATTCTCCTCTTCTTTACTGAGCCTCGACAACCTTAGTGGGCTGTTTCAACAATGCCTGCGGGCCTGTCCAGGGAATAGGTTTCTGTGCCTCGTGGGGATGCGTCGGGCCAGCATAGGCCTTCAAGTGAGACATGATCTCATCACCCAGACGGTTATGCATGACCATACCCCGTACCGCGTGGATCAGAGCACGCTCAGGAAAGCGTCCCTCCAACGTCTGCCGTAACGTCGTCTTTTTCAGACCACCTGGATACTGGCTATGGCGATAATAGACCTTCTGATTCAAACGGTCGCCTGTAACCGCGATCTTGTCAGCATTGATCACGATCACGAAATCGCCGCTTTGTAGATGCGGTGTAAAGGTAGGTTTATGCTTGCCGCGCAGAATCTGCGCAATCTGCGACGCGACACGGCCCAACACCTGACCCTCGGCGTCAATAATGTACCATTGAGGTTGTAGGTCAGCGGCCTTCGCGCTATATGTCTTCATCATCTTTCGTTACTCCAAACGAAGTTGGGCATCCAATCAGGAGTACCCTCTACCTGAACTCGGTATGGCAGGAAGAGGCTTATTGCTGTCCAAGGACAGTACCTCTACCAATGGCATACGCTTCAGGATAATCAACCCGCACCAGACATAGCCCGTGTGGTGGGGCCGCTGCACCAGGGTGCGTCTTATCCGCGTGTTGCACGATAGTGGCAAACTCCGTCAGACTGAGACGCTTCTGCCCTACCAGCAACAGTGTTCCAACCATTCTGCGTACCATCCCAGTGAGGAAGGCGTCCGCAGTAAAATCACAATAGATAAGTGCTTCAAGTGGTGCATCTTGCCGTATACACCGTGCCTCAAGCAAATTACGAACACAGGAATGTGGGCCCGGTTTCTTAGGATTAGTGGCTTCGGGACTATGCCCAAAGGCTCCGAAATCCTTGCGCCCCAGCAGCAACTGGCACGCCTCCTGCATTATGTCAACATCCAACGCCTGTGAGCGAAAGTAACTAAACCGCGCCCGCAGAGCCGACGGGGCCAGATCGTTCCAAATGGTGTAGCGATAGGAACGGCCCAACGCGCTGAAACGCGGATGGAAGCGTTCAGGAACCTCCTGTGCCCACCGTACTGCGATGGTGTTGGGTAAGTGAGCATTGAGTGCACGTACCCACACCTCAGGCGTCAGACGAAAGTTTGAGCGGAATTGTATCACCTGCCCACTGGCATGAACACCAGCGTCTGTGCGTCCCGCTCCGTTTACAACAGCTTTCTCAGCGGAGATGCGAGCAATTGCCGCCTCTAATTCCCCCTGTACCGTCGGTCCGTGGCGGTCCAGTTGGCGTTGAAAACCGTGATACTCAGTGCCATCATACTCGATACCACATGCGATATTCATCTGTCCATGTCAAATGTGGGCGCAGCAGATGACCATTGCCATTCGCGCCCACACACCCTATACCAGGGCAATCTGGGCCATGTCAGCGGCATCGCCCTTACGTTTGCCCAGCTTGGTAATACGTGTATACCCACCCGGACGCCCCAGGTAGCGCGGCGCCAATTCCTCGAACATCTTCTTGACGACCAGCTCGTCGGGCAACGCACTGAGAATTTGGCGACGAGCATGGAGCTCGATAACCATAGACTCGTACGCGGCCTCCAAAGCTTTCTCGGCCTCATCCTCGTTCGAGAAGATGCGCAGCAACTCTTCGCGGCGACTCTTCAGTTTATTCTCCAGGAATTTGCGCCCTTTATCGGTCAAAGGAGCCTTATACTGCGCAGCACGGTCTTCGTTCGAGGTAATCTTCTTTTGCAAGGTAAAACGGCCTCGTCGTGCGAACGCCAGTATCTGCTCGGCCTTGTCAGCGTCAGTAACCACCGCTTTCAGGTGATTCTGCGCCTTCTGGCGACCTTTGATGGCGATATCAATCAGCTTCTCAGCTTCGCTACGGATGGCACGGGCGCGTGACTCCGTGGTTTCAATTCTATCGTAACGGATAAGGCCGGCCATCATGCTACGTCGCGCTGCACGGCGGCGTGGCTCTGGCATACTCATCCGGTTACCGGCAACTCGGTGCCTCACCTTAGTCCTCCATTTCGTGATCGCCGTCATCGGCTCCGACAGTACTTGTACGCGGGTTCGGCAAGAAGTTACGTATCAGTAACCGCTCGCGCAACTCTTGCAAGCTTTTTTCACCGAAGTTGCGTACACCCAACAGGTCTTCCTCGTTCATCGAGAGAACCTGACCTACCTTCGTAATATTACTGCGTTTGAGACAGTTATAGGCACGAACGGAGAGGTCCAATTCTTCGATAGGTGTATCGTAAATCTTCTGTGGTATTGGTAAGCTGCTGAGTGGTGCCTTCTCTGGCTCGGTCAGGACAGCCCGGTAGTTGGCAAGCTGTGAAAAGTGCCGTACCAGGGTATCCGCGCTCTGCCGTAAAGCCTCATCCGGTGTGATCGTTCCATCAGTCGTAATATCAAGAACGATCTTATCAAAATTGGTCATTTGCCCGACGCGGGTATGCTCCACCGAATAGTTTACCTTTTGCACTGGCGTGTAAATGGCATCGACAGGAATCACCCCAATGGGCTGATCTTCTTTCGAGTCAGCGGGAACATAGCCTCGACCAGTCTCTACGACCAGTTCCATCTCGAGGCGGGCATTTTCATTATCAAGCGTGGCAATATGGAGATCGGGATTGACAATCTCTACAGTGCTAGGAGCCATTATATCGGCTGCCGTCACTTCGCGTTCTCCACTCACCTCTAGGCGCATAGAGACCGGATGGTCAGAGAAGGAGCGCAGGCGTAACTGCTTGATGTTCAACACGATATCGGTGACATCCTCCATCACATGAGGGATATCTTGAAACTCGTGCTGTACACCTTCAATCCGAATAGAGGTCACCGCGGCCCCCGGCAACGATGAAAGCAAGACACGCCGCAGCGCGTTGCCCAGGGTCATGCCATATCCCGCATCTAAAGGCTCAATATCATAGCTCGCATAATTACCCTGTGTCTTGGTATTTTTAATGCGAGGCAGAGTAATACTTTCTTGCAAGGTTCCTACCTGCCTTTCTTTTTCTACCACTGCTTCCCGCGAGTTTCTCATTACTCGTTTCACCTGATAGCGCAAGGAACGAGAAACTGGAAACGTTGGTAGTCCAAGAGTTTTAGCCCTGGCGCGGTTCCTATTGAGGAAGCGCGCAGGCTTGTTCCCATCCGCCGACTCGATGGTACGAATGTACTATCGCTGATACAGTTCAACCACCAATTGCTCTTCAAAGGGCAGCTCCAACTCGGTTCTGGAGGGCAGTGAGAGTACACGGCCAGTCAGCGCGTTGGTATCCAGGCTCAGCCAGGAACTTACACCCTTTTGCGATAACAGTAACGCACGAGTCTTGAAGTACTCGATACCTTTGCTGCGCTCGCGTACAGAAATGACATCATTGGGTTTCGCAATAAAAGAAGGAATATCGGTCTTGCGACCATTCACAGCAAAATGTCCATGGCAGACAAGCTGGCGAGCCTGGGCGCGGGAATCCGCGAAACCAAGGCGATACACCAGGTTGTCCAGGCGCATCTCCAGCACTTGCAGCAGATTTTCGCTGGTCTTGCCAGGGCGGCGTGCTGCGGCTTCAAAGTGCTTGTGGAACTGTCGCTCCAGAACACCGTAGGTACGACGAACTTTTTGCTTCTCGCGCAGTTGTAAGGCATAGCCAGAAGGCTTGCGCGGACGACTGCTGCCATGTTGACCAGGGCGAGTATTGCGGCGCTCAAGGGTGCACTTTGTCATGCACTTGTCGCCTTTAAGAAACAGTTTTACCCCCTCACGCCTGCACAGTTTGCAGACGGGGCCGGTATAACGTGCCATCTAGTTGAATCCTCCTCACACGCACAGCGTGGGTTACCCACCTATACACGCCGCCGTTTCGGCGGTCGGCAGCCATTGTGCGGAATAGGCGTGACATCGATAATTGAGGTGACGGCCAGTCCTGCGTTTTGTAAGGACCGAATGGCCGCCTCGCGACCAGAGCCGGGGCCTTTGACAAAGACTTCGATCTGGCGCAGTCCATGTTCCATCGCTTTGCGTGCTGCCGTCTCGGCTGTAACCTGCGCGGCATACGGGGTGCTTTTGCGGGAGCCTTTAAAGCCCTGCCCACCTGCACTGCCCCACGAGATAACGTTTCCATTGGGGTCGGTCAAAGTCACGATGGTATTATTAAATGTTGCTTGAATATGGGCCTGCCCACGCGGTATGGATTTACGCTCACGCCGCCGTGGCTTGCTTGTTGGTTTCTTCTTGTCTCCTGCTGCCATACTTGCAATACCTCCGGGCGTTACTTCTTAGCGACGGCTTTTTTCTTGCCGGCTACTGTTCTCTTCGGTCCACGACGTGTACGTGCATTCGTGCGCGTGCGCTGGCCACGTACCGGCAAGTTGCGACGATGGCGCATTCCCCGGTAACAGCCAATTTCGATGAGCCGCTTGATGTTCATATCCACTTCGCGGCGCAAATCTCCCTCGACCTTATGTTCGCGGTCGATCACCTCACGTAGGCGGTTGACCTCTTCTTCGGTTAGGTTTTTGACCCGTGTGTCCGGGTTAATACGCGTTCGCTCCAGGATTTTCTGGCTCGTGGTGAGCCCGATCCCGAAGATGTACGTCAGCGATATCTCCACTCGCTTCTCGCGTGGGATATCAACGCCGGCGATTCTAGCCATCTTTCCCTCCAGCTTCGAGTTGCGGGTTTCACCTGTGCGCCTTGCACCTGGAAACGTGAAACCCGTAACACTTCATTAGCCCTGCTTTTGCTTATGCTTTGGATCCTTGCTACAGATCACCATCACAATACGATTGCGACGGATGACTTTGCAGTTCTCACAACGCGGCTTTACTGAGGCTCGCACTTTCATCGCTTGCCCTCCTTAGTAAGGTACAAAAAAGATTAGAATGGACAAAGGCTTGCGGAAACATACGTATTTCCTTTTTCATTGCCCATTTGTCTGGTAATTGCCATTGAAACGATGCCGTTTAGAAGAAAAGGAATTAGTAAATGAGGATTATCCCCTCACGTTCTCACACGCCATGTAATGCGACCTCGCGTGAGATCGTAGGGTGAAAGCACAACTCTGACCTTATCGCCTGGCACAATACGCACAAAATTCATGCGAATGCGCCCTGAGAGGACAGCCAAAACCTGATGCTGCTCATCAATCTCTACCTTGAACATAGCGTTGGGGAGGGCTTCAAGCACTTTACCCTCGACCTCAATTTCATCCTTTTTTGCCATAGTTTCCTTTCTCTTAACGGCAGAATTCACTACTCGTGTGTTTCAACCTGCGTCCAACTCGGTGGGTGGACGATACGCTTCTTGTCTCCTGCGGACCTTCAAGGATGCTTCCTGCGCGGCAGCCGAGACGCGCTCTCGCAATGGTAGGTTCACAAAGATTTTTTGCCTGGTTCAATCGGCGTCCAATGGGTTTATTTAGATTATGTGGTGATTTCAAAAGCTATAAAATGGCAGCAGTTGACACTGCTGCAGCCAACTACGAATTATAGCACAAATTTATAAAGTTGTCTAGTAGGCCTTTACTGCGTCAGGATAATGGCGTCGTTTTCGGTGATGGCTATCGTGTGCTCGAAATGGGCAGAATAGCTACCATCGGCGGTGACAACGGTCCAGTCGTCGGCGAGTACACGCGTCTCCCTGGCACCCATATTGACCATGGGCTCTATTGCGATCACCATTCCTGGCTTTAACAGCAGGTTTGGTTGCCCCGGTTCAATATAGTTGAGCACCTGTGGGTCTTCGTGCATACTGCGACCTACGCCATGTCCACTGTACTGCCGCACTATCGAGAACCCCGCTGCTTCAACGTGGTGTTGCACTGCACGACCAATGTCAAACAGGCGATTACCAGCGCGAGCAGCGGCGATGCCGCGATAGAGTGAGTCTTCTGTCACCTTCAACAGACGCTGCGCCTCGGCAGAGACGGTGCCAACCGGGACCGTGATTGCCGAGTCGGCGTGCCAGCCATTGTAGAAGGCGGCAAAGTCAATAGTGACGATATCGCCCTCCTCCAATACTCGTGTGCCAGGAATACCGTGTACCACTTCATCGTTTACAGACGTACAAATTGATTTGGGGTAACCGTGATAGCCCAAAGAGCTTGATTTAGCCCCGTGTCGTTCTAATGCCACGACGGCTAGCGCGTCCAGTTCATCGGTAGTGATGCCGGGGTGTACCGCTGCACGAAGCTGTGCCAGTATCTCGGCGACGAGACGACCAGTTTCGTGTATCTTTTCTTGTTCTGTCTTCGATTTCAGAATTGGTGCCATGCTATTCCTTGATATTTTCCAACACGACTCTTAGGAAGAGTCCCGTTGCGCTATGAACGTTTTGATATGGCTCACGAGATCAGCCTTAACCTGTCCGATACTCTGGTTTCCATTGACCTCGACCACCTTCTGCTGCTTGCTATAATAGTCCAGCAGGCGAATGGTCTCATTGAAGAAGGTGTTCAGGCGTTTCTCCACCGCCTCTCCTTTGTCGTCGGAGCGTTGATACAACTCGCTGCCATCAATATCACACACGCCAGGTACTTTTGGTGGATTCGAGTTGATGTTAAAAACGTGTTGGTTGGCGCGGCAGATAAATCTGCCTGATAGCCTTTTGAGCAGTTCCGCACGCGGAACTTGCAGATAGACCACGACATCAATTTGCTGCCCAGTACTGTGTAGTCCGTCATCCAATGCCTCTGCCTGTACGATAGTGCGCGGAAATCCATCCAGCAGCACACCGTACCTACAATCCGCTTCTTTGATGCGACTGAGTACCACTGCCACGGTCAGATCGTCAGGAACCAGTTCCCCACGTTCCAGATAATCCTTGACCTTGCTACCCAGTTCATTCTTCTCGCCTATGGCTTTACGGAACAAGTCGCCACTAGCAACGTGACGAATACCCAGTAACTGAGAGAGTGTTTCCGCCTGCGTCCCCTTCCCCGATCCCTGTGCGCCGATCAGGATAATATTCACGTTTCTCTTTCCTCCGCTGGAAATTCGTTGAACGCCTCACTGCGCCCAGCCAATTCAAAGTGACAGGGAGGGCGCAATAAATGCACCGTCCTTATGATAGAAAACCAGAATAGTTACGCATGACCATTTGAGCTTCAAGCTGCCGGACTGTGTCCAGCACGACGCCTACGACAATCAAGAGGGAAGCAGCACTCAAAAGCTGGTTCCCGCCAACCCTTGCAAAGAATGGCATCACTGCCACAATGGCAAGGAACAGAGCACCACACAACGTAATGCGGTTGAGGATCATGCCCAGATATTTACTGGTCGGTTCACCCGGCCTATACCCAGGAATAAACGCGCCCTGCTTCTGTAAGTTCTCCGGGATGTTCTGCTGTTGCCATACGACGTACGCGTAGAAGTAGGTAAAAGCAAACACCAGGATAAAGAAAATCGCCCAGTAGTACCAGAGAGTCGTATTGGCAACGTAGGTGCCAACCCATTGCGCGATGCTAGCCAGCCAGGTCACATTACTGGAAACCAGATACTGTGAAAGGACAGCCGGAAAAATCAGCATTGAGTTCGCAAAGATGATAGGAATCATACCTGCGCTATTGACCTGCATTGGAATGTAGGTCGTTTGTGCTGAACCCACGAGCATCCCCCGCCCCACCATACGCTTGGTCGGATATTGCACTGGTACCCGCCGTTGCCCCAGGTAGATGTAAACAATACCGACAATGATAATCAAGCCGATGACTAAGAGCACAGCAATACTGACAACACTGCCTGTCGTAGAGGAAGCGGTCAGATAGCCCTGCTGTATCAGTGAAGGTATACGGCTGACAATTCCACCGAAGATGATCAATGAAATACCATTACCGATACCGTTTTCCGTGATTAACTCACCAATCCAGACCAGGATCATTGTGCCTGCGGTCAACGACATGAGGATCGACAGGGTTTCTAACCAGTTTGGGCCAAAAAGCCCAAAACTCGAGGCATCCAGAACGCCCGCTTTCACAAAGATTGCGGTCTGTCCCAGTGCCTGCAAGAATGCCAATGGAACAGTGATGAGACGAGTGATTTGGCTAAAGCGTAAGCGACCCGACTCACCCTGTGCTGACAGGTTTTGCAAAGCCGGGACGATCGGCTGTAACAACTGCATCACAATGGTAGCAGTGATGTACGGATAGACACCGAAGGCCACAATAGAGAAGGTTTGTAGCGAGCCACCGGAAAAGACATCCAGCAAGCCCAGTAACTGACCTAGTCCCTGATTGCCGCTAGTGCCAAAGAGTTTAATCAGGTTTTGTTGTTCCGTATGTGTCAAAGGCACAGTAATATGGGCGAGGATGCGGAAAATCAATAACATCCCCAAGGTGAAGAGAATCTTATTGCGTAGATCAGGAACAGTCCAGATACTGCGCAGTCGTTCCCACATGGGATCCTCCTTTTATAAGAGCCGATGGCACGCAACCAACCAACGAGGACACCAGCGGATTACTCCGTGGTGTCCGGGGTCTGGCTGGCTGGTGTTTTAGGGTTTTGGTCCTTACGCCTCTTCGTCTTTTCGTAGACTTTCGTTGGAATAATTTCCACAGTACCGCCCGCGGCCTCAATTTTAGCGCGTGCGCTTTTTGAGAATTTATGGGCATGCACCGTCAATGCTCGATCTACTTCACCATTGCCAAGTATCTTCACTAACCCACGGCCCTCAGCCGCTGTCATTAAGTCCTGTTCTACCATGAGCTCAGGAGTGACCTGGGTGCCGACTTCAAACAGTTCAAGATCATACAGGCTGACGATGGTATGGTCATGGCGGAACGGCGTATTGCTATTGCCCAGACCTCGAACAAACGGCAACCGCTTCGATAAGCGTGTCTGCCCACCGTTAAAGGCACGATGGATATGTCCGCCGGTACGAGCCTTCTGGCCCTTGGTACCACGGCCCGCGGTTTTGCCACGACCGGAGCCATGACCACGTCCAACACGTCTTTCTGTCTTGTGCGAACCAGGAGCTGGTCGCAAATCAGAGAGTTTCACTGACAGTCTCCTCTACCTGCACCAGGTGAATTACCTTCTGGATCATACCACGAATAGCTGGACGGTCTTCATGTTCGACCGTTTGGTGTAGCTTGCGCAATCCAAGAGCCTGGATAGTCGCTTTCTGATCCTTAGGATAGCCAATCGAGCTTCTAATATATTTTACACGCAGTTTTGTCATTATTTTTTTACTCCTCTGGGTGGCTAGTCGATGACTAGTCGGTGGTTAACGGCGGCGTTCGCCCCCGCCTCCGCCACCACGGCGGTCTCCACCACTACCGCTACCACCGCCACGGCTACCACCGCCACGGTCGTTGCCACCACCACCACGGCGATCACGATCACCGGAACCGCGGCGACTATTTGCCGCAGCCCTGTTCTCACGTGCCTCTTCTTCGCGTATAGCACGGAGGGCTGCAGCTTGTTCAGCAGCATTGGCGTTGGCAATCACGATCTGTTCTGCGCGCTTTTTCCCAACAATTTCGGCAACAGTCTTACCACGGCGAGACGCCTCCACTTCAGGAGAGCGCAGTTCGCGCAATGCCTTTAAGCAGGCGTGAACGGTATTGGCCTTATTGGTACTACCCAACGTTTTTGTCAGAATATCACGCACACCGGCTGACTCCACGACGGCACGAACGGCACCACCGGCGATTACACCGGTACCGGGAGCGGCAGGCTTGAGCATGACTTCGGATGCTCCGAAGCGTGTTGTCACTTTGAAAGGAATAGTTGTGCCGGAGAGAGGCACCTGAATCAGGTGCTTCTTGGCATCCTCTACGCCTTTACGAATGGCCTCGGTATATTCGCTGGCTTTGCCTAGGCCGCAACCCACGTAGCCATTGCGATCACCGACAACCACCAGTGCCCGAATACTAAAGCGTCGACCACCTTTGACTACCTTGGAGACACGGCTAACTTGAACGACCGTCTCTTCCAGGTTTAGTTTTGTAGCATCTATTCTTGGCATCTTACTTCCTCTAAGGGCGCGATACTTCGGCCCCTACATCGCGGCCTTAGAATTCCAGGCCTACTTCACGAGCACCTTCCGCCAGGGCAGCCACTCGTCCATGATAAGCGTAGCCTCCACGATCAAAGACCACACGACTGACGCCCTTTTCTTTCGCACGCTGGGCTACGAGTTTCCCCACCTCACGAGCAGTGGCGACTTTCCGGTTATGTGCAATAGCCTCAAGAGCCTCCACTGGCGTTTTCGCAGTGCCTTTTTGGGCCGCCGGTAAAAGAATCTTCACCTGCGTCCCAGGCTTACCGCCTTTGCCTTGCGTACTTTTTTGGGGTGTGCCTTTTGCTGGAGCCTTTTGAGCAGGCTTCTGGGCTTTAGCACCTTTACCCTGGATGGGAATGGTCTCAGTTGCCGCTTCCACCACTAAGGCCTTATCGGCAGCGTCTTGTGCCTTTTTTTCCTGCTCCATCACCGCCGGCTTAAAATCCCGCAATGTCTCATCGAGCGATGAAGCGGCGGCTAATGTCTTGCCAGTGGTATCATCAACAACTTGCGCGTAGATATGGTGGCCGCTGCGGTAGACGTTAAGCCTTGGACGCTCCTGCGAGCCTTCCAGGTGATTCCGCATTCGCTGGTGCCGCCGCAGCCGTGCCTGATTGGCATTGAATCGTTTAATCATTCTTGTAGCGCGAAAAGCTGCGTGGCTACAGGTTCATCCTGCTGTCTCGCACCTTGACTCTTTTCGCGACTCCCCTTTCGTATTACCTAACCTGCGCGAGGAGAGAGCTTACATTGAGAAACGTGGTCGGCACTACGTCTCTCCTAATCTTCCCTCGCCTGCGCTTATATCGGGCCTGAGCCCCTACTTCTTCTTACCGCCGACTTTACCAGCTTTACCAGCTTTGCGGCGAATTACCTCACCTGTGTAGCGAATACCTTTGCCCTTGTACGGCTCCGGCTTGCGAATACGGTGAATATTGGCGGCGACCTCACCCACTAACTGCTTATCGATACCAGCAACACTCACGCGGGTGGCTTTGGTAGCTGGATCAATACCATCAACGGTAAAGGAGATACCAGCGGGCGGCTGGACCTCAACAGGATGAGAATACCCAACCTGAATGACAAGGTTATCGCCCATCTTCGCGGCGCGGTAACCCACCCCGTGAATCTCTAATTGTTTTGTATATCCAGTCGTCACCCCGACAACCATATTGTTGACGAGGGTACGATACAGACCATGCTTTGCTTTATGCTCTTTGCTATCAGAGGGGCGGGAAACCGTCAGATTTCCATCCTCTAACGAAAGAGTCAATGCAGGGTCAACCTGATAGGATAGTACACCTTTGGGTCCTTTGACCGTAACCAGGTTGCCATCAGTCCAGTTCACCTGTACCTTTGGCGGCACTGGAATTGGAGCTCGTCCAATACGGGACATTCTGAACCTGCCTTTCTACCAAACGTAGCAGATGACTTCGCCACCTAAGCCCTGCTGATAGGCACGATGGCCTGTCATGAGACCTTTTGGCGTCGAGAGAATAGCTACACCCAGCCCACCGCGTACGCGTGGGATGGTAGCTTGTTTTGTATAGACACGAAGGCCTGGCTTGCTGACACGCTTCAATTGCGTCAACACCGGTTTCTTATCCACATAGCGCAACGTCAAACGGATGGTGCCCTGTGGATTATCTTTCAGGATCTCAATATCCTTGATATAGCCTTCATCTTTCAGCACTCGCGCAATCGCCAGCTTCATTTTCGAGGCCGGAATCAGTACGCGAGTATGCCGTGCTGAGACCGCATTACGGATGCGCGTGAGCATATCCGCAACAGGATCAGTCATGTTCATGGAAATTCCTCCATAATCCGAAAGTCAGAAAACGCGGGTCTCATCTCTAACTACCCGCCCGTTTTCGTCCCTTCGCCCTTTCACATATCGCGACTACTACCAGCTCGACTTGGTCACACCGGGCAACTCGCCACGCAACGCACGTTCGCGGAAGCAGATGCGACACAGACCGAATTTACGCATGTAAGCGCGAGGCCGCCCACAAAGATGGCAGCGATTATGCTGCTGTACCTTGAAGCGGGGCTTGCGCTGCGACTTCACAATCATCGAAGTTTTTGCCATTTCGCCCTCCAGCGTTATTTCTTAAAGGGCATGCCCATTAATTTGAGCAGCCGTCGCCCCTCTTCGTCAGTGCGAGCTGTAGTTACAATACTCACTTCCATACCGCGCACCTTATCGATTTTATCGTAATCAATTTCGGGGAAGACCAGTTGTTCGCGCAAGCCCAATGTGTAGTTGCCGCGCCCATCGAAGGCTTCCGCGGAGACGCCCTGGAAGTCACGAATACGAGGCAAAGCCACGTTCATCAACTTGTCGAGAAACTGGTACATATGGTCGCCGCGCAGTGTTACCATACAGCCGATCTGCATGCCTTCACGCAGTTTGAAGGCGGCAAC